>NZ_JAOQKG010000003.1:237441-342219 GCF_025567605.1 Oscillibacter acetigenes | reverse complement strand
CTCGGACAAGACCCTGCGGGAGATGGCGATTTCCCGCCCCCGGACCACGACGGAGCTGCGTGCGGTCAGCGGCGTGGGCTCCGCCAAGGCGGAGCGGTACGGCCGGGACTTTCTGACGGTGATCCAGGACTTTCCGTCGTGACGGAGATCAGAAGAGACAACAGGCGCTGCCCCATGCGGGACAGCGCCTGTCTGTGTTTTTTCAGTTCAGAAAATCCTTCAGCTTTTTGCTGCGGCTGGGGTGGCGCAGTTTCCGCAGGGCCTTGGCCTCGATCTGGCGGATGCGCTCCCGGGTAACGTTGAATTCCTTGCCCACTTCCTCCAGGGTGCGGGTGCGGCCGTCCTCGATGCCGAAGCGGAGCTTTAGAACCTTTTCCTCCCGGGGAGTGAGAGTGGAGAGAACATCCATCAGCTGCTCCTTCAGCAGGGTGAAGCTGGCGGCTTCGCTGGGCTCACTGGCCCCCTCGTCGGGGATGAAGTCGCCCAGGTGGGAGTCCTCCTCCTCACCGATGGGGGTCTCCAGGGAGACGGGCTCCTGGGCAATTTTCAGGATCTCCCGGACCTTCTCCACCGGCATTCCCATCTCCGCGCTGATCTCATTGGGAGACGGATCATGGCCCAGCTCCTGCAGGAGCTGGCGGCTGACCCGAATCACCTTGTTGATGGTCTCCACCATGTGGACAGGGATGCGGATGGTGCGGGCCTGGTCGGCGATGGCCCGGGTGATGGCCTGCCGGATCCACCAGGTAGCGTAGGTGGAGAACTTGTAGCCCTTGGTGTAGTCGAACTTCTCCACCGCCTTGATCAGGCCCAGATTGCCCTCCTGGATCAGATCCAGGAACAGCATGCCCCTGCCCACGTACCGCTTGGCGATGGACACCACCAGGCGGAGGTTGGCCTCCGCCAGCTTCTGCTTGGCGGTCTCACCCTTGGCGTGGGCGGACTTCCAGGCGGCGATCTCCTCCTGGGAGTAGGGGATCTCCTGCCCCTCCTTCCGGAGCCGGTCGATCTCCGCCAGCTTCCGGTCGGCCTCGTTGCCCGCGCCCATGGCCTGGGCCAGGTCGATCTCCTCATCCGGGGACAACAGGGGCACCTTGCCGATCTCTTTCAGATACATACGGACAGGATCGTCGATGGAGAAGCTGTTCACCAGAGTGTTGGGATCCACCAGCTCCTCTTCCTCCACATCGGCGATCTCCTCTGCGGCGGGCTCGTCATCCGGCAGGTCCGCCAACAGGGCATCGTCGGCGCTGATGTCGATGTTCAGCGCCTCCAGGGAGTCGTAGAGCTGATCCATCTGATCGCTCTCCAGATTCAGGTCATCCACCGCGTCCATCAGATCTGCGGAGTCCAACTTGCCCTTCTTCTTACCGCGGGCCAGCAGTTCCCGCAGTTTTTCGTTGTTCATCAGCCAGGAGGCTGCGGGCAGCGCAGCCACCTGCTTGTCGTCCAGCCGGAGGATGCCGGCCTTCCGGGCCTCCTCGTCCGTCATGACGGCGGGGGCCTCCTGGGCCGTCTCCTCCCCCTTTTTCCGGGTGGACTTTTTGGCAGACTTTGCAGCCGGCTCCCTCTCCGCGGCCTTCTCCGCCGCATCTGCGGCCGCCAGGAGCGCGTCTGCCTGTCTCTTCAGCTCCTTGGGGCTCAACTCAAACTCATTTGCCATGCTGCTTTCCTCCAGTACCCTTTTTGTCTTTGTATTTTTCTGTGGCCGCCAGCAGCGGGTCGGCAGTCCCGCCCCCCAGCCGCTTCTCGGCCTCCGTCTGTACGATGCGTATGTAGTCCGCCAGCGCCTGTTGTCCGTTTCGCAGAGACTCCGGCTGCTGGCAGACGCCGGTGAGATGGTTCATCTCCTCCTGGGAGAAGAACTCCGCCTGGGCCGCCAGGGAGGGGACGCGTCCTGCCGCCTTGGCCTGCCACAGCGTGGTAAAGGCACGGCCCAGCAGTGGGGAGGAGAACTGCTCCTCCCGCAGGGGCGGCTCCTCCGGGAACAGGCTCTCGTCCCGGATCAGCAGCCGCAGGATGCCCTCCTCCGCCCGGGCGGAGCGGATGTTGTCGTATCGCAGCTCCCGCTCCTTGGGCTGGAGCTGGACCGCCGGGTTCAGGTCCCGCCGCAGCTCCTGCCGCTTCTCCCGGGAGAGGCGGCGTTTGAAGGCCCGCTGGACCTCCAGCCTCATGACCTCCGGCGTGATCTTGGCGGTCTCTGCGGCCCGGGTGGTGTAGATCTCCCGCTCTACCGGATTGGCAAGTGCGGCCAGCAGGGCGCTGACCTCCTCACAGTAGGCCACACGGGCCTCGTCACTGGAGAGGTCGTACTTACCCGCCACCTGGGCCATGCGGAACTCGATGCCGTTCTCACTGCCGGTCAGCAGCGCCTCGAAGGCGTCTTTTCCCTGGAGCTTGATGAAGTCGTCGGCGTCCTGCTTTACCAGTTCGCCATCCTCCGTCCGCCGCCGGGGCAGCTGAAGGACCTTGACCGAAAACTCCGAGTTGTTCAGGATCTCCAGCGCCCGCTCCGTGGCGATCTTGCCGGCGTTGTCATTGTCGTAGCACAGCACCAGCTCCTTCGTGAACCGGCTGAGGAGCCGTGTCTGCTCCACTGTCAAAGCCGTCCCCATGGAGGCCACTGCGTTGTCGAATCCCGCTTGGTGGAGCGTTACCACGTCGATGTTGCCCTCGCAGAGGATGATGTTGGACCGCTTGGATTTCTTGGCCAGATTCAGTCCGTACAGAACCCGCCGTTTGGAGTACACCGGTGTCTCCTGGGAGTTCATGTACTTGGGCTCAGACTTGTCCAGGACCCGGCCGCCGAAGGCCACCACGTCTCCCCGCACATCGATGACAGGAAAGATGAGCCGGTTGCGGAACTTGTCGTACAGGCCGCCGTTCCGGTTCTGCACCGCCAGGCCTGCCTCCAGCAGCTCCGACTTCGTGTAGCCCTTCTTCGTCATGGCCAGGATCAGCGCGTCCCAGGCATCCAGAGAGGCTCCCAGACCGAAGTTCACTGCCGTGGCCCTGCGAATTTTCCGCCGGTCCAGATATTCCTGCACCGCCCGCCCCTCCGGCTGTTGGAGCATCTGATAGTAGAACCGGGCCGCGTCCCGGTTCAGGTCCAGCAGACGCTGGCGCCTGCGGCCCGCCTCCCGGTCGCCGTCCTCCTCCGGCACCTCCATCCCCGCCCGTTTGGCCAGAAAGCGCACCGCATCCGGGAAGGAGAGATTCTCCTCCTCCATGATGAAGTTGATAACGCCGCCGCCCCGCTTGCAGCCGAAGCAGTAGTAGATCTGTTTGTCCGGAGAGACGGAGAAGGAGCCGGTCTTCTCACTGTGGAAGGGACACAGACCAAAGAGATTCGCGCCCTTTCGGGTCAGCTGCACATAGCTGCCCACCACGTCCACGATGTCACTCCGGGCCATCAGCTCGTCCAGAAAGCTCTGGGGAAAGGGCATGTCAAGGTCTCCTCCTTTCGGTGAGTGTTGCCAGATTTCCCGAGGGTCATACCCGAAAGCGAGGGCGTACCCAAAACGAGACATTTTAGATATACCCCGTTCTTTTGGGATTTCCTCTTTTTTTGCTGGATTTTTTCAAAAAGTTTTTGCCTAGTGGGTTTACAGACTGCCGCGGCCTGCGTAAAATGGTAGAAAAGCGTCGAAGCGGCGGAGAGGAGGCGTGAGATGTCCATCGAGCTTTGGGCGGCCCGGTTGGAGCGCCCGCTGACGGAGCGGGAGACGGAGGCCATGCTGCCCCTGCTGCCCCCGGAGCGGCAGGAGCGGCTGCTGCGGATCAAGCAGTCGGAAAAGCGGCGGGAGCCCCTGTGCGCCTATCTCATTCTACGCCATGCCTTGTGGGAGCAGTACCGCTGGCGGGAGCTTCCGCCTATCCGGCTCACCTCTCTGGGCAAGCCCTACTTCCCGGATTTCCCAGAGGTCCACTTCAATCTGAGCCACACCACCGGCGCGGTGCTGGTGGCCCTGTCCGGGGAGCCGGTGGGGGTGGATATCGAGCACATCCGGCCGGTGAGCGAGCGGGCCATGCGGCGTCTGGCGGATGTGACCACGGAACGGGCCTTCTTCCAGAGCTGGGTCCGGCGGGAGGCCCGGGCCAAGCGCAGCGGCGCCGGCGTGGGGACCATGCTGGCGTCGGAGACCCCGCTCCAGCCTGGGGAGCGATTCTATTTTCTGGACACCTTTCCGGGCTATGTGGCGGGAGTGGCCACCCGGGACGGGGGCCCGCCAGGCCAGGTGCGCAAATACTCCCTGGATGATATGATGGGATAAAAGCGGGGGAGAAAAAAGGCGGCGGGGCAGTGCCCCGCCGTCTCCCGGTCGGTTTATACGATCTTCCGCAAAGGCAGCGGCTCCGCCGCATCCTTCTGCTCCGCAAAGTAGCGGATGATGTCTTTTCGGGTGACGATCCCGGTGAAGTTCCCCAGGTCGTCCACCACAGGGATGAAGTTCTGGTTCATGGCGCTGTGGAGGAGCTCTTCCATGGTGACGGTGATCCGGACGGGAGGATAGCTGTTGCCCCGCAGAATGTCCCGGACCTGCAGCCGCTCCATGTCCTTCATGGAGTAGGCAGTCAAGGTCTCGCAGTCCTTGGACAGGAGCTGCCAGAGGAAATCCCCCTCACTGACTGTACCGACATATTTCCCATCCCGGCTGATGACGGGGATGGCGGTATAGCCGTGGTGCCGCATCTTTTCCAGTCCCTGACGGAAGGTGCAGTCATCGTACAGATAGGCGACGCTGTGCTTCGGGAGCAGAAAATAAGCTATGTTCACTTTGCTGCCTCATTTCTAAGGGCGGGGGCCCGCCCGTATTCGGCCTTTCCGGCCTTCTAAAAAAAGTATACAGGAAATGCCTGGGGAATTGGTGAATAATCTATGAAATCTGCCGGAGAACGGTCTTTACTTTTTCGACAGAGGCTGTTATTATAAAATGTGATATATGCAACAGAAGGGAGCGGCCGCGATGTTGACCCCACAGGAACTGAAAAAGAGCCCCTTGTTTCAGGACATCGGGTACGAGAATTACCAGCAGATGCTGGACTGCTTTCAGGCGGTGCAGCGGAGCTATCGGGTGGACGAGGTGATCTACGACTTCTCCGGCCCGGCTGGCAACGCCGTAGGCGTGGTGGAGCGGGGGGAGGCATCCCTGATCCGCATCGACGAGGAGGGAGTCGCCACTGTGCTGGAGGAGCTGGGCCCCGGCGGTGTGTTCGGCAAGAGCCTGGCGTTTTCCACCTCCGGCCGGGACAGCTTGGAAGTGGTCTGCCGCACGGCCTGCGACGTGGTGTTCATCGACTATCCCCATATTCTGAAGCGGTGTGAGCGGGCCTGCACCCATCATAGCCTGCTGGTGCAGAATATGCTGCGGCTGATCTCAGACAAGGCCCAGGCCCTGTCCGAGCGGGTGGACGTTCTCTCCCGCCGGTCCATCCGGGAAAAGCTCCTGTGCTACTTCAACCAGCTGGCGGAGAAGGAGGGGAGCCGGACCTTCCAGCTGCCCTTCTCCCTGAGTATGCTGGCGGATTACATCGCCACGGACCGCAGCGCCATGATGCGGGAGCTGAAGCGATTGAAGGAGGAGGGCGTCCTCCGGTCCGAGGGGCGGCGCATCACCCTTTGTACAGGATGATTGACCGGCCAGAAGGGGCGCTGGAAAGTTTGTTATTTTTTTCGCAGAATCCCCGCAAAAACGGATTGACTGCTTTCGGGGGTTGTGTTAAAGTATAGACAATGTGTCGTGTCGAAGGATACATCGCCGCAAATACCAAAATTCGATCATTCGGGAAAGAAGGAACACTATGTATCGTATCGTGAGAAAAGAGGCCCTCCGTCCCACCGTCACCCTGTATGAGATCGAGGCACCCCTGGTCGCCAAGAAGGCCCAGCCGGGCCAGTTCATCATCCTGCGCGTGGATGAGAACGGCGAGCGAATCCCCATAACGATCAACGACTATAACCCGGAGAAGGGCACCGTCACCATCATCGTCCAAACCGTGGGCGCCACCACGGAAAAGCTGAGCCGCATGAAAGAGGGCGACAGCCTCCAGGACTTTGTGGGCCCCCTGGGCAAGGCCACCGAGACCGAGGGCAAGAAGAAGGTCTGCGTGGTGGGCGGCGGTGTCGGCTGCGCCATCGCGTATCCCGTGCTGAAGAAGTTCCACGACTGCGGGGCCGAGGTCCACGCCGTCATCGGCTTCAAGAACAAGGATCTGGTGATCCTGGAGGATGAGTTCCGGGCCGCAAGCAGCGTACTGAAGGTCTGCACCGACGACGGCTCCTATGGCCAGAAGGGCGTTGTCACCGAGGCGCTGAAGGAGCTGATTGACGCTGGCAACCAGTATGATGAGGTGTTCGCCATCGGTCCCATGGTGATGATGAAATTTGTTTCCAAGACCACGGAGCCCTACGGCATCCCCACCACCGTTTCCATGAGCCCCATCATGATTGACGGCACCGGCATGTGCGGCGGCTGCCGCCTGAGCGTGGGCGGCGAGATGAAGTTCGCCTGCGTGGACGGCCCGGATTTCGACGGCCACAAGGTGGACTGGGATCTGGCGGTCAAGCGGAACCAGATGTATCGGGACTTTGAGGCCCACAAATATGAGGAGACCTGCAACCTGTTCAAGAAGGAGGCCGAATAATCATGGCCAATATGTCTTTGAAGAAGAATCCCATGCCCTCTCAGGAGCCCGATGTCCGCAACAAGAACTTCGACGAGGTGGCCCTGGGCTATACTGAGGAAATGGCCATCGACGAGGCCAAGCGCTGCCTGAACTGCAAGAACCCCAAGTGCGTGAACGGCTGCCCCGTGAACGTACATATTCCCGAGTTCATCGCCAAGGTGGCGGAAGGCAAGTTTGACGAGGCCTTCGGCGTCATCACCTCCACCAACAGCCTGCCCGCCATCTGCGGCCGTGTCTGCCCCCAGGAGAACCAGTGCGAGGGCCAGTGCATCCGGGGCATCAAGGGTGAGCCCGTGGGCATCGGCCGTCTGGAGCGGTTTGTGGCGGACTATCACAATACCCACGGCCATCAGGGCGGCGCTCCCGTCGTGCCGGAGAGCAACGGCCACAAGGTAGCTGTGGTAGGCTCCGGCCCTGCGGGCCTGACCTGTGCCGGCGATCTGGCCCGGAAGGGGTATGACGTCACCGTGTTCGAGGCGCTGCACCAGGTTGGCGGCGTGCTGGTGTACGGCATCCCGGAGTTCCGTCTGCCCAAGGCCATTGTGGCCAAGGAGGTGGCCCGGCTGGAACACTTCGGCGTGAAGATCATGACCGATACCGTGGTGGGCCGCACCATCACCGTGGACGAGCTGATGGATGAGATGGGTTTTGAGGCCGTGTTCATCGGCTCCGGCGCCGGCCTGCCTATGTTCATGAACATCCCCGGCGTCAACTACAAGGGCGTGCTGTCCGCCAACGAGTTCCTGACCCGCATCAACCTGATGAAGGCATACCTGCCCGATTCCGACACGCCCCTCATCCATCCCAAGAAGGTGGCCGTCGTAGGCGGCGGCAACGTGGCCATGGACGCCGCCCGGTGCGCCAAGCGCCTGGGTGCAGAGGTCTATGTTGTGTACCGCCGCGGCATGGAGGAGCTGCCCGCCCGCCGTGAAGAGGTGGAGCACGCCGAGGAGGAAGGCATCATCTTCAAGACTCTCTGCAACCCGGTGGAGGTGCTGGCGGACGAGAACGACGATGTGAAGGGAATCCGCTGCATCCGGATGGAACTGGGCGAGCCCGATGCCTCCGGCCGCCGCCGTCCCATCGAGGTCCCCGGCAGTGAGTTCGACGTGGACGTGGACTGCGTTATTATGGCCCTGGGCACCAGCCCCAACCCCCTGATCAAGTCCACCACCAAGGGCCTGGAAATCAACAAGAAGGGCGGCATCGTGGTGAACGAGGACGGTCTCACCTCCCGCGAGAATGTCTATGCCGGCGGCGACGCCGTCACCGGTGCTGCCACCGTCATCCTGGCCATGGGCGCCGGCAAGACCGCGGCTAAGGCCATCGACGAGGCGTTGAGCAAGAAGTAAGATCTCCCGGACTTTTTACAAGGCGGGCAGCGAAAGCTGCCTGCCTTGTCCCTTTTGGTTGGAATCTGTCGGATTAGCCTTGACAGCAGGTGCGGGGACCGATACAATCAAGGTGCTTGGTTCCCTCAGGTGGAGGGCGCCACGCGGCTTTGGGACAGCGCGGAGGCGAACGCAGCAAACTGTGTCTTGGAGGGAAAAACGATGGCTTATTGCAGAAAATGTGGTGCATTGATCGATGACTATGCGGCGGTCTGCCCGAAATGCGGCACACCTCAGAACGGAGGACCGAATAATCCTCCACCGGCAGCGGACAACGGCGGCTTCCTGTGGGGGCTTCTGGGCTGCTGTATTCCCATTGCAGGATTGATCTTGTTCCTGGTATGGAAGGATACCAAGCCCCGGACTGCCAAGGCGGCGGGCATCGGCGCCCTGGTGTGCGTGATCGCCTATGTACTGATGTACGTTGCGGCGGCGGCTCTGGGCATCAGCGCAGCGGTGCATGCCTATTAAGCTGCGGCGCTGGCTTTGGCGGTGGCTTCCGATTCTCTTCGGATGCCACTGCCGGCCGGATCGCTCTTTCCATTTTCGGGACGGAACGCCCTTTCCCATCTGCGCCCGGTGCACCGGGGAGCTGGCGGGCATCCTGGCGGGGCTGGCAACCTGGTGGGCGGTCCATCCCCCGGCGGGAGTGGCGGCTGTGCTGCTGGTTCCGTTGATTGCGGACGGACTTCTCCAGCTCTGTACGCCCTATGAGAGCGGTAATCTCCGGCGGCTGGCGACGGGGCTCCTCTTCGGCTACGGGCTGACGGTGCTTCTGCTCACGTCCTTGGGCTGGGCCTATCAATGGGGCTTTGGCTTTGGGAAAACATTGCTGGATCCCTGAGAAGATCAGCAGCCGTGACATCCAGGAGGCAAGACCATGCTGGAACTGTGTTTTGATATGTCAACCTGCGGTGCCCTGCGGGTGGCCCAGCGCTGCGGCGGGAGCGGACGGAAAGGCTTCGGATTCGTTCTCAGCCGCACAGAGGACGGCGGAAATGTGACATCTACTACGGTCATCGGCTTCGATGACGGAAAAGCGCCCGCGGGAGAAGAGATCCACCAGATCCAGCGGGCCCAGCGGCGGCAGGCGGCCCTGGAACGGGAGGCCATCCCCCTGGGCGGCAGTCCGAGTGATGTACTGGTCTTGTCCCTGGGACTGGATATGGGGGATATCCGAGAACCGCTGGGGGCGGACCGGTGGGACCTGCTGCGCCGGTGGTGTGATGGTGATGATGAGACCACGGACCGGGACTGGCAGCGGAATTTGGAGGCAGCGGAGCGATTGAGGTCCTGCGGCTCTAGGGACGCCGTCCGTATTTGGGTGGACCATACGCCATACGGCGCCTGCGGTCTGCTCCACGCTGCCAGCCTGCTGAAAGACACAAAGGCCGACGTCCGCGTGGTGTTCCTGCCGCCCTGGCGGGAGCGGCCGGACGGCGTCGTGGAGACCTACCTGGGTTGGGGCGAGGTGGAGCCGGAGCTGTTCGGACGCTTCCTGTCCCGGGAGGAGCCGCTGCCGCCGGTGATGCTGGGCGCTATGGCCCATCGGTGGGAGGTGCTCCGGCAGGAGAACGCCCCGCTCCGGGCGGTGGTGAACGGCCGGGTCCGCAGCGTGGGGGAGGACTTCTACGACGAAATGATCCGACGCCATCTGCCCGAGGGCCAGACGAAGATCGCCAACATCATTGGAGAGGTTCTGGGCCGGGAGAAGCCGGGCATCGGCGACGTCTGGCTGGCGGAGCGCATCCGGCAGATGCTCTCCACCGGGGAGCTGCGGATGCTCCGGGAGGACCGGGAGCGGTTTTACCGCTCTGTGGTAGAAAGGACTTGACATTTCCCGGGAAATCTGTAAAATAAAACATCAATATAGGTCCGCCGCCGGGCGGACAAAGGCGTTTGCCCCTGCATCCGTAGGCCATTGGAGATGCGGGGCGCGGGCGCCTTTTATTTTTTGCTGTCAGAGGAGGAGTGATTTGCATGGCATGGGTATTTCTGGCATGCGCGGGACTTCTGGAGGTGTTCTGGTCCTCGTTCCTGAAACTGTCCGATGGCTTCACGAAGCTGGGCTGGTCCGTGATGACCATTGCGGGGATGCTGGCCAGCTTCTATTTGCTGAGCCAGGCCATGAAGACGCTTCCCCTGGGCACTGCCTACGCCGTCTGGACCGGCATCGGGGCCGTAGGCTCCGTGGCGGTGGGCATCCTGATCTTCAAGGAGCCGGTGACCGCCGCCCGGATGTTTTTCACCGTGTTGCTGCTGACGGGCATTGTCGGCATCAAGCTGACCTCTCCCCACTGAGGGAAAACAGAAAACGAGGACCGGTCCGGTCCTCGTTTTTCCATAGATGCCGTTACAGGTCCACCACCGTCACATCGTGGCCCGTGTGGGGGAGAAAGACATGCAGCAGGTCCTCCGTCCGCAGGCGGAGGCTGGCGTCGTTCTTGCAGGGGTGGCAGCCGAACCAGGCCGCGTCATGGACTGCCCGGTCCATCACCAGCCGGACCCGGCGCTCCGTGTCATAGGCCAGGCCCAGCACGCTGGCAGAGCCGGGGGTGCAGCGGAGCATGGACTCCATCAGCTCCGGCGGGGCGAAGGAGAGGCGGGTGGTGCCCAGTTGGGCGCTGAGGACCTTGGTCTGGAAGGGCTTGCCGCCGGGCATGGTCAGCAGGTAGAACGCCGTCTTCTGCCGGTTGCAGAGAAACAGGTTCTTGCAGATGGAGATGCCCAGCACCTCGCTGACCACATCGCAGTCGGCGATGGTGTCGGCGGTCTCGTGGGCCACCCAAGCATAGGGGATGCGCAGCCGGTCCAGCAGGGCAAAGGTCTCCAGCTCCACGGCGGCGCGGCCCTCTGCCGGGGCGGCGGTGCGGCTCTCTGAGATCTCCACGGCTCACACCCCCGCCAGCAGCTTTTCCCCGGCCCGGTAGATGTCACCGGCGCCTACGGTGAGGATCAAGTCGCCGGGCCGGGCCGCCTGCCGCAGAGCCGCCGCCGCCTTGTCCAGGGTGGAGCAGTACACAGCGCCGGGGATATTGCGGCACAGGTCCGCCGAGGAGATGCCCAAGGTGTTCTGCTCCCGGGCGGCGAAGATCTCCGCCAGGATGGCCACGTCCGGGATTTTCAGCTCTTCCACGAACCGCTCGAACAGCTTGGCGGTGCGAGAGTAGGTGTGGGGCTGGAAGGCCACCACCAGCCGTTCATACCCCATTTCCTTGGCGGTGGTGAACAGGGCGTGGAGCTCGTCGGGGTGATGGGCGTAGTCATCGTAGACCTCCGCCCCATGATAGGTACCCTTGTGCTCGAATCGGCGGCCGGCGCCGGTGAAGGAGGCCAGGCCCGTCTCCACCGCATGGCCCGGCAGGCCCAGTGCCCAGGCCGCAGAGGCTGCCGCCAGGGCGTTGAGAACATTGTGGTGGCCGTAGACGTGGAGCTCTACGCGGGCGTATTTCTCGCCGCGGATCATCACGTCGAATACCGGCCTGCCGTCCACCTCCGTCAGATTGGCGGCGGTGCAGTCGGCGGCATGGTCCAGGCCGAAGGTGAAGATGGGATGCTCCAGCCCGGCCACCGCCTCCATGGCGCTGGCGTTGTCCGCGTTGACGATGACGGACCCCGCCGGGGGCACCAGCTCCGCAAACCGGCGGAAGGAGTGCTGGATGTCGGCCAGATCCTTGAAGAAGTCCAGGTGGTCCTCCTCCACGTTCAAAATCACTGCCACGGTGGGGAAGAAGCTGAGGAAGCTGTTGCAGTACTCACAGGACTCCAGGATGATGGTGTCCCCCTGGCCCACCCGGTAGCCGGCGTGGAGCAGGGGCAGGGTGCCGCCGATCATCACCGTGGGATCCGCCTCCGCCGCCATGAAGATGTGGGTGCACATGGAGGTGGTGGTGGTTTTGCCGTGGGTACCGGCCACGCACAGCGCGTTGGGATACCGCTGCATGATGGCACCCCAGGCCTGGGCCCGCTCGTACACGGGGATACCCCGGGCCACGGCACCGGCGATCTCCGGGTTGCTGTCGTGGACGGCAGCGGTGCGGACCACCAGATCGCAGTCCCCCAGGTTTTCGGCGTTGTGGCCGATGGCCACGGGGATGCCCAAGGACCGGAGGTGGCGGACCGTGTCGCTCTCCGTCATGTCGGAGCCCTGGACATGGAGGCCCATGCCCCGCAGCACCTCCGCCAGGGGGCACATGGACACGCCGCCGATGCCCACCAGATGGGCCCGCTTGCCGGGGACGATATAGTCGCGGATGGGATGGAGATTGTTCATCATGAAAAGACTCCTTATCTGAAGCGCACTGCCAGCGCGCCGCTGATGATTCTGTGGGAATACCATGAGGTTGCCCAAAAACCTGCAATTCCTTACCAAATATTTCATTATAGTATGAGAAGACGGAAAATGCAACCAGAGAAATCCAGGGCCCCGTTTCAAGATCAGCGGTGGCGACCCCAATTCCGTCGGCTTCACCAAACTGAGCGCAGCCGTAAGAGGAAGGTAATTTGCCGCATACCTGTGGCAGCTTTGCGTAATTTGCCGGTTTGGATACGTGCCGCAGGAATCAACAAATCTTGCCTGCCGCAAAAGAAAGAAGCCAAAAGCCGCCTGCACAGTCTGAACGCAAATGTTAATATACGTTGCTTGCGAAAACAGGCTGTTTCTCGTACAATGGCGTTAATCAGAAAGGAGTTCATTCCCTATGTTATGTGAAAACATCAAAGCCATCAGAAAATCAAAAGGGCTATCGCAGGAGGAACTTGCGATCAAGCTGAATGTGGTGCGGCAGACCATCTCCAAATGGGAGCAGGGATTGTCTGTTCCGGATGCTGATATGCTGATCTCCCTGTCAGGGGCGTTTGAAACACCTGTGAGCACGCTGCTCGGAGAACCTGTCACAGCGGCGAAGGCTGATGACCTGAAAGCGGTTTCCGAAAAGCTGGAGATCATAAATTTGCAGCTGGCACAGGGGAAGGAGCTGCGGCGAAAAACAGCTCGCTGCCTGCTTATTGGATTGTGTACGGCCATCGTAATTATTTCCGCAGTTTTCATTTACTGCGGGAGTCCTTATCTGGGGTGGAATTATCACGATCCGGAAACCGCCGTTGTTGGAGTCGCTTTTCACGCATTTGAATGGCTGTTTGTCAGGTTTGCGCCGATGCTCTTGATAGGAGCAATCCTTGGGATTTTCCTGACACGGAAGAAGGCATAGAGCGGGCCTGTTTTGGGGTGCAATTCAGTTCCCGAAATTCCAGCCTGAGGGGCGGAAGGCATTGCTTCCACGCCTGGACAACATGGGCAGCTGTGTTCCGCGGGGAAAACAGCTGCCCACGTCTTTTGCCCACGGGTGGAAACATGACCGGCTGTGAAGGAGCGGAGATCCAGGCATAGTTTCACCCAAATGACAGAAGATTTCCTTGTTCCGTGAAATCACGATCATACTTCAAAAGGCAGAATCCGATGGACCCTGCCTTGCGGCGGGTCGCTTGGTGTGGTATCATCAGAGCAGCGCGAGGTACAGGAGGAATGGAGGAGGCCCATGATCCGAAGAATGGGGAAGGGCGACCTGGATGCTGTGGCGGCCATCTGGTTGGACGCCAACCGGGAAGCCCACGATTTCATCCCAGCAGCCTATTGGCTGGGACATTTTGAAGAGGTCAGGACTGCGCTGGCCCGGGCGGAGGTCTGGGGCTTTGAGACGGAGGCGCGGGCCGAAATTTCAGGCTTCATCGGACTTCTGGGAGACTACATCGCCGGCATCTTCGTCCGGAGGGAGGCCCGGTCCGGCGGCGTGGGTCGGCAGCTGTTGGACCACGTGAAGACCAGCCGCGGGCAGCTGCGCCTGCAGGTCTACCGGAAAAACCTCCGGGCGGCAGCCTTCTACCGGCGGGAGGGGTTCCGTGTCCTGGAGGAGGGCGTGGATCCCGAGACTGGGGAAGCGGAACTTCTTATGGAGTGGCGATGGGACGGCCCGCAGAGCTGATCCGCGATACGCAAGGAGAATGGACATAAGGGAGGTGGGCACATGACAACGGTAACGATCCCCGCTCCGGTAGGGGAGATCCTGAAAACACTGGAGGCGGCGGGGTATGGTGCATGGTGCGTGGGCGGCTGCGTCCGGGATGCCCTGCTGGACCGGATGCCGGGGGACTGGGATGTGACCACTTCCGCCCGGCCGGAGGAGACTATGGCCCTGTTTGCCGGCCGGGCTGTCCCAACTGGTCTGCGCCACGGCACCGTCACCGTAAAGACGGAGCAGGGTGGCGTGGAGATCACTACACTCCGGCGGGACGGTGCCTATCGGGACCACCGGAGGCCGGAGACCGTGACGTTCACCGACTCTCTGGAGGAGGATCTGCGGCGCCGGGACTTCACCATCAACGCGATGGCAGCGGACCTGCAGGGGACCCTGTACGACCCTCTGGGCGGCCGGGCAGACCTGACGACGAAGGTCCTGCGGTGTGTGGGAGAGCCGGACCGCCGGTTCGGCGAGGATGCCCTCCGCATCCTGCGGGGACTGCGGTTCGCGGCGGAGCTGGGGGTCACTGTCCATCCGGATACAGCGGTGGCCATCCACCGGAACCGGGAATTGCTGAGAGCCATTGCTCCGGAGCGGATCTGGGCGGAGCTGAAAAAGCTGGTGTCCGGAAAATGGGCCGCAGAGGTCCTGCGGGCCTATCCGGATGTGGCTGGCGTCTTCTGGCCGGAGATTCTGCCCATGGTGGGGTTTGACCAGCGGAACGGCCACCATTGTTACGATGTGTGGGAGCACACCCTCCATGCCATGGAGAAAGTGAAACCGGAGCCGGAGCTGCGGCTGACCATGCTGCTTCACGATATTGGAAAGCCAAATTGCTTTACAGTGGATGGGCTGGGCTGCGGACACTTTTACGGCCATCCGGCGGAGAGCGCCCGCATGGCGGAGGCCATGCTGGGTCGCCTCCGGGCCGAGACGGTTCTCCGGGAGACGGTGGTGCAGCTGGTGGCTTGGCATGACCGCAACATCCCACGCACCCGCCCGGGCGTGGCTCGGGCACTGGGGGCACTGGGGGAGCGGGACCTGCGGCGTCTGCTGGATGTGAAGCGAGCGGACAATCTGGCTCAGGCCCCGGCGTACCGCTTCCTGCAGGGGGAGATCGACAGGGCGGAATGCATCCTGGACCAGCTGCTGGTGGAGGGCGCCTGCGTATCCCTGCGGCAGCTGGCGGTGAACGGGCGGGACCTGCTGGCCATGGGACTCTCCGGCCCCGCGGTGGGACAGACTTTGCGGGAACTGCTGAACGCTGTGCTGGATGACTCCCTGCCTAACGAGCGTCACGCGCTGTTAGCTGCTGTCAGGGATCGGGCATACCGAATCTGAAGGCAACGGAAAAGAGAGAAGCCCCGGACACACGTGTGCCCGGGGCTTTTGGTATGAACTGGGAGAAGGGGAATCGCTCAGAACAGGCGCAGCTGTTCCGCCTCCCGGCGGCGGCCGGTGGTCTCCCGGACCACCGTCTCCGGCAGTTCCCGCAGGAAGGGAGAGAACTCCGGCGCGGCGGTGAGGATCAGCTCCTCCCGGGCCCGGGTGAGGCCCACAAAGAAGAGCCGCCGCTCCTCTTCCGCATCCGCCGGGCGGCCGGGGGACTCCAGGGGCATCGCTCCGGCGGAGAGACCCGCCAGGAACACCGCAGGGAATTCCAAACCCTTGGCACCGTGGAGCGTCATCAGGCGCACTGCGCCGGAGGCCCAGTGTTTGCCGGATGCCCGCCGGAGGTCTGCCTCCTGGCCCAGGACCAGAGCATCCCAGAGGCTGTCGAAGTCCTCGTGGAATACCGCCGTGTTCCGCAGGCGTTCCAGGGCCGGAGAGGTGCCGTACTGTTCCTCCCACTGTTCCACCAGCTTCCGGGGTGTTTCCGTCTGGACCAGAGGGAGCCAGACCTCTGTCCGGTCCAGCCAGTTTTCCAGAATGCCGTGGCCCCGGACCGCCTCCTGCAGGGCCGCCGAGTCCAGCGTGCCCATCTTTTGGCAGAGCGTCTGGGCCTTCTGGATGAGATCTGCCGGGCAGTTCCACAGCAGCCGGAGGGCGGACTCCAGCGCCGCGTTGTCTGCTGGCACCACCAGGGAACGGAGGAAGCCCAGCGCCCCCCGAACCGCCGGGTCATCCAGGAAGTCCTCCCGCCCGGTGACAAGACAGGGAATATCGTCGTGGCGGAGGCATTTCTCCACCAGCTCCAGCTGCCGGTGGGTGCGGCAGAGCACCGCAATATCGGAAAAGGCCCGCACCGTCCGCTCGTGGCCCAGGGCCTGGGCCTCCAGCATGTCCACGCCGCCGGTCATACGGCCGATCTCCTTGGCGATGAATACGGCCTCGGAGAAGCTGTCCGCTGCCTGGACCAGTCGCACGGCAGGACCGGCGGGGCAGTGGGGAGTCAGTATTCGGCCCCCGCCGGGATTATGACCGATCACTGCCAAGGCCGTATCCAGAATGGCCGGAGCAGAGCGGTAATTTTCTGTTAGGTGAATTTCCTTTACACCAGGATGCTCCTCTTGAAGCCGCTGGAAGCACCGGCAGTCGGCGCCCCGGAAGCCGTAGATGGACTGGTCCGGGTCGCCGATGACGAACAGCTCCCCGCTCCGGCTCTAGGACCGGACCAGCTGGTACTGGATATCGTTGATATCCTGAAACTCGTCCACCAGCACATGGCGGAAGCACCGCAGACCGGTGACATCCCGCTTCAGTCCTTCGGTCAGCAGGTCGTCGAAGTCCAGGGCGCCCAGGTCTCGCAGCCGGGCCTGATAGGCGTCGTACAGCTCCGCGTCCAGACCGGTATCCTCCGGGGACACGCCGTTTTTCACCCGGGAGACAGACTGGAGCAGCGTTTTTCCGCCGCCCTTTCGGCCGGACTCCCGCAGCACCTGCTCCGCGATGGTCAGGGCCTCGCCGGGACTGATGAGCCGCACGTCGCCAAGCAGTTTCAGACAGATGGCGTGGAAGGTGCCGATGGTCATGGCCGCCACCGCCCGCTTGCCGCCCAGACGCTGTTCCAGCCGGGCGCGCATCTCTGCCGCCGCTTGATTGGTGAAAGTGACGGCGGTAATCTCTCCGGGGCGGACGCCCCGTTCCTCCACCAGCCAGGCGATCCGGGCCACCAGGGTGCGGGTCTTGCCGGTGCCGGGGCCCGCCGTCACAGCGGTTACCGGCGCGGTGGAGGTGACGGCCTCCAGCTGCGGGGGATTCAGCGCCTCCGGCTGGGGAGCAGCCGGGGCCGCTTCTGGCGCCAAAACGTGCTGCAGCTCCCGGCGGGGCTTGGATTTGCGCACAGGCAGGTCCAGGCCAAACAGAGAGATCTGCCCGCTGAACCGGGCGATCTCACCGGGGGTCAGCAGGGAGATGACGCCGTACTCCCCGTCAAAGCCCGCCCGGCGCTCCACCTGCCCGGCCCGCAGGCGGCGGATGCCCTCCGCCACGCAGGGGCCGGCCGTGTGGGCGATATCCTCCACAGGCACCTCCCGCAGGATGGAGAACTCCGGCCCCAGGGCATGGAGCATCTGCTCGTACAGCGCCTGGGTATTCTTCCCAGCGGCGGAGACTCCGGTGGAGGCGGCGATCACCTCCGGCAGGGGCGCCAAACTCTCAAAGGGTTTGGCACCCTCGGGACGAAACCCTGCAGGACGGTCCGCCAGGGCCTCCACCCGGTGCTCCACGCCGATGGTCAGTTTCTTCCCGCAAACGGGGCAGACGCCGCCCAGCGCCGCTGTCTCCGCCGGGGTCAGGCAGACGCCGCAGTTCCGGTGGCCATCCAGGTGGTACTTGCCCTCCTCGGGGAAGAACTCCACCGTGCCCTGGAATCCCTCTCCGGTGCGGATGGCCCGGACCAGCTCCGGGTAGGTGAGGCCGGTGTCCAGAAGATCCGCCTCCCGGCCCAGCTTGGAGGGGGAATGGGCGTCGGAGTGGGAGACCAGGGTGAGTCCGTCCAGGGCAGAGACCCGCCAGTTCATGGGCGGATCAGAGGAGAGGCCCGTCTCCACCGCGTGGATGTGGCCGGTCAGATCCCCGAAGCACTCCTCCATGGTATCGAAGCCGGAGAAGGCGCCAAACAGAGCGAAGTGGGGCGTCCAGATGTGAGCGGGGATGAATTCCGCGTCCGGGCAGGTGTCCAGGGTCAGCTCCAGCAGGTCCCGACTGTCCAGCCCCAGAATGGGCCGTCCGTCGGAGTGGATGTTGCCGATGGCCTCCAGCCGGGCGGAGAGCTCGTCCGCCGCCTCCAGAGAGGGCAGCAGGATCAGGTTGTGGACTTTCCGGGTTCTGCCGTGGCGCTTGTAGATGCAGCTGATCTCCCCGGTGATAACGAACCGGGGCGCCTCGCCCGGGGCGACATCCGGCAGGCGCAAATCCTGGCGCAGGGTATAGACGCCCTCTCCGGCGGGCACCAGCTGCTCCCGCAGCTCGGCGCGCCAAGCGGGGTGGGTGAAGTCCCCGGTGCCCACCATTCGGATGCCCTTTCGCCGGGCCCACCAGTCCAGGTGGGGGAGATCTCCGTCCTTACTGGTGGCCCGGGAAAAGCGGGAGTGGATGTGGAGGTCGGCAATGTACATGGAAGTCCTCCTCTGTCGAATCAAGTCGATTCCATTATAATCTCTTCCATCCGACAGCGCAAGGCGGAGAAAAGCAGCCCGGCGTGTTCCGCCGGGCTGCTGAAAAAATCATTTATGGGTTTTGCCTGCCGGAGGGCATGCGCTTCGGGACGCGAGCCAGGCGCGGGAACACTGCCCGGAACAGGGAGGAGGCCAGGATGACCCCAACCGCCAGGGCGGCCGCCATGCCCAGAGTGCCCAGCAGGGCGCTGAGGAATTGCTCTGTGTCGCCCTCCAGACAGTAGCCCATGGCGTAGTAGATGCCGCCGCCGGGCACCAGGGGCAGCAGGGCCACCAGCTGATAGCCGGTGACGGGGCAGCGGCGGATACGTGCCATGACTTCTGAGAACAGACTGATGGCCATGGCGGCGAAAAAGCCTGCCAGGATGGTCTTGCCGGCCAGCAGATACACCAGCCATCCCAGAGCGCCGCCACAGCAGGCAATCAGCTTGCCGGGGCCATGGATATTGAACACCAGAGTGAATCCGATACAGCCGGCGAAAGCACACAGGCAGGGCAGAACATATTGAGACCAGATATCCATAAAAGTAGATCCCCTTTACAGAATATACCCGATGCCCAGGCCCACAGCGGCCCCCAGAGCGATACCCGTGGCGATCAGAATAGCCTCCGCCGTCCGGCTGAGTCCGGAGTAGGTGTCGCCGGCCACGATCTCCCGCATGGCGTTGGTCAGGGCCACGCCGGGCACCAGCAGCATCAGGACGCCGATGGTCACCAGGTCCACATTATTCCCCAGGCCCGCCCGCACCAGCAGAAGAGACAGCAGGGAGGCGATGCCGCTGCATACCAGCGTCCGCAGAAAGCTGTTGCTGCCCAGCCATCTGCCGCCAAAGAGCAGGCAGGTGCCCACCACCAGACCGCAGAAGAAGGCGCTCAAGCTGTCCCAAAACCCGCCGCCGAACAGGGGACAGAAGAAAGCGGGGGCGATACCGTAGCCCAGCAGCACCGTGGCGGGGCGGTGGCGGCGGCAGGAGGCAGGGAGGCGGTCCACCATGGCCCGGGCCTCGTCCAGGGGCGGTACGGTACGGCAGAGCTGGCGGCATAAAGCGTTGCAGCTCTCCAGTAGCTCCAGATCCGTGCCGTGGGCACTGATCCGGCGCATCCGGGTCACCGGACGGCCATCCTCCGCCATCAAACTGACAATCAAACAGCTGGGGATGGCAAACACCTGGGCGTCCTTGCCTTGGTAGGCCTGCAGCAGCCGGTAGACGGACTCCTCCACACGGGAGATTTCCGCGCCGCTCTCTGCCAGCAGGCAGCCCAGCGATGTGGCTAGATTCAACAGCTTGTCCGAATCCATAAAACGCCTCCTCTCGCCTTTTTAAGATATGCGATTTTTGGAAAAAACACAAGGGATATTTTGACGAAACGCGCCGCGCAGGGGAGCCCTTGACAAAAAGGAGCGGTTTCTGTATAATCGAATAGTCCGAAATCGGACAAAATAAGACGGGAGGGATTCGATGGGACAGGAAGTTCTGGATGCTTTCTGGAAATCCAATGACCGAATCTACAATGAGAATACCCTGCTGTACCACCGTCTGGCCCGGGCCTGCGGCCTGCCGGACTGCGCCTTCTGGCTGCTGTACACCCTGCGGTCGGAGGAGGCGCCCCTGACCCAGACCCAGTTGAGCGAGCAGCTGTCCCTACCCAAGCAGACGGTGAATTCCGCCCTGAAAAAGCTGGTGGAGGAGGGAGTCCTCCGCTTGGAGGCGGCGGACGGCAATCTGAAAAACAAGCGGGTCTGTCTGACAGAGGCGGGCGAGGCATTCCTCCGCCGCACTGTGGACCGCGTGTTCGGCGTAGAGAGCGCCGCGGCCGCCCGCCTGACCGAGGAGGAGCGGTCGGCGCTTGTGGCATTGAGCCAGAAGCTGCTGGATGCCTTTCGGGCGGAGACGGAAGCTTTTTTACAGACCGCTGCGATAGGAGACTGATGTATGCAGATCAAACTTTCTGACCATTTCACCTACGGACGGCTGCTGCGTTACACACTGCCGACCATCGTTATGATTATCTTCACCTCTCTGTACAGCGTGGTAGACGGACTGTTCGTATCCAACTTGGTGGGGGACCTGGCCCTGTCGGCGGTGAATATCGCCTTCCCCATCACTATGATCATCGGCGCCTTCGGCTTCATGCTGGGCACCGGCGGCAGCGCCATCGTGGCCCGCACGCTGGGGGAGGGGAAGCCGGAGCTGGCCTCCCGATATTTCACGCTCTTCATCTGGTGCGTGGCGGGGCTGGGCGTGGTGCTCTCCATTGTGACCATCGCCTTCATCGAACCCATCATGCGTTTTGCCGGGGCTAGCGACCTGCTGCTGGAAGACTGCATCGCCTACGGCCGGATCCTGCTGGCCGGCAGTGCCGTGTTCATGCTCCAGAGCGCCTTTCAGAGTTTCTTTTCCGTGGCGGAGAAACCCAAGCTGGGGTTACTGCTCTCCCTGGCTGCCGGAGCCACCAACATCACCTTTGACTACGTGTTCATCGCCCTGCTGGGCATGGGTGTCACCGGTGCCGCATGGGCCACAGTGCTGGGCTACTGCGTGGGCGGTGTCATCCCGGTGGTGTACTTCCTGCTTCCCAGAAGAGAGGGCCTGCGGCTGGTGCGGACGAACTTTTACGGCCGGGAACTGCTTCACGCCTGTATCAACGGCTCCTCGGAGCTGATGAGCAACATCTCCGCCTCCGTGGTGGGCATCCTCTACAACATCCGGCTGATGGACCTTCTGGGAGAGCCGGGCGTGGCGGCCCACTCGGTGATGATGTACGTGGATTTCGTGTTTGTGGCTGCCTTTCTGGGGTTCTCCATGGGCAGCGCCCCCATCGTCAGCTATCACTACGGGGCGGAGAACTATGATGAGCTGAAGAACATCTTCCGCCGCAGTGGCGTCATCATCGCCGCTACCTCCGTGGCGATGGTGGCGGCGTCGGAGCTCTTAAGCCGGCCCCTGTCTGCTGCCTTCGTGGGGTACTCTCCGGACTTGCTGGAGCTGACCACCCACGGCTTCCGGATCTTTGCCCTGTGCTACCTTTTCTGCGGGCTGAATATCTACGCATCCGCCTTCTTCACGGCCCTGTGCAACGGCGCCCTGTCGGCCCTGATCGCCTTCACCCGCACGCTGCTGCTGCGGGGTGGACTGGTGCTGGTGATGCCGGTGTTCTTCGGCGTGGATGGCGTCTGGTGGTCCGTGGCGGCGGCGGAACTGCTGGGGGTGGTGCTCTCGGTGGTGCTGCTGGTGCTGATGCGGCGGCGTTACCATTACGCCTGACGGGGGAAAACGCGGATATGTTACAAGACGGCGGCTCCGCTCAGGTGGTATGCTGGCTGGTGCCGACAGGAGGGAAGAACCATGAGACAAGCGGCGCGGACCGCCCGATATGACCAGGCTCTGGGGCTGGAGGCGTACAGCCTCCGGGCGGTGGACAGGCCCTTTCCCAGCCACTTTCACGACCATTATGTGATCGGCGTGGTGGAGCGGGGGACCCGGACCCTCACCTGCGGCCGCCAACAGCAGGTCATCGGCCCGGGAGACGTGCTGCTGTTCAACCCGGGAGACAGCCATGCCTGCATCCAGGCGGACGGGTCCCTGGACTACCGGGGACTGAATATCCCACGCAGCACCATGCTGGCCCTGGCGGAGGAGATCATGGGCAGCCGGGCAATGCCCGGCTTTTCCGTGGCCGTGGTTCGGGACGGAGAACTGGCAGGCCGCCTCCGGGCCCTGCACCGGGCGGTGCTGGGGGAGGAGCCGGAGCTCCGGAGGGAGGAGGCGCTGCTGCTGGCCTGGGGCCTCCTGCTGCCGGGTTACGCCGGGATGGTGGAAACGGTTTCTGCCTGCCGGGTGGAGGTGGAGCGGACCTGTGCGTTCATCCGGAGCCACTATGCCCGGCATATCACGCTGGAGGAGCTCAGCCTTCAGGCGGGACTGAGCAAATCCGCCCTGGTCCGGGCCTTTGCCAAGGCCAAGGGCGTCACGCCCTACCGCTATCTGATGGCGGTGCGGATCAGCGAGGCACGGCGCCTGTTGGAACGGGGTGTCTCCTCTGCAGAGGCCGCCGTGGAGACAGGCTTTTCCGATCAGAGCCATTTCACCAACTATTTCACTGCCTTCACCGGCCTGACGCCGGGGGCCTGCCGGGAGCTGTTCCGGCAGGAATGGGAGAGAGGATGACACAGCCGTGGAGACGAATCCTGCACGGGGCCACCTGGCGGCCCTGCTGACCATTGTGATCTGGGGGACCACCTTCATCTCCACCAAGGTGCTGCTGGTGGATTTCCAGCCGGTGGAGATCTTGTTTATCCGGTTCATGATGGGCTTTCTGGCGCTGCTGGCAGTCTGTCCTCGCCGCCTGCAGGGCGTCACACGGCGGCAGGAGGGATTGTTTGCCCTGGCGGGGCTGTGCGGCGTGTGCCTGTACTACCTGCTGGAGAACATCGCCCTGACGTACACCATGGCCTCCAACGTGGGGGTCATCATCTCCGTGTCTCCCTGCTTCACCGCCCTGCTGACCCATTTTCTGATGCGGGGCGAGGAGCGGCTGCGGCCCACATTTTTCGCAGGCTTTGCGGTGGCCATGGCGGGGATCTGCCTTATCAGCTTCAACGGCTCTGCCCTGGAGCTGGACCTCCGGGGGGATTTGCTGGCGCTGCTGGCTGCCTTCGTGTGGGCCTGTTACGCCCTCTTGTCCCGGAAGATCAGCGCCCTGGGCCATCCCACTGTCCTGACCACGCGGCGAACCTTTTTCTACGGGCTGGCATTCATGCTGCCGGCGCTGATGGTCTCTGGCGTCCGGCTGGAGCTCACGCGACTCACAGCCCCGGTGAACCTGGGGAATCTGCTGTTTCTGGGGCTGGGGGCCTCGGCCCTGTGCTTCGTCACCTGGAACTTCGCGGTGAAGGCACTGGGGGCGGTGAAAACCAGCGTGTACATCTATCTGGTGCCGGTGATCACAGTGGCGGCCTCCGTGCTGATCCTGCGGGAACCCTTCACCTGGATGACCGGAGCCGGTACGGTACTGACCCTGATCGGGCTGCTTCTCTCTGAAGGCAAACTCCATTGGAAAGAGGGAACACACCATGAAACAGGAACTGGACAAATGCGTCCTGGTGATTGATGAGGCCATGCCCCGGGGCCTCGCTGCCAACACAGCGGCCATCCTGGGCATCACATGGGGCCGGCTGCGGCCGGAACTGGTAGGGGAGGACGTGACCGACGCTGCCGGAGCCATCCACCCCGGGATCATCCGCACGCCGGTGCCGGTGCTCTCCGGCAGGCCGGAGACTTTTCAGACCCTGCGGCGGCAGCTGGCCGAGCTGGAATTTGCAGATGTGGCGGCTGTGGACTTTACAGATCTGGCCCAGAGCTGCCGTACCTACGGCGAGTTCATCGAAAAAATGGCCCGCACCGGGCCGGGGGAGCTGCGATACCTGGGCATGGCCCTTTTGGGCCCCCGGCATCAGGTGGACCGGCTGACCGGAAGCCTGCCGCTGCTGCGGTAGGGAAAAAACGCAGGAATGGGGCCGCGCCCGGTTGCGGCCCCATTCTCGTATCATTTCCCGGAGGACTTATGGCCCCTGCTGGATCAACAGATCCACCTCAGCATCACCGCCATTGGTGTACAAATAGCTGCAGGCAAAGCCGTTCACTTCCCAGATGGCATACGACATACTATCGTATTGGTAGTATGCGACGCTGACGCCCGCAATCTCTCTGCTCTCCTCCAGTGTGCCGCCGTAGATTCCGCTGATGTCTCCACTCCCATACTGGATACGAAACTGGGAGCCGTCCGCATAGTCCACCTGTCCCATGGTGGGGTACCCATCTGAGATGAACACGGAGTACGCCTCCACCTCTTTCTCCAGCACAGGGACCTTGAAGTCCAGATATGCTTCCATCTCTGCGGCGGACGCGACTGTGAGGATGGGATTCGGGATTTGAACCTGCTGAGGATCCGGGGCAGCGCGCCCTCTGCCCTGAATCAGCAGTGCCCCGCCGGCGGCCAGCAGGCACAGGCAGGCCGCCGCGGCGCCCCACCGGACCCAAAAGGACTGCCCGTGCTTTCGCCTGTACCGGGCGGCCTCTTCCACATACCTGCCGTCGAGCGCACTCAGAGCATCAGAAAACTTCTTTGCATTCATAAAAACGCCTCTCTTTCTGCCAGATATTGTTTCAGCTTCCTTCGGATCCGGGTCAGCCGGACGGAGATATTTTTTTCGCTCAGCCCGACAAGCCCGGCGATGTCCCGGCAGCTGTCAGAAAACCAGTAGCGCCGCATGAAGATTACGCGGTTCTCTGCGGACAGCGTATCCAAAAAGCACGCAATGACGCGGGCGAGCTCCCTTGCCTCCACCTCTTCCTCGGCGCTCTTTCGGTCTGGAAGACACTCCTCGACTTCCTGCAAAGCAAGGGTGTAAGGACTGTTTCGCTTGGCAGCGCCCTTTTTCCAATAGCACTTCAGGGAAATGTTGCGGACGATCCGCGCCATATAGGGCAGCAGAGAGTCCGGTTTTGCCGGGGGAATGGCATTCCATGCCCCCAGGTACGCATCATTGACGCACTCATCTGCGTCCTGCCTGTCATTCACGATGTGATAGGAGAGACTGTGGAATAGTTTTCCATATTTCGCGTCCAATGCCTCGATAGCCTGTTCGGAACGTGCAAAGAACAGTGTGATGATCTGTTCCTCATCCATGGTTGCTCCACCTCCTTTCCGGTTTCACTTTGTACACTACGTTTTTTTCGGCAAATCCTACAACAGATTCCAGTATTTTTTCAATATACGATCATGCGGCCATACGGCCGGAAGAGAAGCGGAGAAGGCCGCAGTTCCAGCTGCGTCTGCGGAAAAGACAACATTGCATCCCAGGTGACAAACCGGGGGAAGTGTGGTAAAATATTCCGGTATGAAAATTTCTGTTCCCCAAGGAGTCCTTTATGGAAAACTATTTTGAACCGAATCTCACCGACGACCAACTGCGCGCTATCAGTTCCATCGGCCTGGCCCACATGGGGGACGCCGTGTTCGAGGTGCTGGTGCGCACCTGGCTCTGTGCCCATGGCAAGGCCACGGGAAGGGGGCTGCACCAGGCCACCATTGCCCTGGTGCGGGCGGAGAGCCAGGCGGAGAAGGCGGAGCGGATCCTGCCCCTTTTGACGGAGGAGGAGGCCGCTGTGTTCCGCCGCGGGCGGAACGCTCACGTGAAGTCGGTACCCGGCCATGCCACCCGGGCCCAGTACGGCGAGGCCACGGCCCTGGAGGCCCTGTTGGGCTGGCTGTATCTGAAGGGCCGGCGGGACCGGATCAATGCGCTTTTCCGCGCGATGATGGAGGAGTAAGACCATGCCATTGGATGGAATCTGTATGCAGGCGGTGGCGGAGGAGCTGCGGTCGGAACTGCTGGGCCTGCGGATCGATAAGGTTCAGCAGCCCGCCCGGGACCAGGTGATCCTGCTGCTGCGGGGGAATAAGCGGCTGCTGCTGAACGCCGGGGCCAACACTCCCCGCATCCAGCTGACGGCCCTGACAAGGGACAACCCGGCGGAGCCCCCCATGTTCTGTATGCTGCTGCGCAAGCATCTGGTTGGGGGACGGGTGGCTGCGGTCACCCAGCCGCCCCTGGAGCGGCTGGTACGGCTGGAGCTGGACGTTACTGACGACTTCGGTCAGCCGGGGCGGCGGACCCTGGTGCTGGAGGCCATGGGCCGCCGGTCCAACCTGATCCTGCTGGATGGGGAGGGCCGGATCATCGACTGCCTCCGTCGGGTGGACGCGGACATGTCTGCTGCCCGGCAGGTGCTGCCGGGGCTGTATTATGAGCCGCCTGCCTCCGTAGGCCGCCTGCCGGTGACGGAGGAGACGGAGAACGGCTTCCGGGAGAAGATCTCCGCCGCAAACCCGGAGCGGAGTGTGGACGCCTTTCTGCTGGACCACTACTTCGGCATCTCCCCCCTGATCGCCCGGGAACTGGCCTTCCGCTCCGTAGGGGAGACGGATGCCCATCTCTTTGACCTGGGAGCGGTGGGAGAGGACCGCCTCTGGAAGGAATTGTCCGGGCTCATCAGAGATATACAGGAAAATCACTTTACACCAATCTGCCTGAAAAAAGATGGGAAGATGGCAGATTTCACCTACTGCCCCATCGCCCAGTACGGCCCTGTTATGGAGACCGTCCGGTATGACACTTTTTCCACCCTGATGGATGACTTCTACGCCCTGCGGGAGCAGCAGGAGCGGGTGCGTCAGCGGGGGGCGGACCTGCTGCGGACTGCCACCACGGCACGGGACCGCATCCGGCGGAAACTGGCCATGCAGGAGAAGGACTACGCCGCCACACAGAACCGGGACCAGCTGCGGATCTACGGTGACCTGATCACCGCCAACCTCTACCGCATGGAGCGGGGGGCGGCCAGATTGGAGACAGAGAATTTCTATGACCCGGAGTGCCGCCCTGTCGCCATTCCCCTGGACCCGCTGCTGACGCCCCAGCAAAACGCCGCCAAATACTACAAGCGCTACACCAAGGCCAAGACGGCGGAGAAGTATCTGGCGGAGCAGATGGCCCTTGCCCGCCGGGACCTGGACTATCTGGAGAGTGTGCTGGAGGAGTTGAGCCGGGCAGAGACGGAACAGGACTTTTTGGACATCCGCGGCGAGCTGCGGGACGCGGGCTTCCTCCGCCGACAGGGAAAAAAGGAACAGAACCGGCCTGCAAAGCCTCTGGAGTTCCGCACCACCTCCGGCTTCCGGGTGCTGGTGGGGCGGAACAACCGCCAGAACGACAAGCTGACCCGCAGCGCGGACCACCGGGACATCTGGCTCCATACCCAGAAGATCCACGGTTCCCACGTGATCCTCTGCACAGGCGGCCGTGAGGTGGACGATGACACCATCGTGGAGGCGGCCAAGCTGGCGGCCTGGTTCTCCCAGGCCCGGGAGGGTGCCAACGTCCCCGTGGACTACACACCGGTGAAGAACGTGAAGAAGCCCGCCGGTGCCCGGCCCGGCATGGTGATCTACTCCACCTGCCGTACCGTGAACGTGGCGCCGGAGGAGGGGCTTGTGAAGAAACTTCAATTGTCATAAAAAAGTTGTTAAAAAGAAGCTGCTTGTTGGTCAAGCAGCTTCTTTTTCTTTCAAAATATCCAAAAACAGGAATCTTTTTTGTGCAGAATGGCTCTTGCAAAACGGGAGCAAAGGTTTACAATAAAGCTCTCCTGAAAACGGGAGGCAATCAGTATTCAGACCTCAGAAAGCGAGTGAGAGGCAATGACGTATCATTATCTCATGGACCTGGCGCTGATCCTGTTGAGCACCAAGGTGCTGGGCATCCTGACGAAACGCATCCAGATGCCACAGGTGGTTGGCGCGCTGGTAGCCGGACTGATTCTGGGACCGGCTATGTTGAACGTGCTGTCAGAGACAGAGTTCCTCACCCAGCTCAGCGAGTTGGGCGTGATCGTACTGATGTTCTCTGCCGGCATGGGCACCGATATCCAGGAGCTGAAGCACAGTGGCAAGGCAGGCTTCCTGGTGGCCCTGCTGGGCGTGATCGTTCCACTGGTCCTGGGTACGGGGCTGGCGATGTTCGCTGACCGGACCGGCATGATTGAGACCAGCGGATTTTTGGAGGATGTGTTCATCGGCACCATCCTTACTGCAACTTCCGTCAGCATCACAGTGGAGACACTGAAGGAGATCGGCAAGCTGGATACCAAGGTGGGCAACACCATTCTGGCGGCGGCTCTGATCGACGACGTGCTGGGCCTGATTGCCCTGACCATCGTCAGCAGCCTGTCCGGCGGACAGGACAGCATCGCCCTGGTGCTGCTGAAGATCGTGCTGTTCTTCGTGTTCTCCGCTGTGGTCTCCTTCCTCGCCCACAAGTTCTTCTGCTGGCTGATGGCCCTGTGGCCCGGCCGGGAGCGGCGCCGCTATCCGGTGCTGGCCTTTGTGCTGTGCCTTCTGATGGCTTACTGCGCGGAGGAGTTCTTCGGCGTGGCGGACATCACCGGCGCCTATGTGGCGGGCCTGGTGATCTCCTGCACCCCCAAGTCCTCCTATATCCAATCCAAGTTCGAGCCGTTGAGCTTCCTGCTGCTGACGCCGGTGTTCTTCGCCAGCGTGGGCATCAAGGCGAAGGTGGACGGCATGACCGGCAGCCTGGTGCTGTTCTCCATTCTCCTGCTGCTGATTTCTGTGGCCACCAAGATCGTCGGCTGCGGCCTGGGCGCAAAGCTCTGTCATTTCACTGGCAAGGAGAGCCTGCAGGTGGGCGTGGGCATGGTCTGCCGCGGCGAGGTGGCGCTGATCGTAGCCAACCGGGGCCTGGAGCTGGGAGTGCTGTCCGGGACCCTGATGGCACCGGTCATCATCACCGTGGTGGGCGGCACGATCCTCACACCCATCCTGCTGAAGCTGGTATTCCGGCACGACGGACAGCCGGCCAGCGCGGCGGACAGCAATCTGGCAGACCACTATGAGAAGATGGAGCAGCTGGATATCGTCTCCGCAGAGCTTCTGGCCAGGGACCAGAAATACCTGAAAGAAGGGGAGCACGGCGGAGACAAGGACCGCGGCTGATCTGCTCCGGTGACTGAGAACCGCAAATACGGGGAGCCGGCCTTTTGGTCGGCTCCCCGTATTTTGAAAAGCGCGCTGTATCCGCCGTCAGGCGGTGTGGCGGGCGTGGCCCGTCTCCTCGTCGGAGGAGCGGAACAACAGCGTGATGCACCACAGGCCCGCCAGGCCCACCAGGGCGTAGATGATGCGGGAGAGAATGGCCATCTGGCCGCCGCAGAGGAAAGCCACCGTATCAAAGCCGAACAGGCCGATCCCGCCCCAGTTCAGGGCGCCGATGATAGCCAGTGCCAATGCGATCTTATCAATCACCATGCGAAAAACCTCCTTTATGCCTTCCAGCAGGGATTTGGCGTTAGTGTATCCAACGGGGCGGGAACTATGCGGATGGGGAAAATTTCCAGCCTGGACAAAATTTGCAAATCGCATTGCAAAGGAAAGATAGGGATTGTATAATCGAAACAGCGGGATCCGATCTCGCCCGCGGCGAAGCCGCGCAGACCGATTGATAAGGGGAGACAGTATGAATATTGTATGCTTGGATATGGAGGGCGTCCTGGTGCCGGAGATCTGGATCGCATTTTCAGAGGCCAGCGGCATTCCGGAGCTGCGGCGCACCACCCGGGATGAGCCGGATTACGACAAGCTGATGACCTGGCGGCTGGGCATCTTGAAGGAGCACGGCCTGGGGCTCAAGGAGATCCAGGACACCATCGCCAAGATTGATCCGCTGCCCGGCGCCAAGGCGTTTTTGGACGAGCTGCGGGCCACCACCCAGGTGATTATTCTGAGCGATACCTTTGAGGAATTCGCCAAGCCTCTGATGGAAAAGCTGGGCTGGCCCACCATCTTCTGCAACTCCCTGGAGGTGGCGGAGAACGGCGAGATCACCGGCTACAAGATGCGCTGTGAGAAGTCCAAGCTCACCACGGTGAAGGCCCTGCAGTCCATCGGCTATGACACCATCGCCAGCGGCGACAGCTTCAACGATTTGGGGATGATCCAGGCCAGCAAGGCAGGCTTCCTCTTCAAGAGCACGGAGCAGATCAAAGCCGACCACCCGGAGATTCCGGCCTTTGAGGAGTTTGACGACCTGCTGGCGGCCATCAAGGCGGCGCTGTAAGAGTTTTCCGGAAAGAAAGGGGACGCGACATGAACGAGAAATTCCAGAAGCTGGGCTTTTACCCGGCGGATATCCTGCTGCCCAAGGATGCGGACATGACCAAGTGGGCCGTGGTGGCCTGCGACCAGTTCACCTCCCAGCCGGAGTATTGGCAGGCGGTGGAGGAGACTGTGGGGGACGCGCCTTCCACCCTCCGGCTGATCCTGCCGGAGGCCAAGCTGAACGACCCGGATGTGGACGCCCATATCGCGGACATCAACGGCGCTATGAACCGCTATCTGGCGGAGGGCGTCTTTCAGACCCTGCCGGGGTCCCTGTTCTATATTGAGCGCACGCAGTCCGACGGCAAGGTGCGCCACGGCCTCATCGGCATGGTGGATTTGGACCAGTATGACTTCACCCCCGGCTCCGGCGCCCTGATCCGGGCCACGGAGGGGACGGTGCTCTCCCGCATCCCACCCCGGGTACGGGTACGGCAGGACGCCCCCGTTGAGCTGCCCCACGTGATGCTGCTGATCGACGACCCGGACCGCACGGTTATTGAGCCCCTGACCGCCGCCAGCGGGGAGATGGAGCAGCTGTATGACTTTGACCTGCAGCAGGGCGGCGGGCACCTGAAGGGCTGGAAGCTGACGGACGCCCAGATGGACGCCGTGGCGGACGCCCTGGCGGCTATGTGCACGCCGGAGGCCATGGAGAAAAAGTACGGCCTGAAGGACGCGGCACCTCTGCTGTTCGCGGTGGGCGACGGCAACCACTCTCTGGCAACAGCCAAGCAGTGCTATGAGAACCTGAAGAAGGTCACGCCGGAGGACCAGTGGGCCGATTTGCCCGCCCGCTATGCTCTGGTGGAAGTGGTGAATAATCACGACGACGCCCTCCAGTTCGAGCCGATCCACCGTGTCCTCTTCGGCGTGGAGCCCGAACAGGTGCTGGAGGCGATGAAGGCCGCCTATCCCGGCGCCCACGAAGGGGAGGGCGAGGGCCACACCATCGCCTACACCTATGCAGGGCATACCGGTACCATCACGGTGCCCAATCCCAGGATGCAGCTGGCGGTGGGCACGCTCCAGACCTTCCTGGACGCCTATCTCAAGGAGCACGGCGGCGAAGTGGACTACATCCATGGCGACGAAGTGACGGACGAGTTGGGCAGCAAGTCCGGCAACATCGGCTTCAAGCTCCCGGCTATGGGCAAGGAACAGCTGTTCAAGACCGTCATGGCCGACGGCGTCCTGCCCCGCAAGACCTTCTCCATGGGCCACGCCCAGGATAAGCGGTACTATGTGGAGGCCCGGAAGATCAAGTAAGAAGTCATTTCCACAGATACAGACAGCGCCGCAGGCTTTTGCCTGCGGCGCTGTTTCTTCTGAAACCTGGCAAAAGCCGCGGGACCGCCGCGGCTTTTGGGGAGAGCGTCTTTTTAAAACAGGCCCCTCCGCCTCCGGAACTTCTGGGTAGCTTCATACGCGAAACAGAGCAGGGCGAGGGACAGGATTGTGATGGCCGGCAGGAGCAGGGCTGCGTACAGCAATGAGCTTCTGCTCAAAAACAGGATGTCCAGCATACGATGCTCTTTTCTGGTGCTGTTGGGGGGGATTGCCCAAACAATTCATTCCACCCCCTCTGTGCTGCGTATAAATGCACCGCATTCTGTTAAAAAAGAAAGAAGATTTGTGAAATTTTACATGACGCCGGGCATTCGTTCAAAAGGCAGAATCCCGGTCGATCACGTTCCAGTGAGAGGCGGAGACTGTCTGCCCATCCTTGCACTCCAGCTGCACTTCCAAATGAGAATAAAGGCTGGTGGGGAGCTCCCAGCGGAACAGGGCGAAGGTCCGGCCGTTCCGGATCCGCCGGACGCCGATCTGCTGCCGCTCCTCGGCCACTCCGGTGCCGGTGGGATACAGAAACAAAACTACCTGATCCACCGTGTGCTCCCGGCCGTCCTGAAAGGTGACCGCCACGTTCACGGTGCTGTCTGGCGGAAACAGATACCAGCCGAAGTCGCTTTTGGCGATCTCCTGCCCGGCCGCATCATAGAAATAGACGCCTGTAATCTGCGGATCCTCCGGCGGCGGCCAGCCGTCCTGATGCGCGCTGTAAAGGATCCAGCCCAGCGCCGCCAGCAGCGCCAGGCAGAGGAGCCCTGCCGCCAGCGTCAGCCGCTTCCACCGCCGCAGAGGGACGGGCGGCGCTGTTTCTCTTTCCACTTGAAGGTCTGTCCCCAAAATCTCCGAGAGCGCCCGCCGATTTTCCGGAGAGGGAACAGAGGTTCCCATCTCCCACTTGGATACCGCCTGCCGGCTCACGCCCAGCCGCTCCGCCAGAGCCTCCTGGCTCATGCCCAAGCGATCCCGGCCTTCCCGAATCGCCTTGCTCATGTCCATGACGCACCGCCTCCCGCTCCGCTGCTCTCAGCATAGCAGGTTTTTCCGGTTGCGTCCACCAACTTTCCGCAACCGTCCGGTTGCGGGCGATTCATTGTTTCTACTTGGGGAGGGATGTGCTATACTGGACCCAGACAGCGGGCGGAGGCCCGCGGGAGGTGGTGCGATGAAGACTTTGACGCTGGAGGCCCCGGCCAAGATCAACCTGACTCTGGATATTCTGGGGCGGCGTACAGACGGCTATCACGACATGCGGATGGTGATGCAGGCCGTGTCCCTGGGGGACACCGTGACGGTGGCAGAGGCGGCGGGCGGCTTTTCCTTGCTGACAGAGGGCATCTCCCTTCCGGCGGGGAAGGTCACTTTGGAGCAGCGGGCGGCGGATGCCTTTTTCCACAGGCTGGGCCGCCCGGTGCCGGGGCTGGAGGTACGCCTTGCCAAGCGGGTCCCGGCTTATGCGGGGCTTGGGGGCGGCAGTGCGGATGTGGCGGCGGTGCTGCGGTGCCTGCGGACCCTGTACGCCCCGGATCTGCCGCGGCAGGCGCTGGAGGAGATCGGGCTGGCAGTGGGCAGCGATGTGCCCTTCTGCGTCCGGGGCGGCACATGTCTTGCAGAGGGACGGGGTGAGCTCCTGACGGACCTGCCGCCTCTGCCGGACTGTGCCATCGTACTGTGCAAGCCGGACTTCGGCCTGCCCACACCGGAGCTGTTTGCCCGGCTGGACGGGGCGGACCTGGGCCCCCGGCCGGATACGGCGGCCATGGCAGCGGCGTTGGCCCGGGGCGATCTGGCCGCCGCGGCCGCCTGCCTTGGAAATGTTTTTGAGCGGGTGCTGACGGAGGAGGAAGGGGAGGAGATCCGCTCCATCAAGGAAGCCCTGCTGCGGCACAGTGCTCTGGGCGCGGCCATGAGCGGTTCCGGCCCCACGGTGTTCGGCCTGTTTGATGACCGGCAGAAGGCGGTCCGGGCAAAGGAGGCGCTGGAGGGACGTTACCGGCAGACGTATCTGGCCGCGCCGGTAAAAATATTGGAAAAGATGGAATAAAATCCGGAATTTCCGTCCATGATGGGGGAAACGGGCCCCATGGGGCTACATAGCAAAGGACGGAAAACGGATATGAAAACAGCTGCAAAGCGTGAGCGAAAGACTCTGCGGATCGTGGAACTGGCCCTGCTGCTGGGTGCGGCGGCGTTTCTGATGACCGGCGTCTGGGCGCTGAACACCCAGCGGGACCTGGCGGACAAGGTGGTGCGGCTCCATGTGCTGGCCAACTCTGATACGGAGGAGGACCAGGCACTGAAGCTCCTGGTCCGGGATGCGGTGCTGGAGCGAGCCACGGAGATTCTGGAGCAGTCGGCGGACCGGGCGGAGGCAGAGATTCGCCTGCGGGAGAGCCTGCCGGAACTGGAGGCCATCGCCGAGGAGACGGTACGGGCCAACGGCTATGACTACGCCGTGACGGCGGAGCTGGAGGACACGGCCTTTCCCACCAAGGAATATGACGGCTTCTCTCTTCCAGCCGGGGAGTATCTGGCCCTGCGGATTCTGATTGGGGAGGGCGTCGGACAGAACTGGTGGTGTGTGGTGTTTCCGCCCCTGTGCACCGCTGCCTCCGCGGACGTGCCGGAGACGGCCCTGGCCGCTGGCCTGACGGAAGACCAGGTCAGCCTGATGACGGAGGAGGATGGCGGCTACCAGCTGAAATTCAAGGCCGTGGAGCTGTGGGAGCGCCTGAAGGCGGCGCTGGAGTGAGCGGGAGCCGCCCTTGACACGGCCCGCTGGGAACGGTATCATAAGGGCCGGGACCGGACTTTCCTGCGGCCCCACGGCGGGGAGCGGCGGATGGCCGGATGCTCCGCACTTTCCAGCGGGGAGGAGACGGCGGCATGAGAGAGGCGGAACTGAATCGGCAGCGGGTGGTGTTCACACCGCAGGAGGCGGCGCGCCTGCCTCAGGACCGGCCCTATGCGGCGTACATCTGCCACTATGACTGGGCGGAGGGAGAGCACGCCACACTGATGCACTGCCACGAGCGCCTGGCGGAGGTGCTGCTGATCCTGAAGGGCAGCGGCCGGTACACCGTCGATCTCCGCCGGTACGAGGTGGCAGCCGGAGATGTGGTGCTGTGCAGCGGCGGCGCCCTCCACGACGAATTCCCCCAGGCAGACCAGCCGTATCAGACCCTGTGCGTGGCCATCGGGAACTTGGCGCTGGCGGACCTGCCGCCATACAGCCTGCTTTCCCCGGACCGCTGCCCCCTGTTTCACCAGCCGGAGCAGTTTGCGGACCTGAAGGAGCTCTTCTGCCTGATGGACCGGTATGCAGCGGAGCGGGAGCCGGGCTTCCAGGAGCTGTGCCAGCACCTGATGCTGGCGTCGCTGGAGCTGGTCCGGCGGATGGCGGCGGGGCGGAAGGAGGATCTCGTCACCCGGGAGGACTCCACCTTCGGCCGTGTGGCCAGATACATCGACCGCCATTATGCGGAGGACCTCTCCATCGAGCAGCTGGCCCGCCAGTTTTATCTGAGTCCCTATCATCTGTCCCATATCTTCCGGCAGAAGACGGGATACAGCCTCAAGCAGTATGTCCTGCGCCGCCGGATCGGGGAGGCTCAGATGCGGCTGGTGAACGCGCAGGACAGCGTCCAGACCATCTCCGAGGCGGTGGGATTCGCGGACGCCAGCTACTTCTCACGCATCTTTTCAAAATACGTCGGCCTCACGCCCACGGAGTACCGGAAATTCCGGATCGGGCCGTGAGACCGCAGAAAAGTCCGGAAAAAAGACCTGCGGAGGGAACCGTGCCGTTCCCCCCGCAGGTTTGTCTATTTCATTCCGTCAGGTATATTTGTATACTTTGTCCAGCATCCTAAGCAGAAGACGGATGAATAGGGAGGAGATCCAGATGAAACGGACATGGAGGAAGAAGATCGGCGCAGTTGTGGCCCTGCTGGCCGCCGTGGCAGTGCTGGGTACCGGCTGCGGCGCGGACGCCGCCGGGGCTGTGGAGTCCCGGACCAGGGAGACGAGGGCTCTGGGCCTGCTGCTGTCTAGGGAGGATACGTTTTTGTTGGAGCTGAAGGCGGACATCGAAGCGGAGGCCGCCGCCCAGGGCTACGCGGTGCGGTATTACAACGCGGGCAACGACCCGGAGACCCAGCTGCGCCAGGTCCACGAGGCCCTGGCAGAAGGCGTGGAGACCCTGCTGGTGAACCTTGCAGACGGGGAGGACTCCGAAAAGGTGGCAGACATCGTGGGCGACGCAGGAGTCGTGCTGCTGAACCGGGCGCCGGGGACGGCGATCCTGAACGAGCGGATGGTGTTTGTGGGCATGGACGAGGCCGGGAGCGGCGCCCTCCAGGGGCACGCCCTGGCGGAGTATTTCTGGGAGACGGACCACGGGACGGATATCCGCTATCTGCTGTTCCAGGGGATGCCCGGCCAGGAGAATACAGATGCCCGCTCCGGCACCGCCGTGCAGAGCCTGCTGGACGACGGCTTCTGCCCCATCGCCGCGGCAGATTACCAGGTCTGCGGCTTCAGCCGGGAGCGGGCCCGCCAAGCCATGGCGGCCCTGCTGGAGCAGGGCGTGGACTTTGACTGCGTCATCTGCGACAACGATGAAATGGCCCTGGGAGTCATCGAGGCGCTGGAGGCCGCCGGCTGGGATCCGGGCGCGGCGCCCATCGTCAGCGTGGACCACACGGCGGAGGGGGCCGCCGCCCTGGAGAGCGGCAAGCTCTATATGACGGTGGACCAGAATCCGGAGGACCAGGCCCGGGCGGCGGTGGCGGCAGCCGTCAATCTGGCCCGGGGTCGGGCCTATGACGACGGGCTCCGGGAGCTGCTGGGGAACGACTGCACGGACCCGGAGCAGCCCTTTGTACTCCGGGTTCCTGTGGAGGCGGTGACCGCTTGACGTACTGCCTTGCTTTGCCGGAGTGCAGAAAAGCCTGTGTTCAGAAGGAACACAGGCTTTTTCAGCCCAGAAGGTACTGCGGGACGGGCGCCCCGGCATGGGATCAGACAGGGAACGGATGCGGAACGCGGGCTGCACAGCATGGATTCCGCACTTGAACGGGCATATCCCGAATCGGCATGCGCGATGAAAGGCGGGTGCGCAAAACCAGCTGCAAACTCCCACTCTGCTCCGCGTGCGGATACCATCCGAAAAAATTTCAGATTTTTTCACGCTTGCTCTTGACTTTGAGTGTACTCCAGGTGCTATCCTATAAACGTGTCGGATGACCGATGCGCAATACCACGGCTGCCGGGGGGCTGAAGAGATGCATGAGGAATTTCAAACGGTCCTGCGGGAGCACCTGGCCCGCTATCCGCTGATGGAGCCCCAGGACTGCGCCAAGCTGGCCTATCAGAGTACGTTCGGTCCAGCCCATGCAGCGGGGGAACGGGGAGATGTCCTCCGGCAGCTGCTGGGGGAGTGCAGCGCCCTTCCCGCAGACCGGGAGGCCCGGCCGCCGGAGCGGATCGGGAACGGTTTGTGCCGCGTTCATTTGGCGGGGACGGGGGATTGGACGCTGGCTGCGCCGCTCCTGGCGGATCTGCTGCTTCTGACGGCGGCGGAGCACCACGGGACGGCGGCGGACCTGGAGGAATGCCTGACCGCGGCGGAGGCGCTGCCCCTGCCCGGTATGGCGGACTGGCTGGCGGTGTACCGCCGTCAGGGCTGTCCGCCCGTCCACCACTCGCCGGCCTACCGGGAGGCGTATGACCCCCACTACCGGGTCCTGCGGACAGCATACGGCGGGTACTTCCCGGCACTGCTGGCGGCGGCCCGGCTGGCGCGGAGCGGCAGACCAGCCGTCGTGGCCATTGACGGCCGCTGCGGCAGCGGCAAGAGCGGCCTGGGAGACCTGATGGGGCGGCTCCTTCCCTGCAACGTGGTCCACATGGATGACTATTATCTCCCACCGGACCGCCGGGCAGAGAACTGGGAGCAGATCCCGGCTGGAAATATGGACCTGGCCCGCTTCCTGCAGGAGGTACTGGTGCCGGCAGGGGCCGGAGCGCAGATCCGCTGCCGCCCGTATGACTGCCGGAGCGGCACGCTGAGGGAGGGGACAACGCTTCCGGCCCGGCCCCTCACTGTGGTGGAGGGAAGCTACTCCCAGCACCCGCTGCTGTCGGCCCGCTATGATCTGCGGATGTTTCTCACCTGTGCGCCGGAGGAGCAGCGCCGCCGCCTGGAGCGGCGGGAGGGCGCCCACTTCGCCGCCTATGAGAGCCGGTGGATGCCCCTGGAGGAGCGGTATATCCGCCAATGCGGCCCGGAGAAGGGCTGCCAGCTGGTGATCGACACCACCGAATTTTTCCCCTGACGAGGGGCAAGTCCCTGAAAAACGCCCGGCCAGAAGGCCGGTATTCACAGCCCTGCAGACTCCGTAAAAAAAGCCAGAAGGCTGGTGCGGCGCCAGAAGGCGGCGCGAAAAGACTTTTTGAGAAGGAGTTTAACCCCATGAAACACAGCAATTTCAAAACAAATGTCCATAACCTGGTCCTGGCGGCCATGTTCCTGGCCCTGGCGCTGGTACTGCCCTTCCTCACCGGACAGATCCCCCAGATCGGCGGGATGCTGCTGCCCATGCACCTGCCCGTGTTCCTCTGCGGCCTGATCTGCGGCTGGCGGTATGGCGCGGTGGTGGGATTCGTGGCCCCGCTGATGCGGATGGCGCTCTTCGGAATGCCGCCGCTGGTGGCCGCTGTGGCCATGGCCTTTGAGCTGGCGGCTTACGGTGGCATCGCGGGCTTTTTGTACAATCGGTCCCGCTGGCAGTGTGTGGTGGCCCTGTACCGTGCTCTGCTGGCTGCTATGGTGGGCGGCCGGATCGTCTGGGCTGCGGTGCGGGTGGTGATGACCGGCGTGGCCAGCGTGCCTTTCACCTGGCAGATCTTCCTGACCGAGGCGCTGGTGAACGCCATTCCCGGCATCATCCTCCAGCTGGTGTTCATTCCCGTCCTGATGGTGGCTCTGGACCGCACCGGCATGGTCCGCTTCCGCCGGGAGCAGGCCGGTACCCAGGCCGCCGGAAACTGACTGATCGGCGGCTTCTTTCGCAGGCAGAGCAGGCCCCCGGCGGACCGGACACGTTCCGGTCCGCCGGGGGCTTTCACATGCCTTGCCGCCCGCCGGCTCACCGGAGCCCTCCAAGCTGGGGAGCCGGCTCTGCGCTGCCGGGAATGTCTGGCGCGGCGCCCGGATCGTTCCAGCATATTTTGCCGGATGCACTGCGGCCCAATAGATGCGGCTGATGTGCCAGGCATTTCCAGTCATCTGGAAAATCCGGAAAGCCCTTGCGTGGCTCTGCCCCGCTGTGTTAGGATGTGAACCGTGCTTTTGAGGCCGGATTTTCCGCTGCCTGCTTGGCTTTTTGACAGAATCCGCAATGATTTGGCAGAATTTCTACATCTGGGAAGGCCCCTTTTCGGACCGGACGGAGAGTGCCCGCTTCAAAGCGCCGATACCTACAAACCAATCGGGAGGAATCTACACACATGAAGCGAGAACTTGTTACCGGACTGCTGACTCTGAGCCTGCTGGCCTCCATGCTGCCGGCCAATGCCCAGGCGGCGGAGGGGATGTTTGGTGCGTCTGCCGCCGGGCAGGTCCAGACCATGACGGAGGGGGCCGGGGAGGACGGCGTCCAAACGGAAAACACCGCGGATATCGACGGCACCCAGTATGCCACCCTGGCGGAGGCGGTGGCCCAGGCGGAAGAGGGCGCCACCATCCGGCTGCTCCGAGACGTGGAGCTGGACGCCTCCGGCCTGGTCAACGGCCAGGGAGCGCTGACGCTGTCCAAGGACTTGACTCTGGACGGCAGCGGCCATACCATCCGGGCGAAGGCGGGCACATTTTCTGTCTCCGGCGACAATGGCACCGGCCCCAGCCTCCTCAATCTTCAGGATGGCGCCGAGGTGACGCTGCGGGATGTGACCCTTGACGGCGGCAGTGCCGCCAAGCACGGCCTGAACATCTACCACGCCGGAATGGTGACCCTGGAGAACGTGGAGATCTCCAACTGCCGCTGGTACGCCCTGGTGGTCAATGGCACGGAGCTGTCCGTGGACGGCCTGACCACCTCCGGAAACCAGTGGGGCGTCAACATCGACCGGGGCAGCCGCGTCACCTTTGCGAACGCTGCTATTGCCGAGGGGGATTCCATTGTCTTTGAGGGGCAGGATGCCTCCGGCAGCCTGACCGTGGAGAGCGGCAGCTATCAGAATATCAAGACGCAGGGCGGCTCCACTGGCGGAACCATCGTCATCAACGGCGGCACCGTGGGCAGCGTAGTCAACGACACCGCGGCGGAGATCACCATCTCCGGCGGCACTGTGACCGGTCAGGTGGCCAACAGCGGCTCCGGCAGCATTTCTGTCACCGGCGGCAGCTTTGCCACTGCAGAGCTGGAGGATTTCATTGACCCGGACCGGACGATCATCCTGACCCTGGAGCTCGGCGAGGGCGCCGCCGGCGCGGCCGCCATGGCAGCCACCAGCGGCGCAGCCGTGGGGACGCTTCCCACGCCGGAGCGGAGCGGCTACGCCTTCGCGGGCTGGTACACCGCCGCCGACGGCGGCACTGCAGTTACTGCCGATACCGTCTTCGACGCAAACACAACCCTGTACGCCCGGTGGACTGAGAAGTCCGAGGACGGCGAGCATCTCATTACTGTGGACCAGGTCACCGGCGGCTCCCTGGAGGTGAGTGCCGGTCGGGCCGACGAGGGTGAGACGGTGACCATCACCGCGGCGCCGGATGACGGATACGAGCTGAAGAAGCTGACTGTCACCGACAGCCAGGACGGCGCAGTCCCGGTCCAGAACGCGGGGGAGGGGCGCTATACCTTCGTCATGCCCGGCGGCGGGGTGACCGTGTCCGCGTCCTTCGTCCGTTCCGGGGAGCAGACGGAACTGCCCTTCACGGATGTGGACAGCGGCGCGTACTATTACGATGCGGTCCGGTGGGCTGTGGAGCAGGGGATCGCCTCCGGTGTCACCGGAACGGCCTTCGCCCCGGGCCGCGGATGCACACGGGCCCAGCTTGTGACCTTCCTGTGGCGGGCAAACGGCTCTCCTGAGCCGTCCGAAAAGGAGAATCCCTTCACGGATGTGAGCCCCGACAGCTACTACTATAAGGCAGTTCTGTGGGCTGTGGAGCAGGGCATCACCTCCGGCGTCACCAAGACTGCCTTTGCCCCGGACCGGGTCTGCACCCGCGCTCAGGCGGCGGTGCTGCTGTGGCGGGCCGAGGGCTCTCCCGCAGCATCCGGGACGCATGACTTCCGGGACGTGGCGGAAGGTGCGTACTATGCGGACGCGGTGGCCTGGGCCGTGGAGAGCGGTGTGACCCAGGGCACCACTTCCACTACCTTTGAGCCCGGCACGACCTGCACCCGGGCGCAGATCATGACCTTCCTCCACCGCGCCATGGCGTGACAGAGAGGGCCCCAGGACAGATGCAGGCAGGTCCGGCTGAATCGCCCGGCCAGGACGCAGCCCATGTCAAACGGCGGGCCGCGCGGAGATTCTCCGTGCGGCCCGCCGCTCTGCCTTTCAAGGAACTTAAAAAAATAAGGAGAATCCGCAGCATCTCTGGAATTTTTCCGTCTGTTGGGATAGAATGGAATCACCATTCCGGAAACTGCCGACAATGGAGGGACGAATGATGAAGAAGCTGTTTTCTTTGACGCTGGCTATGGTGACGGCTCTGGGGCTGATGCTGCCGGCGTCCGCCGCAGAGGAGACCACAGACGAGGCCCTGGCCAGGGTGACCCAGGCCGTAAAGGCGGCCCTGGATCTGGACACGGATGCCTATGACGAATTTCAGGGCAGCTGGTATGAGGATGGTCTGACCGGTGCCTGGGATCTGTACTGGTCGACCGAGTTGGAGGAGGAACTGTCCATTTCCGCTCTGGATGACGGGACCGTAATCAGCTACGATCTGGGTCTGCCGTACACCGCCTCCAACAGCGGGGATTTCCCGGTCTTTCCCCAGGGGGATGAGGCCGCGGCCGCCCGGGCCGCCGGGGACTTTTTGGACAAGGTCCTGCGGGAGGGGGAGAGCGTGAAGCTGGAAGAGCCCCGCGGCATGGATATTCTGGGCGGGGACAGCTACCGCTACTCCGGAGTGATCCTGCTGAACGGCCTGCCCTCGCCGCTGACCTATTCCATCACTGTGGATGCGGCGGACAACCGGGTCCGGTCTTTCCACCGGACCACAGCGGAGGACACCTTCCTGGGAGACGTCCCCTCTGCCGCCGCTGCGGTGCGCCGCGACCGGGCTGCCAAACTCCTGACGGATACCCTGGAGCTGAAGCTGGAATACGTGCGGGAGGCGGGCGGCACGTCGGCCGTGCTCCGGTATCTGCCGGTGGATACGGACACCTTTTATGTAGATGCCGCCACAGGAGCGCTTTTGAATCTGACGGAGCTGGAGGACCAGATGGGCGGCTGGGGCGCCGGAGGCAGTGCCGACAACACCGCGGCTGCGGAGAGCGAGGACAGCGGCCTCAGCCCGGCGGAGCAGGCGGGCATCGCCCAGATGGAGGGCGTCCGGTCCTCCGCGTTCCTGGACCAGAGCCTGCGGGCAGAGCCGGTCTACGGCCTGACGGAGTACGCCCTGTCCTCCGCCGCCTACCGTCTGGCGGAACAGGAGGGGAAGGAGGATCAGGTCCTCTGCGTCCTGTCCTATGTGCGGCCCGGAGAGGAGGACAGCCGTTCCCGCACCATCACAGTGGATGCCCGCACCGGCGCGGTCCAGGAGGTATTCTCCTACGCACCCGGAATGGAGGAGGGGGAGACACCGGCCCTGACCCAGGCGGAGGCGCAGGTCAAAGCGGAGACGTTCCTGTCCGCCCTCTGCGGCGGGCGGTGGAGTGCCCTGACACTCTATGACGGCCGAGACAACACGGAGGACCGGCGTCCGTACTACACCTTCACATACGTCCAGCAGGTAGGCGGCATTCCCTTCCCGGAGAACCGCTATACCGTGGCCATCGACAGCGGAGACGGGTCCGTGTACCGGCTGGATTATCAGTACGACGAGGATGTGACGTTCGCCGGCTCCGCCGGTATCGTGGGTGAGACGGCGGCCCTGGCCGCCTGGGCGGGGACCTATGACACGGTCCTGGCCTACCGTCTGGTGCCCCGCCCTCTGGAGAGCGGCGACGAGACGGAAGCCCGGCTGATGGAGCTGGGGCTTACCCACTTCTACGAGCTGCGGCTGACCTACGCTCTGGAGCGGGAGGAGCGGTATCTGGGCATTGACGCCGCCACCGGCAAACCGGCGGCGCCGGAGTCCGGGGATACCGCCATCACCTATACGGACCTGTCGGGCTCCGGGGTGAAAGCCGATGTGGAGAAGCTGGCCCGCTATGGCGTGGGCTATGACGGGGGCCGCTTCCGGCCGGACAAACAGCTGACCCAGTGGGATCTGGTGGCCCTGTTGGCCAGCCTGGAGGGATACTGTATCGACCCGGAGACAGCGGATGAGAGCACGCGGGACACCGTCTATTCCGTGGCCTACCGGATGGGTATTCTGCCCCGGGGAACCCGGGATGAAGGCAGGGCCGTCACCCGCGGGCAGGCAGTGAAATGTCTGCTGGACTGCGCAGGTTATGGTCCAGCCGCCCGGCTTCAGGGCATCTACACCTGCACATACAGCGACGCTGCCGCCATCCCGGAGGCAGACCTGGGCTATGCGGCCATCGCCCAGGCGCTGGGCATGGTCCGGGGAAGCTATCAGGGGGACCGGACAGCCACCCGGGGAGAGCTGGCCGCCATGCTCTGCCGCCTGCTGGAGCGGCAGGGAGCAAACGCGGGCGCCTGAACGGGCCCGCCGGATGATGGAATTTGGGAGGAATTACACATGAAAAACGTATTCGGCTATCCGGAGTTTGACGCGGAGGGCGAGGAAATCCTCTGTACCTACGACAACGCATACAGCGATATGCTGATGGACATCCGGGTCTACCGGATGGAACCCGGCCGGAAGAGAGGCTTTTGCCGACGGGGCGAGGAGACCGCGGTGCTGCTTCTGTCCGGAACCGTGACCTTCGGCTGGGAGGGCCGGACGGAGACGGTCAGCCGCAGAGACGTGTTCACTGACGGCCCCTATGCCCTCCATGCCTGCGCCGGGGAGGAGATCACCGTGGAGGCGCAGACAGACGCGGAGATCCTGGTCCAGTGCACGAAGAATGACACAGCGTTCTCCGGCAGGCTGTACCGGCCGGAGGACGCCCCCTGGGTCTACTCCTGCGTGGGCAAGTTCGGCAATGTGGCCAAGCGCCGGGTAAACACCATCTTTGACAAGGATATCGCCCCCTGGTCCAATATGGTGCTGGGCGAGGTGCTGAACGACCGGGGGAACTGGTCCGGCTATCTGCCCCACCGGCACCCCCAGCCGGAGTGCTATTACTTCAAGTTCGACCGGCCGGAGGGCTTCGGCGCCAGTTTTGTGGGGGACCAGGTATTCAAGAGCGTGGACAACAGCTTCTCCGCCATCCCCGGCGGGTGCCTGCATCCCCAGGCAGTGGCGCCGGGCTTCCAGATGTATACCTGCTGGATGATCCGCCATCTGGACGGCAACCCCTGGCTGCAGACCACCCGCAACGAGGACGAGCGATATCTCTGGCTTCACGATGCGCAGGAGTGACCTGCCCACAGAGAGTTGAACAGCGGAAAAAGGCTCCGGGTTTCTCTGGGAACCCGGAGCCTTTTTATTTGGAAACAGGTCCGGCACAGTGGTCCGGTTCCAGAAGAGGCGCCGTCCCGGGACCTGCCTGGGACAGCCGGAGCCCGGCGCCACGCACATGGTCCCGCAGCACTTGGTCTACAAAGCGGATCAGCTCCTCCGGCGTGCCCTGGATCTCGCCCAGGAGCCAGTCCTCCACAATACTTACCAGCGCGCCCACATAGAACTGAGTCAGCATGGTGAGCTCCTGCTCCCCGGCCTCATACCCCAGCTCCGCGGCAATCAGACGGATCGTGCTCCGGATGATGGCGCGGATATCCGTCTGGAAGAACCGCTTCAGGTGGTCCCGGCCCATGGAGCGAAGGGCGCAGAGGCAGAACACACGGTTCTCCTGCAGGTATTGGAAAAGCTGGAGCAGGCCGTCCTGCCACAGCATGACGCCCTCGTGTTCCCGGAGCAGCGCCACCGCCTCCTCCTCAAAGATCCAGCGCACCGCGTCGTAGACATCGTCAAAATGGTAGTAAAAATGCTGGCGCGCCATGCCGCAGCCCCGCATGATCTCCGCCACGGTGATCCTGTTCAGGGGTTTCTGGGTCATCAGCTCCTTGAGTACAGTGCAGATCTGCCGCTTGGCCGCATTGCTGGCCTCGTATGTCCGTTTTTTCATATCGACCTCCATGGACCGGCAGACTCCAGTCCATTGCAGTCCAGTATAACACATTTTCCAGAGGAGTGCATCTATGCAGAATGGGGGCAAGTGTCAGATTTCTGACATCTGCCCAAGGTCTGCACCTTGCATCTCCGGGCCTGTTTCCAGTATGCTGGAGGAAATGCGGAAAGGAGCGGAGGAAGATGCGGGAAGAGTATCACGTCACGCTGTACAGCCAGATGGGCCCCAGGGAGGGTCGCCTGGACCTCCAATACGAGGGTTCTGCCGTCACAGGATCCCTGGAACTGATGGGACGCCGCAACCCCGTCCATGGCGTACGGTCGGAGGATGGGCATCTGTGCCTCTCTCATGCTATCCGGACGGCGGTCAGCACCCTTTTCTGCGAGACGGCGCTGGAGCTCCATGGGGAACGCCTTACTGGAGTGACCACGGCGGACGTCTGCCGGATGCGATGGGAGGGGAGCCGGATCTCCCCTGAGCCGTGATGGGACCGGGATTGCCGGAAGGAGCTGAAACTGTGCGCAAAGACACTGAAAAACCATCCTTTTTTGTGCGGCTGGCCACGGTGATCGTGGATAAGCGGAAGCTGATCTTTTTCCTGTACGCGTGTGCGCTGCTGTTCTGCCTGTTCTCCCGGAACTGGGTCAGCGTCTGCAACGACATCACGGAGTACCTGCCGGACTCCACAGAGACCCGCCAGGGGCTGACCCTGATGGAGGAGGAATTCACCACCTTCGGTACCGCCCGGGTGATGGTGTCCCACGTGACGCGGGGCATCGCGGAGGATCTGGCGGAACAGATCGGGGAGATCGAGGGCGTCTCCTCCGCGTCCCTGGGAGACAGCATCGGCGCAGAGGAGGACGGGGAGGCCGAGACGCCGGAGGACATCGCATCGTATTTCAAGGGCGCGGACGCGCTGATCTCCGTGACCTTTGCGGGGGAGGAGGATGACGAATCCGCCCTGGCCGCCATGGAGGCCATCCGGGAGCTGCTGGCCCCCTATGACTTTTATATAGACAGCTCTGTGGGGGATTCCCAGGCGGACTCCCTGGCCGATGAGATGGGGATCATCCTGGCGGTAGCGGCGGTTATCATCGTGCTGGTGCTGCTGCTGACTTCCCGCTCCTATGCGGAGATTCCGGTGCTGCTGCTGACCTTTATCGCGGCGGCCCTGCTGAATCTGGGCACGAACTTCATCTTCGGAGAGATCTCCTTTGTCTCCAACTCTGTGACGGTGGTGCTCCAGCTGGCTCTGGCCATCGACTATGCCATCATCATGCTGCACCGCTTCCTGGAGGAGCGGGAGCACGCCGGAGACCGGGAGGCGTGCATTGCGGCGGTCAGCGCCGCCATTCCCTCCATCTCCGCCAGCAGCCTCACCACCATCTCCGGCCTGGCGGCCATGATGTTCATGCAGTTTCAGATCGGCTTCGACATGGGCATCGTGCTGATCAAGTCCATTCTGTTCAGTATGCTGTCGGTGTTCACCCTGATGCCGGGGTTGCTGATGCTCTTTTCCAAGGCGATGGAGAGGACCCGCCACCGCAGCTTCATCCCCAGGATCGACCGCTGGGGCGGATTTGTCCTGAAGCTGCGCCATGTGGGAGTGCCGCTGTTCATTGTGGCCCTGGTGGGGGGCTTTTTCCTCTCCAACCGGTGCCCCTATGTGTACGGCTATACCCAGATCGAGACTGCGCGGCAGAACGAGTCCCAGGTGGCGGAGCAGCGGGTCAGCGACACCTTCGGCACCCAGAACGTGATCGCTCTGCTGGTGCCCCGGGGAGACTATGACAGTGAGAAAGCCCTGCTGGAACGGCTGGAGGCCTGCGATCAGGTGGACTACGCCATGGGCCTCTCCAATATCGAGGTGATGGACGGACACACCCTCACCGATGCCCTGACGCCCCGGCAGTTTTCCGAAATGACAGACCTGGACTACGAGCTCGTCTGCCTGCTGTACACTGCCTACGCGGCGGAGGAGGAGGCCTACGGCCGGATCGTGGGCGGTCTGGACGACTATGCGGTCCCTCTGATGGATATGTTTTTCTTCGCCTACGACAAGGCGGAGGAGGGCTATGTGGATCTGGACGAGGGGCAGCAGGCGGACCTGGACGATCTCTATGAACAGCTCGACAACGCCCGGGTCCAGATGCTGGGGGAAAACTACACCCGTATGCTCATCAATCTGAACCTGCCGGAGGAGGGGGCGGAGACCTTTGCTTTCCTCCAGACCATCCACCGGGAGGCGGAGCGGTACTACGACGCGGACAGCGTCTATCTGGTGGGGGATTCCACCAGCGACTATGACCTGTCCGTCTCCTTTGCCCGGGATAACATCATGATCAGTGTCCTGTCGGTGGTGTTCGTCATCATCGTGCTGCTGTTCACCTTCCAGTCTGTGGGACTGCCGATCCTGCTGATTTTGGTGATCCAGGGCAGCATCTGGATCAATTTTTCCTTCCCCGGCATGGCCCAGAAGCCCATTTTCTTCCTGAGCTATCTGATCGTGACAGCCATCCAGATGGGCGCCAATATCGACTACGCCATCGTGATCTCCTCCTGGTACAATGAGCTGAAGGCGGAGATGTCCCGACGGGACGCCATCGTCCAGGCGCTGAATCTGTCCTTCCCCACGGTACTGACCTCGGGGAGTATCCTGTCCTCTGCCGGATTCCTCATCGCCCAAATCACCACAGAGCCTGCCATCGTGGGCATCGGCGAGTGCCTGTGCCGGGGGACGCTGATCTCCATGTTCCTGGTCATGTTCATCCTGCCCCAGATCCTGTTCCTGGGCGACGGGATCGTGGAGCGGACCCGGTTCGATCTCAAGGTGCCGGAGGTTGCCAGGAGTGCCCATGGCACCGTCTATGTCAACGGCCGGGTTCGGGGCCGTATTTCCGGCGTAGTGGATGCCCAGATCCAGGGCGTGATTTACGGGGACGTCTCCGGAATGCTGGAGACGGGAGCTTATCAGAAAGAGGAGGAGCCCGCCCATGAGACGGAAGATTCATAAATGCCTGAGCTTCCTTCTGGCGGCGGTGCTGCTGGCGTCCCTGGCGGCGCCTGCTGCCCTGGCCGCCGAAGGCGGGGACACGGTTTTCGTCCGCACGGCGGAGGACCTGGTCCAACTGGCAGAGAACTGCACCCTGGACAGCTGGTCCCAGGGAAGAATTGTCCGCCTGCAGGCGGATATCGACCTGTCCGGCACGGACTTCACCCCCATCCCCACCTTTGGGGGGACCTTTGAGGGGCAGGGCCACACCATTTCCGGTCTGTCCATCACGGGCAGCGGCAATGTCCGGGGACTGTTCCGGTACATACAGCCCTCCGGCGTAGTGCGGGATCTGTCGGTGGAGGGACGGGTCGATCCCTCTGACCGGAAGAATACCCTGGGCGGCATTGCCGGCAGCAACCGGGGCCTTCTTGCCGGCTGCACCTTCCACGGGACGGTGCGGGGAGCGGACAGCATAGGCGGTCTTGTGGGGATCAACGAGAGCTCGGGACAGATCGTCAACTGCACTTTCTCCGGAGCCGTCACGGGAGAGCATTATGCCGGGGGCATCGCCGGGCAGAACTACGGCGCCGTTATCCAGTGCCGGAACAGCGGCAGCATCAACACCACGGAGGTGGATGCGGAGCTGGATCTGGACGCCATCAACCGGGAACAGCTGAACGCGGCGGAAAACGTGCCGGTATGCACCGATATCGGCGGCGTCGCCGGGTATTCCTCTGGTATCATCCAGAGCTGCACCAATTCCGGCAGCGTGGGCTATGACCACGTGGGCTACAACATCGGCGGCATCGTGGGGCGGCAGTCCGGATATCTGGACGGCTGTGCCAACTCCGGCGACATTCTGGGCCGGAAGGACGTGGGCGGCGTCGCCGGTCAGCTGGAGCCGGAAGTGCGGCTGCTCTATGACCAGGGGCAGATGGGGGAGTTGCTGGATGCCCTGGACGGTCTGGGGGATCTGCTGGACCAGACGCAGCAGGATCTGCGGGGCACTTCCGACGCTCTGTCGGACCGGATGGACGCCATCTCCGCCCGGACGGACGAGGCCCGGGAGGCAGTGGGCGATCTGGCGGACTCCGCCGCGGACTGGACCAATGAGAATATCGAGGAGCTCAACAGCCTCACGGCCCGGATCTCCTGGCTCATCGACCAGCTGGCGCCGATCCTGGATGACGCCGTCGATGTGATGGACCTGGTGGAGGACCTGGCCGACGAGCTTGGGAATGCGCTGGATGAAGTCGGCGCGGCATCAGGGCTGGGAGATCAGGCGGAACAGGAGCTGCGGGCGGCAGTCCAGTCCCTCCGCCGGGCGGCCTCCAGTGGAAAAGAGGCCGTTGCCCGCCTGCTGTCGGCGCTGGAGCATCTGGGCGCGGCCCTGGGCAGCGCCCTCCAGAGCCAGGAGGCCATGGAAGAGGTTCGGGCTGCCGCCGGGGACCTGGCAGCCGCCCTCGGGGACATGTCCGACACGCTGGCAGAGATCGCCCGCATTCTGTGGAACGGCGGCGACGAAGCGGCGCTGGGAGAGGCGGCTCAAGCCCTGGCGGATACACTGGCCAGGGCGGGGGATGCGCTGGAACAGGCGGCGAACGCCGTCGCGGCCCACATGGACAGCGGCGAGCTGGAAGAGGCCGGGAAGGACGCGGCGGCCGCATGGCAGGCACTGGGAGAGGCGGCTCAGGCCCTGCGGGCCGCCGCCGGACACGCCACCGACGCGGCAGCGCTGCTGGCAAAGCTTCTGGCACAGGGCGGAGACCTGGCGGAAGCGTTTCGGGACCTGGGCAGGACGTTGGAGAAAGTGGCTTCCCGGGCATCCCGTCTCGGCGAGGACCTGGCCGACGTCTTTTGGGAGCTGGCCGAGGAGCCCACCATCACCATCCGTCCCATTGACAGTGCCATTCGGGAGCAGGGGGACGCCCTGGGGGACGTCTTTGCCGGTCTGCTGGAGGACGGCGACGCCCTGCGGGAGACCATGTCCGCGGCCACGGATACACTATTGGACGATCTGGAAGCCATCGGAGACCAGTTCCGGGTTATCACGGATCTGCTGCGGGATCTGCTGGAGCAAACTGGAGAGGAATTGTCGGACCGTTTCGAGGACATCTCGGACCAGGAGACCAGTGGACCGGATACCGGATGTGTCGCCAATTCCCGGAACACAGGGACCGTGGAGGGAGACATCAACGTGGCCGGCATCGTAGGGTCCATGGCCATTGAATACGACTTCGACCCCGAGGATGACCTGATCGAAGAGGGAGACCGCTCCCTGGACTTCCGCTATCAGACGAAGGCCGTGGTCCGCGCCTGCATGAACCGGGGCGGCGTCACCGGAAAACGGGACTATGCCGGCGGCGTGGTGGGTCTCATGGACCTGGGGCGGGTGAGCGCCTGCGAGAACTATGGGGACATCGCCAGCACGGACGGCGGTTATGTAGGCGGTATCGCCGGCGCCTCCTGGGGGACCATCCGGGACAGCTGGGTCAAGTGTCATCTCTCCGGCGGCGATTATATCGGCGGCGTGGCCGGACTGGGAGCCACCCTGGAAAACTGCCATACGCTGGTGGAAATCGAAGAGGGCTCCGCCTATCTGGGCGCCGTGGCGGGAGATGTGGACGCCGATGCCGCCGTATCCGACAACACCTTTACCAGTGAACGACTGGGGGCTCTGGATGGGATCAGCTACGCCGGCCATGCTGAACCGGTGGATTTTGACACCCTGTGCACCACGCCCGGCGTACCGGAATCCTTCTCCCGGCTGGAGCTGACCTTTGTGGCGGACGGCGTGGTGGTAGAGGTCGTCCCCTTCCAGTACGGAGAGGGGATTGACGCCCTGCCGGAGATTCCGGCGAAAAAGGGCTGCTCTGCCTCCTGGCCGGATCTGGACTACACCTGCCTCACCGCCAGCCAGACCCTGGAGGCGGAGTATACCCCCTACACCTCCGCCCTGACGGATGGCGGGGAGCTGCCGGAGATCCTGGTGGACGGCAGCTTCAGCAGCCGGGCACAGGTCTCCCACACCACGGAAGAGGTGGCCTGGACGGACGGCGGCGCGGAGTATGCGGGCACCGCCTATACCGTGACGGTGGAGGACCCGGACCTGGAACAGGCGGCCTACACGGTCCACTGCCGCCTGCCGGACCCCGGCAAGCGGTACGACCTCTGGGTGCTGAGTGAGGATGGCTGGACCAAGACGGATGCCCGGTTGGACGGCCAGTATCTGCTGCTGGAGAGCCAGACCGGGACGGTCACCTTCTGCCTGACGGAGCGGGCCGGTCCTCTGGCGGTCGTTATTCTGGCCGTCGGCTTTGCCGGGCTGTTGATCGGCTTTTGCTGGCTCATCCGCTGGCGGCGGAAAGGCACTGCGGCAGGACGCAAACACTGACCTGCGGCCGTGTGCGGAGGAGACAAAGCACGATATGGCACGCTCTCTGCCGGAGAATGGAGATGCGGTCCGTATGCCGCTTTTGGGGTTCCCCGGACCCGGTGCCGGAAAAGGCATGGCAAGCTGCCATGCCTTTTCTGCCGTTCATGCGGCGATTCGCGTTTCGCGGATGGCTGTGCGCCACGCCGCATGGACGGACAACGGCCGGGGATTCTCCTGGCAATCTCTGTCCTGGCGGACTTCCGCCGGAGGAGTTCCGGCAGAATGATGACAGGCGGAACCGGGCTGCCGGAGCGTGCGTTGGCACCGGAGGGAAGCAGGCGGCCCCGTCAGCAGAATCCTCGCCTGGGAATGGCGCGGCATCGCATCCCGGACCGGACAGCCGGGGCGGGACGGCCGCAAGCTGCTTGTGTGCATGATTGAGGCGGTTGAAATCCTGAAAGTTAAGCGGTTATACCGGACATATTGTTGAGAATGGCCCTGTCTTATGGTATGATTTGGTTGATCGCCCACGGACAGGGAGATGCCACGCTTCCTTGGCCTGTCCGGCAGAACGCCTGGGGAATATCCCGGCAGGCCGGGGCAAGAGAAACAAGTATCTATGGTCAATCGGGGAAGGGCCGATCATCCCTGGCCGCCGGGCAGGCTCTGGCCGCTGCAAAACGGCGCTGCCCCGGTCTACCCATCATTTTCAAACACGCGGGAAATCCTGCCCGGGTTGAAAAGAGAGGGTAAAAGCCGCGCCTGTCCGTTTCGGTCCGCAATGAGAAGGGAGTCCTTTGATCCATGTCTGCATTCAGCGAATTTTTCCTCATGAAGCCGGATGACGTCAAGCGCTATGCGGCAGAGGTTCTTCACCGGTTCGACCCGGATGAGGAGACCACCTGTACGGAGATCGGCGACGGCAACATCAACTACGTCTTCCGGGTCCGCTCTCTGCGGGATGGCCGCTCGGTCATCGTCAAGCAGGCGGACAAGCGGCTGCGCTCCTCCGGGCGGCCGCTGGACATCTATCGGAGCAGGATCGAGGCGCAGGCCCTGCAGCTGGAGTCCCGGCTGGCGCCGGATTACATCCCGGAGGTCTACCACTATGACGAGACCATGGCGGCTCTGTCCATGGAGGATATCTCCGCCTATCGGAACCTCCGCAAGGAGCTGCTGGCGGGCAGGATATACGGCCATCTGGCGGAGAACATCTCCACCTTCCTGGCCCAGTCCCTGCTGCCCACCACGGATCTGGTGCTGGACCGCCGGGAGAAAAAGCGCCGGGTGCAGTTCTTCACCAATCCGGAGCTGTGCGACATCACGGAGGATCTGGTCCTGACGGAACCCTACTGGAACTACAAGGGCCGCAACATCGTTACCCCCGGGAACGAGGACTTTGTCAGGACCTTTCTCTATGAAAATGATGCCCTTCACAGGGAGGTGGGCAGGCTCCGAAACGGCTTCATGAACAACGCCCAGGCGCTGCTCCACGGGGATCTCCACACCGGCTCCATCTTTGCCAACGAACAGGGCGTAAAGGTCATTGATCCGGAATTCGCCTTTTACGGTCCCATGGGATATGATATCGGCAACGTCATCGGGAACCTGTTCTTCTCCTGGGCCAACCGCTGTTTTACCGCGCCGCAGGACACGGCGGCTGCCCGGGCGCTGGAGGATACCATCCGCGGCGTGTGCGACCTGACGGCGGAGAAGCTGACCGCCAGGTACGACGAGCTGGTGACCTTCCCCCTGTACCGGGCGGAGGGGTTCTGCCGCGCGTATCTGGACGGCGTCATGGCCGACTCCTACGGCTATGCGGGCACGGAGATCATCCGACGGGTGGTGGGCGACTCCAAGGTCATGGAGGTCACCTCCGTCACAGACCCGGACATCCGGATTCCCATGGAGCGGGCCCTGATTAAAATGGGTATCTTCCTAATCCGGGAGCGGGAGAGCGGCCTGAATGGCTCCGCTGTGACCAGAGCTTTCCGCGGGATACTGGCGTAAAGGAGGCGGCAAGATGGAACGTATGGACCGGGATATGCCGTTCCTGCTGCAATATGAGCATGTGGCGTGGTTTGAGAAGGGAAAAGTCCGCATTCTGGACCGCCGGGTCTATCCCACAGAGGTCCGGTTCGTGGTGTGCACGGACTACCACGAGGTGGTACAGGCCATCGCGGACATGGTGACCCAGAGCGCGGGCCCCTATACCGCCGTGGGCATGGGCATGGCCCTGGCTGCCTGGCAGGTCCGGGACAAGGGCGCACGGGAGCAGGAGGAGTTCCTGCGGCAGGCGGCCTATGACCTGGCACACGCCCGGCCCACCACCGCCAACCGGTACGGCCAGATCACCTGCCGCTGTGCCGATGTGGCGAAGGAGACCCTGGCTGCGGGCCGGGATCCGGTGGAGGCCATCGTGGCATCCACCGTGGAGTCCCTGAACCGCCGGTACAGCACCATGCAGGTGGTGGGGGATTATCTGGCGAATCTGATCCCCAATGGCGGCGCCATCCTGACCCAGTGCTTCGGCGAAACCATCATCGGCACAGTGATCCGGGCCGCCAGGCGGCAGAACAAGACCTTCCGGGCCTACTGCGCGGAGACACGGCCTTATTTACAGGGGGCCCGGCTCACGTCCAGCTGCTTTGCCCAGATGGGCATCGATACCACGGTCCTGACAGACAATATGATCGCCTACGCCATGGAGCGGGAGGGCATCGACCTCTTCACCTCAGCGGCGGACTCCATCGCCTGGGACGGCCATATCGCCAACAAGATCGGCACTTTCCAGATCGCCATCCTGGCCAAGTGTTTCGGGGTGCCCTACTATGTCACCGGCATCCCGGACCGGGAGAAGCGGACGAAGGACGACATCGTCATCGAGATGCGGGACCCCGCCCAAGTCCTCTCTTATCGGGGGATCCCCAACACGCTCCCCGGGGTGAAGGCCATCTACCCCTCCTTCGACGTAGTGCCGCCGCATCTGATCTCCGGCGTGGTGACGGACAAGGGCGTGTATGTGCCGTATCTGCTGGGAAACTATTTTGACTCTGACGTCAAGCCGTTCTATTGACGGCAAAGGGCCGCCGGGCGGAAGAATTGGAAAACGCAGGGGGACGGTATGCCGGTTGCGGCGCTGGGTCGGATGCCGAAGAGCACCCCCGGCAGGCCGATCCGGCTGTGTGGAAGGAATCTGGGTAGGTCCTCTCCGCCGGGAGAAATGTGCTCTGCTGCATATCAGGCAAGGGACGGAAGCCCCGCCCGCCTTTTCCGGCGTGTCCGCAAAACCGGAATCATACGGGCAGCTATATCAGAAATTAAAAATGAAAATGAAAACAGGAGGCAGCAAATTATGCTGATGCAGGAGGAAAGAGAGCTGGTTGTTGAATACGGCAGGAAAATGAGCACCGACCGTCTGAGCACGGGAACCAGCGGCAATATCAGCGTCTGCAACGCGGAAAAGGGACTGATGGCCATCAGCCCCTCCGGCATGGACTATTTCTCCACCACGCCGGAGGACGTGGTCATCACGGACCTGGAGGCCAACATTGTGGACGGCGTCCGCAAGCCCTCCAGCGAGTGGGCGCTGCACACCGCGTTCTATCGCCACAAGCCCCACGCCAGGGCCGTGGTGCACACCCACTCCATGTACTGCACCACCTTTGCCGTGCTGGGCCAGCCCCTTCGGGCTGTCCACTATGCAATCGGCGACACCGGAGCAGCCACCGTCCCCTGCGCGCCGTACCGCCTCTTCGGCACAGCGGAGCTGGCAGAGGCCGCCATAGAGGCCTGCGGCGGCAGCGACGCCGTTCTGCTGGGCAACCACGGCCTGGTGGCCTGCGGCAGGGACCTCAAAAGTGCTTACGGCCTGGCCTGTAATCTGGAGTACGTCGCGGAGCTGCAGTACCGGACCATGTGCATCGGCACGCCCAATATCCTGACGGATGAGCAGATGGCGGAGGTCATGGAGCGATTCAGGTCCTACGGCCAGCCCGGCAGCGGCAAGGCCGGATATTGAGCGGGGCGGAGGTCCCGCGGAGATCTTCACCAGCCTCCGGATGGCATTGAACACACCGGCATCAAATGCGATCTTGCAGGAGAGCCAGCCCCGCGCTCAGCAGGCGCGGGGCTGGCTTTTTGCCTGCGGCGGGGAAAGCCTCCTGAAGCGCCAAGGCAGACGCCCCTGTGAAGCCGTATCCTGGGAAAAATTTTCCCGGTCTCAAAATGCCGCGATACCTTGCAGCTGCCCATTCGTTACCTGTTGGTGCCTATGCCACAAGATTGTGCGTACTTTACGAAAGCCGCCTGCCGCGCTACCATGGGGGCACAGATCAGAAAACGAAAGGGTGTTCTCCATGAACGAAAAAGCAAAAAAATACGTGGACCTGTTCCGCCGGGTGAAGATCGCAGCCGCCGCCACGGTGGATGCGGAGGGCCATCCCCAGGCCCGGATCATCAACGTGATGCTGGCAGAGGACGATGGGATGTATATTGTCACCTCCAGAGGCAAGCCCTTCTACAAGCAGCTGGTGGAGACGGGAGAGATCGCCCTGGCAGCCATGTGTCCAGACTGCCAGTCCCTGAAATTCACCGGGAAGCTGCGGGTCGTGGACAAAAGCTGGGTGGACAAGGTCTTTGCGCAGAATCCCGGTATGAACGAGGTCTACCCCGGTGAGAGCCGCTATATCCTGGACGCCTTCCACATCTACGCGGGCCATGGCGAGTGGTTCGACCTGCTCCACTATCCCATCAGCCGGGAGACATTTGCCTACGGCGGGGACACGGAGGAGTACAACGGCTTTGTGATCCAGGATGCATGCATCGGCTGCGGCGCCTGTGCCTCAGCCTGTCCCCAGAAGTGCATCACTCCCGGAACGCCCTATGTCATCAACTGGGCGCACTGCCTCCAGTGCGGCCGCTGCGCGGAGGCCTGTCCGGCAGACGCAGTGCGCCGCCTGCACCCGTAAGCGGCTCATGGAACTGCTGCAAGGGATTTTGGGCCTGTACGCCCAGCGGGCAGACTGGTTCGCGGGATTGCTGCAGGCCCACATCGGCCTGGCTCTGACCGCCATCGCCATGTCCGGCATGATCGGTCTTTTGACAGGCATCTGGATCGCGGAGCATCCCCGTATCGCGCCGCCGGTGATGGGCGTCTGCAACGTGCTGTACACCATTCCCGCCATCTCCCTGCTGGGCATCCTGATCCCCTTCAGCGGGATCGGCAACAAGACTGCCGTTATTGCCCTGACGGTTTACGGCATCATGCCCATGGTGCACAACACCTACGTGGGACTCACCACACTGGACCCGGATATTCTGGAGGCAGCCAGGGGCATGGGCAGTACGGGGACACAGGCGCTGTTTCGGGTGAAGCTGCCCATGGCCGCCGGAGTCATCCTGGCGGGCGTGCGGAACATGGTGGTCATGACCATCTCCGTGGCTGGCATTGCCTCCTTTGTGGGGGCCGGTGGCCTGGGCGTGGCCGTCTACCGGGGAATCACCATTTACGATCCGGCCATGACGGCGGCGGGCAGCATCCTGATCGCCCTGCTGGCCATTGTCTGCGATCTGGCGCTGGGCGCGCTGGAGCGCTATTTCAAAAAGAGAGGAAGCTGAACTTATGAACATCCTGAATCGACTGCAGGCGGCCGTCCTAGCCATCCTGATGCTGGGCACCCTGACCGGCTGCGGCGGAGGCGCCGCCTCCGGAGGGGAGACCGGCTCTGGCGACCCTGTCCGGATCGCCACCAAGCCCATGACGGAACAGTACATCCTGGGAGAGATGCTGGGCCTTCTCATTGAGCAGGCCGGCTATGACGTGGAGATCACTAAGGGCGTGGGCGGCGGCACCAGCAACATCCAGCCCGCCATGGAGAGCGGAGAGTTCGACCTCTATCCGGAGTATACCTCCAGCGGTTGGGTACTGGTGCTGGACCACCAGGCCGAGGGTGTGGATGATGCAGAGATGTTCACCCGGCTTCAGCAGGAGTACGAGGAGAAGTTCCACATGACCTGGGTGGGGAAGTACGGCTTCAACAACACCTTCACCGTCGCCGTCCGGGGCGATGTGGCGGAGCAGTACGGCCTGGAGACCACCAGCGACCTGGCCGGGGCGGCCGGTGAGCTGACCTTCGGCGGAAACCCGGACTATCTGGAGCGGGAGGACGGCTTTCCAACCCTGTGCAAGACTTACGGCCTGGACTTCCGGAATGTGGTGGACATCGACATCGGCCTGAAATACCAGGCCCTGGCCGGCGGAGATATCGACGTGACCAACGCCTTCACCACCGACGCCCAACTGGCGAATCCGGACACAGACCTGGTGACGCTGGAGGATGACAAGCATCTGCAGGTGAACTACTTTTGCTCCACGGTGGTCCGCCGGGACGCATTGGAAAAATTCCCCGGTCTGGAGGAGGTGCTGATGCAGATGGACGGTATTCTCTCAGATGGGGAGATGGCCGCGCTCAACTACCAGGTGGAGGTGGAGGGCCGGAACGAGCGGGATGCGGCCAGGGACTTCCTGCTCCAGAAGGGCCTGCTGGAGGCGTGATATGACCCAGCCGATCATTCGCTTTGAAGGCGTCTCCAAGGCCTTCGGCACCCAGACCGTTCTGCGGGACTTCTCTTTGGATGTGGAGCCGGGCGCATTTGTGTCGATCATCGGCCGGTCCGGCTGCGGAAAGACCACCGTGCTGAAGCTGGTAAACGGCCTGCTGTCGCCGGACACGGGCCGAGTCCTGATCCAGGGGCAGGATGTGGCCCGAATCGACCCGGTGGCCCTGCGCCGCCGCATCGGCTACGCCATCCAGAACGTGGGCCTGTTTCCCCACATGACCGTGGAGAAGAACATTGCCTATGTGCCCGCCATCTCCGGCCTGGAGGAATGGAAGGGGAAGCAGTGCAGAGAAAAAGTCGCTGCCCTGCTGAAGCAGGTGGGGCTGGACCCGGCGCTGGCGGGGCGGTATCCCCGCGCCCTCTCCGGCGGGCAGCGCCAGCGGGTGGGCATCGCCAGGGCGCTGGCCGCCGGTCCGGAGCTTCTGCTGATGGACGAGCCTTTCGGCGCGGTGGACGAGATCACCCGGGGCCAGCTGCAGGATGAGCTCCTGCGCATCCACCGGGAGAGCGGCATCACCGTCCTGTTTGTGACCCACGACATCGCGGAAGCCCTGAAACTGGGGACCCGCACACTGGTGATGGACGCCGGGCAGATCCAGCAGTATGACGCGCCCAGCCGCCTCCTGGCGCACCCGGCCACGTCCTTTGTGGAGCGGCTGGTCCGCCGCAGCCGGGTGTTTCAGACCCGGGCGTAACGTCTCCGGCAGACCGGCCGTCCGCTGGAAATGGACAAAAGAGAAAAGAGGTCCGAAGGACGTACGTCCTTCGGACCTCTTCGCTTATGGGGATCAGCTTGCCAGCATGCTGGGCAGCCAAGTGACCAGCGGCGGGAACACCGCGCAGAGCGCGGTCACGATACAGATGATGATAATGAACGGTATAACGCCCCTGTAGACCTCCTGGATTTTGATGCTCGGAGGCAGGATGCCCTTCACATAGAACAGGGCGAAGCCGAAGGGCGGCGTCATGAAGCAGGTCTGCAGCAGCGTGGCGCTGACGGCCACCAGCCACAGCCGGTCGAAGCCGAAGGTATCCATGATCGGCAAGAAGATGGGGAACACGATCATGACGATGCCCAGCCAGTCGATGAACATGCCCAGAAGGAACATGATGACCATCATGATGGCGAAGGCGCCCCACTTGCCGATACCCATGCTCAGGACCCAGTCCGCGATGATCTGGTCACCATCCAGAGACATGAACACGCCGGTAAAGGCAGCTGCGCCGAAGAGGATGATGAACACCATGGCGGTGGTTTTAGCGGTGTCGATCAGAGACTCATAGAGCATCTTCCAGCTGAACTGCTTGTAGAAGATCGCCAGGATCAGGGAGAACAGGGCGCCGATGCCCGCGGCCTCCGTGGGGGTGGCGATGCCGCCGAAGATGGAGCCCAGCACGCCGAAGATCAGAATCAGCGGCGGGATCAGGTTGATCAGGGAGCCGGTGATGCGCTTCTTCAGGGGCATCTCCGCCAGCTCCTCGGGACTCATGGCCGGGCCCCAGTCGGGATGGATGTGGCAGACCACCATCAGGTAGATGATGTATCCCAGGGACAGGCTCAGACCGGGGACCATGGCGGCGAAGAAGATCTTGCCGACGGAGACCTCTGCGTAAGAGCCCATGGAGACCAGCATGATGGAGGGCGGGATCAGAATGCCCAGGGAGCCGCCGGCGCACACCATGCCGCAGGCCAGGGAGGGTTTGTAGCCGCTGCGCAGCAGCACGGGGAGAGACAGCATGCCCATGGTGACAACGGAGGCGCCCACGATGCCGGTGGTGGCGGCGAACACGGTGGAAACCAGGATCACGGCCAGACCCAGTCCGCCCTTCAGGGGCCCCAGCAGGTAACGGATGGACTCAAACAGGCCGTCCGCCACCTTGGAGTGGGTCAGGAAGTTGGCCATCAGCACGAACATAGGGATGGCCACCATGGAGTAGCTTTGCATCTGGTCGTAGATCTTTGTCATGGCGATGGTGACGCCGGGGGTACCCCAGGCCAGCCAGCCGACGATGACGCCGGCGCCGCCCAGCACGAAGGCCAGCTCCTGGCCCAGGACAAGGCCCACGACCATCAGGCCGAACAGGCCGAGGATCAGCGCCACGCCAAGCGTGCCGGCGGGGATCTCAGCGGCTGCAACCAGCCCCTGCAGTTGTTCCAAAATCGCAGTCATCCCTGCGCCTCCTTTCCGTTCGCGGAAGCCGTGACGAGTCCCTCCACATGCTTGAGGATCTCAGAGACGGCCTGGATGGCGAGCAGCACCAGCCCCACGAACAGGCAGAGCTTCACCGGCCAGGTGGGCGCGGCCCACACGGAGTAGGTCTGCTCACCGGTGGTATACGCGTTCAGGAAGAAGGTCCAGCTGGCGGGAACGAGACCCATCAGGAAGGGGACCAGGAAGATCGCGTATGTGACGATATGCAGGATGTGCTGGACCCGGACAGGGAACATGGCGTAGACCACGTCCACCGCCACGAAGGCCTTTTTCTGAAGGCCGTACGCGCTGATCAGAATGATATAGCAGGCGAACAGCATCACGATCAGGTCCTGAGTCCAGATCTGCGGCCGGTTGAAAATACGGCGCAGGATGACCTCGCACATGATGACGGCAAGGATTGCCAGCGACAGGACGGAGAAGATCCGGCCCAGGAAGTCGTTGAACTTGTCGATGCCATTGTAGATTGCTTTGATGGCTTTCATCAGAAATTCACACCTCTTTCATAAACTCTCTCATCAGTTGTTGAAGAGGCGTTCATTCGCCGCGGTTGAAGCCGAAGCCGTAGTCGCCGGTCCAGTCGCGGTAGTTGTTGGCAGTCTCACGGTAGGCCTGCATGGACTCATAGACCATCTTGAAGTTGGGGTTGATCTCGCACTCCTCCTTATAGGTCTCGATGCAGGTTTCGCGGATAAGCTGCATGTCCTCGTCGGACAGGCTGGTGACCGTGACGCCCTGATCCTCGATCATCTGATTGGTGACGGTCATATCATTGTAGATGTAACGGGAGAGCTGCTCACCGCAGCAGAGGCGGGCGGCGCTCTCAAAGGCCACCTGATAGGCCTCAGGCAGGCTTTCCCAGGCCTGTTTGTTCACCATGACGCCGTTGACACCGGCGGACTGATACCAGGCGGGGGCGCACCAGTAGGGGGCGACCTCCTGCAGCTTCAGGGAGTCGTCGGCCTTGGGGCCGGAGAACTCGCCGCCGTCGATCACGCCGCGCTGCAGGGACTCATACAGCTCGGAGGCGGCCACGGTGGTGATGTTGATACCCAGCTTCTGCGCTGCCTTGCCGGCCATGACGCCGCCCAGGCGGATCTTCATGTGCTGCATATCCTCGATGGAGGTGATGGGGGACACGGAGCGGATGCCGGACTCGGAGGGGTTGGTAACCAGCGGGAAGTACTCCATGTTGTACTGGCCGTACATCTCCTTATAGCAGTCCATTCCGCCGGCCTCATAGATCCAGGTGTAGTAGTCCAGGGCGGTGAAGTCGTCCATGATAGTGGACAGCAGCTCAAAGGCCGTGTCCTTGCCGGACCAGTAGCCGCCCCAGTCGCCGCCGCACTCCACGGTGCCCTGGCTGACAAAGTCGAACAGCTGGCTGGCGGAGCACAGTTCGCCCTCGGAGTAATTGGTAATGATGAACCGGCCGTCGGTCAGCTGGCTCACCAGCTCCGCGAAGCGCTGGTCCACGGTGAAGTGGACGTTACCAGCGCCCCAAACGGAACCCATCTTCCAGGTCACGACAGGCAGGCTGCTGTCGCCGCCGGCAGCGGTGGCGTTCAGATTCGCGGTGTCCATGATGCCGCTGTCGGCAGATGCGCAGCCGGACAGCAGCACGGCGGGCAGCAGCAGCGCCATGGTCAGGAACAGTGCAAAAAATCTCTTTTTCATTTCGCTTTCTCCTTGGTCTTTCCTAATTTCACACAGGTGCAGGGGGAAGTCACTCAGTTCCGGGGATCGCCTTCTTTCCGTTGGCCGCAGGGCCGTATTCAAGAAGCTCCCGCTGTTCCGCCGGGGAGCGCGGGAGAACATCTTCCACAAGCTGGGCCGCCCATATTCTGGCGGCGGACATCAAAAGAGCCCGCTCTTTTCTGAGAGTCGGCTCTGCTTGACCGGAGGCTCCTCGCCGCGCTTGCGCAGCTGCCCGCGCAGGCGGCTCAGAGACACTGGGGACATACATAAAAAGGATGCGATGTGCTTGATGCTGACCACGTCCGCCAGCTCGGGATAGCGGCGGAGAAACCACTGGTACCGCTCCATGGCGGAGCTGATGCCGAGAAGGAGCTTCAGCTCCCGTTCCAGCTTCAGTTTCTCCAGCAGGTAAGAACTATACAGCTGCTGCAGCTCTGCGGACTGCTGGAACTGCTCCGCAAGGAGCTGGGTAGGGATGGACAAGAGCACACAGTCCGTCACCGCCTCAAAGTTGATCGGGAAGGAAGCTGTCAAGATGCTGAGACTCAGCACGGCCTCTCCAGGCCGGTAGAGGAAGCAATCCGTGATATCCCGCCCTTTTTCATCCGTCAGGTAACCCCGAATGACTCCGCTGACCAGAAACGGGATCCAGTCAGAGCAGGCGTCCGGCTTGGCGACAAGCTGCCTCTTTTTGCAGGAAAAAAGCCTTGAGGCATCTGCGAGACTGGCGGCCAGATCTGTATCCTCAAGGTGGAGGATCTCCTCCAAACAATCCTGAATATGCATCGCATCTTCCTTTCTTTCGCCGCAATTATACAAAATTGCAGGGAAGATTGCATTAACACAGGTTAATTTTTCTGTCCTCAAACAGAAAAAAGTTAACATTTTATTCAAAAATTTTTTAAATGCAAGAAACGGATGACACACAGAAGGCTATCCTGGGAATCACCTGGGTGGAGAGCGGAATTTCTGTTGAAAATCTATTGACATCGTGTCAGAATACGGCTATAATGCAGATACTGACACTATGTCAATAAGGAGACCTGCAATATGAGAGCGAATGTCTATTTCACAAGGGAGATCACGCCTGAAAAAGTAGTGGAGCTGTATCGTGCCCTGGGCGTGGAGCTGCCCGGCAAGGTGGCCGTGAAGGTCCACTCCGGGGAGAAGGGCAACCAGAATTTCCTGCGTCCGGAATTCTGGTGTCCCATGGTAGAGGAGGTCCACGGCACCATCGTGGAGTGCAATACCGCCTATGGTGATGCGGCCGGCGGTGTCCGGGATCATACGGAGTCCCACCGGAAGCTGCTGCAGGAGCATGGCTGGACCAAGTACTTCGACGTGGACCTGATGGACGCCGAGGGCCCCGACGTGGTGTGGCCCATCCCCAATGGCAAGGTCCTGAAGGAGAACCACGTGGGCAAACACATCCTGCATTATGACTCCATGCTGGTGCTGGCCCACTTCAAGGGCCACCCCATGGGCGGCTACGGCGGCGCCCTGAAGCAACTGGCCATCGGCTGCGCCTCCCGGGCGGGGAAGGCGCTGATCCACTCCGCCGGGAAAACCGATGACCGCTTCAAGACCTGGGAGCAGCACGCCAGCTCCGTGGTCTTTCCAGAGGCCATGGCGGATGCTGCCTCCAGCGTGATAGAGCACTTTCGGGGCAAGATTGCCTTCATCAATGTGATGAAGAACCTGTCCGTGGACTGCGACTGCTGCGCCGTGGCCGAGGATCCCTGCATGAAGGACATCGGCATCCTGGCCTCTCTGGACCCAGTGGCCATCGACCAGGCCTGTATTGACCTGGTAATGCAATCCGATGATCCGGGCAGGGAACACTTCATGGAGCGGGTGAACAGCCGCAACGGCATCCACACCATCGAGGCCGCAGCGGAATTGGGCTTCGGCTCCCGGGCGTATGATCTGACCGAACTGTAAGCATTGAAAGGAGCAACCTGCAATGAGCAAGATATTGATCGCCTATTTTTCCGCCAGCGGCGTCACGGCCCGCACGGCGAAGGAGATGGCAAAGGCCGCTGGAGCGGATCTGTATGAGATTTGTCCGGCAGAGCCCTATACCGCTGCGGACCTGAACTGGATGGACCAGAAGAGCCGCAGCACGCTGGAGATGAACGATCCAGCCTGCCGCCCCGCCATCGCGGCACCGGCGGCGGATCTGGACCAGTACGACACCGTGTTCGTCGGCTTCCCCATCTGGTGGTATGTGGAGCCCCGTATCGTGGACACGTTCCTGGAGAGATCTGATTTTTCCGGCAAGACGGTGATTCCCTTCGCCACCTCCGGCGGCAGCGGGATCGAGAAGGCGGAGCGGAGCCTGAAGTCCCACTGTCCCCAGGCCAACTGGAAGAAGGGCAAGCTGCTCAACCACATGGATGCGGCCGCCTGGACCAAAAGCGTGCTGAATTCGGGGTGCTGAAGCGCCGGGGCCGCAGGACACCGGCCTTGAGCAGGCGTTCCCAATACCCGGCACATCCGGCTGGGTGAGAGCTGTGGACGGACGCCCCGTGTTCTATTTGACACAGCGATGGGAAACCGGTATCATGTGTTTGAACAGCACTGGGACCATAGGCGCGGAATGCGTGCCGGAAACCCATGGAAACAAGAGAGGGAACTGCCATGCCGAGAGGATCAGAAGAGCTGACGAACGCGCGGAAAGCGGAGATTGTCAATGCCTGTGCCGTACTCTATGAGACCAGGAGCTTCAAGGAGATCACGCTGAAGGAGATCGGGGAGAAGACCTCTTTCACCAGAACGTCGATCTATAACTATTTCCAGACAAAAGAGGAGATCTTTCTGGCTCTGTTCCAGCGGGAGTACGAGGCATGGATCGAGGATCTGGACGCCCTGCGCTGTGGACACCGGAAGTTGTCCGTGGATGCTTTTTCCGACGAGCTGGCCCGCACGCTGGAGCGGCGGGAGCGGCTGCTGAAGCTGATGGCCATGAATCACTATGATATGGAGGCCAACAGTCGGATCGAAAATCTGGTGGCGTTCAAGAAGGCGTATGGCGGCTCCCTGCTGGCCGTGACCCACTGCCTGGAGAAGTTTTTTCCCCGGATGACGGATGAGGACGTGCAGGGATTCCTCTATGCTTTTTTCCCGTTCATGTTCGGTATTTACCCCTATACCGCAGTAACGGAGCAGCAGCGTACGGCTATGGAGCTGGCGGGCGTCGGCTATGTCCGGCTTTCTGTCCGGGAGCTGACGCGGTCGTTTACCGCCAAGCTGCTGCAGGGATTTCAAATGTGAGGGAGGAGGTCCGCCGGACCCGGCGTTCCGTTTCCTGTCTGAATGACAGCCCTGCGCCGGACCGGCGCGGGGCTGCTTTTCTTGGGTGGAAGCGGCGGAAAACTGTGGGGATGCTGCCTTCCCGACAGGAGCTGCCGGGAAGGGAGCTGAAATCCTGGAGGGCCGGTTGGAAGCACCCGGACGCTGCGGCCCGCTGGCCCATGCGCCCGCCTCCAATCAAGCATAGAAGGCCGCCCTTGTAGGTGCCCGGGACCGTTTCTCAAACCGGAAGGGTGCCATGATCCACCCCGGTATGTTACCGAAAAAGACTGCGGCTCCGCATTTTGGGGTTTCCATTTTGGGAAAATTGGGCTATGATGAAACAAAATGGGCCCCGATACCAGCACAGGGCAGAAAGGCGTTCCTATGGATATCAAACAGTTGTATTATTTTACGGCGGTGGCACAGGCGGGCAGCTACTCCAAGGCAGCAGAGAGTCTGGCGGTGTCGCAGCCCACGCTGTCCGTCACGGTCAAAAAACTGGAGGAGGAGCTGGGTGTTCAGCTCTTTTACGCCTTCAACCGGGAGCAGCACCTGACCGACGAGGGTCTGCGCCTGTGGACCAAGGCCAAGCAGATCCTGGACCTGTATCAGGAGACGCTGGACGATATGAAGACCACCAACAAAAACAGCTCCGGCAAATTCACCCTGGGCCTCTCTCCGCTGTTCGGCGCCTGCTTTTTCGGCGACTTGATCCCCAATTTCTCCATGGAGTATCCCAATATTGAGATCAAGATGATTGAGGACGGCGCCTACCGCATCGACCAGCGGATCGAGCGCGGCGAGGTGGATATCGCCGTCACGCTCAATTCCAAACGCCTGTCCTCCTTTGCTTACTGTCATTTTTCCACCCAGAGGAACGTGGCGCTGCTTCACAAGAGCCACCCGCTGGCGAAGGAGCCCTCCGTCACGGTCTCCCAGCTCCGGGATGACTCTTTCGCCATCTTCAATCAGGACTTCATTCTCCACGAACAGATCGTGGACGCCTGCCATGCGGCCGGTTTCCGGCCGAAATTCGCCCTGCTCAGCTCCCAGTGGGATTTCATGGTGGAGCTGGTGTCAAAAAACCATGCGGTTTCCATCCTGCCCAAGCCGGTGCTGGACAAGCATCCGGATCCTAATGTGTGCTGCGTGCCCATGAGCGACAGCATGAAATACTGGGACATCGTGCTGGCCTGGAACAAGGACAAGTATATGCCGAAAGCCTGCGCGCTGTTTCTGGATTACTGCAAGCACCATCTCCCGCCGGATGACCTTTAAGACGGGTATTGAAGCGAACTATTATTTTCTATAATAATATTTTTTGAATAATATTATAGAATTGGAATTTTACAATAAAAATTCTATATAATTTTTGATAAATTAAATTATTGAAATTTATATACTCTTTCGCTATGATAAACATTGGAAGCACTGCCGGCCGGCGGCTTTTCTGTGTGAACCCCGGATCCGTCCAGAGTTGTAGCCTGGACCAGATCTACATTCTGATAGCGGGAGGAAGAAAGCCTTTATGTTAAGTTTGGTTGGCATTATTGTCGGCCTTGCGCTGCTGATCTTTTTGGCATTCCGTGGAAAATCCCTGCTTTGGGCCGCTCCTGTCTGCGCACTGCTGGTGGCCTTCACCGGCGGGCTGGACATGTTTACCGCCTATACGCAGAACTACATGGAGGGTATGGTCGGCTTCGTCAAGGAGTGGTTCCCGGCGTTTATGCTGGGCGCGATTTTTGGCCAGATCATGCAGGATTCCGGCGGCGCGGTCTCTTTGACGAAAGCCGTTGTAAAGCTGGTCGGGCGGGACAAAGCGATCTTTGCCTCCGTCCTGTGCGGCGGTGTGCTGGCTTATGGCGGGATCTCAGGCTTCGTCATCATTTTCTCCATGTATCCCATTGTGCTGGGGCTGTTCAAGGAGGCTGACATTACCCGGCGCCTGATTCCGGCCACGATTATGACCGGCGCTTTTACCTTTGCCATGAGCGCGATGCCCGGCACGCCGACGATCCAGAACCTGATTCCCACAGAGTATTTCGGAACCACCGCCACGGCGGCGCCTGTGATCGGGATTGTGTGCACCATCATCATGTTCGTGGGTCCTGTCCTGTGGCTGAGCTGGCGGGCCAAGAAGTTCCGTGCCGCGGGCGAGGGGTATGACGAACCGGATGAGATGCCGGAGGAGGTGCCGGACGATAAGCTGCCCCCGGCCTGGTGCTGCTTTATCCCCTTTGTGGTCATTGTGATCCTGCTGAATGTGTTCAAGATGAACATCGTGGTGTGCCTGCTGGCGGGGATCCTGCTCTCCCTGGTGTTCCTGTTCCTGATGGGAAAGGTGCGGGGCAGTGTGTATCTGACCAATGTAGGTGAGACCTGCAACAAGGGCTGCCAGAGCGCAGTGTCCGCCATTATGAACACCGCGGCAGCGGTAGGCTTCGGCTCCGTTGTGAAGATTACCCCGGGTTTTGCGTTCCTGTCCGAGCTGGTTTTGGGAATCGGCGGCAGTCCCCTGATCGCAGAATCCATCGCCATCAATGTCCTGGCTGGTGCCACAGGCTCCGCCTCCGGCGGTCTCCAGATCGCCCTGGACGCTCTGGCGGATAACTTTATTCAGATGTCCCAGACCTCCGGCATTCCTCTGGCGGTGTTCCACCGGGTTGGCTCCATCGCCTGCGGCGGACTGAACACCATGCCCCATGACGGCGCGGTGGTCACCTATCTGTCCTACTGCAAGATCTCCCACAAGCGCGGATACTTCGATATGTTCATAGTGGCTGGCGCAATTCCCATCCTGGCCAATATCGTTGCCATCATTCTGGGTACCATCGGCATCGTCTGACGCTTCGGACGAGATCAAGATACAAGATAAATGATTGAGGAGGAAATCATGATGACTATGAAATCCGCATTGATTACCGGTGCTGCGTCCGGTATCGGCAAGGCCTGCGCCGAGCGCATGGCGCAGGAGGGGTACGGCGTCGTGGTGGCGGATGTGAATCTGCCCGCTGCGGAGGAACTGGCTGCCAAACTGGCAGCAGAGGGCCTCTCCGCCATCGCCGTCCACATGGATGTGGCCGATGAGCAGGAGGTGGAGGCTGGTTTTGACAAGATGATGGAGACCTACGGCTCCTGCGATCTGGTCATGTCCAATGCCGGTGTGCAGATCGTCCACCCCTTTGAGGAGTATCCCTTCGCGGACTGGCGGAAGATGATGGCCATTCACGCCGACGGCGCCTTCCTGGTGTCCCGGGCGGCTTACCGCCGGATGAAGGCCTCCGGCAAGGGCGGCCGGATCGTGTTCACCGGCTCCGTACAGTCCTTCGTGGGCTCCAAGCTGAAAGAGCCCTACAACTTCGCCAAGCACGGCGTGGCCGGACTGGCAAAAGCCATCGCCCGGGAGGGCGCCGAGTACGGCATCTACACCTATACCATCTGCCCCAGCTTCATCAAGACGCCGCTGGTGGAAAAGCAGATCCCCGAGCAGGCGGCTTCCCTGGGCATTACGGAGGAGGAAGTGGTGAAGAACATCATGCTGCGGGATACCGTGGACGGGGTGTTCACCACGGTGGAGGATGTAGCCAACACGCTGGTATTCCTGTCCAAGGATCAGGGCGCTCTGACGGGCCAGTCCCTGCGGCTGACCCACGGCTGGGCCATGATGTAATAGAATCATAGGAATCATAAAAGGAGGCAGCTATGGAACGAATTGCGGTTTATGGAGCGGGCACCATCGGTTCCTGCCAGGCCACGCTCATCATCGGCAACGGCCTGCCCTGCACGGTCATCGGACACTCGGAGCGGGGGCTGGAGCGGTGCCGGAAGTCCATCGAGCAGAACTGGGATGACCTGATCGCCGAGGGCCTGGCTACGGAGGGCAACAAGCAGGCCGCCATGGCCCTGGTCACCATCACCAACGACCCTGCCGCTCTGCAGGAGCACACCTTCGTCTTCGAGGCAGTGGCGGAGGGCACTGAGGAGAAGCGGGCCGTCTATGAGACCATCGAGCAGAACGCTGCGCCCAACGTGGTGATCGCCTCCTGCACGTCCTCCATCGACGCAGAGATCCTGGCGGGGCTGGTTTCCCACCCGGAGCGTCTTCTGATCGCGCATCCGTTCCAGCCGGTGCACATGCTGCCCCTGGTGGAGGTGGTGCGCCACGAAAAGACGGCGGAGGACACAGTGACCCGTACGCTGGCGCTGCTGGAGACGCTGCACCGGCAGGTAGTGGTGCTGAACCGCAGTGTGCCCGGCTTCCTGGTGAACCGTTTTGCCCAGGCGCTGTTCCGGGAGTCCATCTACCTCATTGAGCAGGGAGTCACCACCGCGGCGGACATTGACCGGGCGGTGAAGTACGCCGTGGGAATGCGCTATGCATCCATCGGCCTGCTGGAGTATTTCGACGCCGTGGGATACGAACTGGAGAGCGCCATTGCAAAGAACGTCTATCCGGACCTGTGCGGCACCCGGGAGCTCCAGCAGCTGGTGCTGGACGGCCTGGCCACCGGCAAGACCGGGCAGGCGGCGGGGCAGGGCCTGTACGACTGGTCTCAGAAGGACGCGGACGACTTCCGCCGCCGTAAGCAGAGCCCGTACTTTGCGGGCGTTAAAGAGTGGGCCATGCCCGATGTGAAGTGACCGCTCGCAGCTGATTCAAAAGCAGAAGGACAGGCATCCGGAATCTCCGGATGCCTGTCTTTTTGGAAAGAGGGGAGCACACTGCGGCGTGCCGGGCTCTTTGCACACATGCCGTCCTGCCTGGAACGGTTTTCCACTTTCCGGATACGGAGCCGCCTGATCCCACAGGCCGGATTCGGAGAGGAGGACAATTGTTTCCATCAAAACGAAAATATTACTGTGCTTTAATTGGTGAAAAGTAAAATTACATTACAGGAAATTCACCCTTCTCCGATGCGGCGCGGACGGAGGCGGCCTGTTCAGTGCTGCCGCTGGCCCTCGGGCCGAACCGCCAGCAGGACCACGCCGCTCGCCAGCAGGACGAACTGGACGAAAAGAACGGCCGCCGGCAGCGTAAACGCCGGGTCCAGTGTCCCCAGGGTCAGGGGATACTGGGCGAAGAGGCGCCCGTTCCACAGCCCCAGCGATTCCGGCAGGGGGAGCGCCAGACAGACGGGAGAAACCAGCATCCAGACATAGAGCAGCCAGGGCCGGAGCATTCCCAACAGCCAGCCGCTGCCCAGTGCGAACACCAGCGGAGGGACCAGTGTGACCAGCGTGGGAAATACCAGGCCGCTCCAGCCATACCAGCCGAAATAGATCCCATAGAAGCAGGCGGCTTCTGAGATGCAGGCCAGCGCCAGCAGGGCGGTGCCGGTCAGAGCGGCGGCGCACCGGGCCAGGGCGTACCGGCGGGGCGGAAGGGGAGCCGCGTCTGTGAGCACTGCTGCCCGTCGGGCTTTTTCCGAGGTGAAGAAGGTCAGGAAAAACAGCGCCCCGATCCAGAGCAGCGGGAGCATCCGGCTCAGAAAGTCCCCGAAGCTCCAGGGGGAAAAGGGGGCGGTGTGGGACACCCCGAGGATGGTCACGCGCCGCAGCACCTGCCAGCCGTAGAACAGGAGCACCAGCACAAGCCCGGCGAAAAATTTGTTCCACAGCAGGCGCTTGCACTCATAGAGAAAAATTTTACGCAAGGTTCAGGTCCTCCTCTGTCAGCCCGCAGGCGTTTAAAAAGTCTTGGTAGGTCAGATAGGGATACATGGGATCCAGCTCCCGGTTGAACAGGCCGCGGAGGATCCGGTCCATGGCCTCCTCGCCGCCGACCAGTTGCTCCGCTTTCAAAATCTTCAGGGGCATTTCGCAGTACTGCCGCACATAGCGGAGGCTATTGGAGATCTCCAGCCGCTCCTCTTCGGGCAGCGCCTCCAAATAGTCCGGATTGCGGACATAGAAGTTCAGGTAATAGTTGTCCACCGCCTGCTGCCACTGGTCCACATAGTGCTCCTGTGCGTAGGATGGGCCGTATCGCTCCTTGACAATACGGTAGGTGGTGTAGACCGTCAGGCCCTCTGCCGACCAGGGGCTGCTTTCATCCGACGCATCAAACATGTTTCCAAGGCCCCACCACTGATGGACCAGTTCGTGGATCATGACTTCTCCGGCTCCGCCGCCCTTGCCGGTATCGCTCAGATTGTCGGCGGTGAAGTCTGCCTCGTCCAGCAGACTGGCGCCGTTTGCGGCGTAGCCGCCGCCGGTCACCCGGCTCTGAATGAGCTTCAGGGTATCGCCGCTGCCGAAGGACAACATGCCGTAGTGCGCTGTACAGTAGTCCACCACCGACTTCACGGCCTCCGCCGCCCCGGCGGCCTCCATGACGGCCTGATGCTTGCGGCCGTAGTAGAATTCGATGTCCATGCCGCCGGCCTGGATATCCTGGCGGATGTAGTCCCCGGCATAGAGAATGCCGCCGGCGCTGTTGGAGTCATAGCGCCAGGTTTTTGTGCCGTCTGTCTGTTCTGCGACGACCTCCGCCTTGCTGGCCCCGAAGGGGATGACCGACATGGATGCGGGAAGCGTGATCTCGATGGTGGTGGGATAACCGTTTTCCCCCGGCAGCACGTTCATCAGGCGGGGAGACAATCCGGCATTTTCCAGGCATAGGTATTCAGAGCTGATCTCCGTGCCGCCCTGCATGATGGACACATTCCGGTTTTCCCGGGGAAAGCCACCGTAGTCCATAGTCAGTTCGATCTCCCGGTCCGACGGGAGGGCCACCTCCAGCATGGCCTCGTTGTACTCCTGATAGTCGCTCACAGAGAAGGGCACTTCGGCGCCGTTGACCCGCACGTTGGAGATGGTATAGCCCGGATTGACGCCGAAGGCCGCTGTCCACGCCTGCCCGGAGGTGTTCCGGAACCGGTAGGCCGCCGTGCCGGAGACCGTCCCAGCGGTGGTGTCCGGGAATACCTGGGCGCTGCGGCTGGTGCAGACCACATTCTCCGCATAGGGAACCTGGTAGAAGTCCATAACCGTCTGGTCGGGGTTGCTGTGGTCCACCAGGGGCTGGGCGGCATAGGCAAAGCCGGAACAGGCCAGAAGCGACAGGGCGATGATAGGCCGGTGGGCCCGCCGCACGCTCCGGGCCAGGGAGCCGGGCAGCCCCTTCCCGTACTGCCGGATGCAGAGATACGACACCGTCCAGATCCCCGCCAGGGCCGCCAGCCAGGTGAGCCGCATCCAGGCTACGGACCGAAAGATGCGGAAATTGGAGAAATCGTCCGACAGCGCCCACACGCAGGGGTTCAGCCAGCAGAGCTGCCAGTTGTCCGCCCAGACAGTCAGGCTCAACGCCGCAAAGGCGGCAAAGAGCACCAGGGACAGGTCCGCCCGCCGGGTATATTGATAGGCGGCAGAGGCAGCCAGAATAGACAGCGGGAGCGCCAGTCCCATGAACAGCAGGTACGCCAGGACATAGTCGCCCCCGTCAAAGATGGAGCCGATCAGCCCACAGCTGATGGGAAGCCACACCAGCATGGTGAGGACCAGCGCCAGTCCGGCTGCCGCCAGCAGGGCCGGCAGGCGTACCAGCGCCGCAGCTAGAGGAGAAACAACCGCATTGGTGAGCACCTCCACACGGCTGCGGCCGGCCCGGTCCAGCTCATATACTGTGAGCAGGCCGAAGAGAATACCGCCCGCCGCCCCTCCGGCCAGGGCCGGATTGGCCAGGTACATGGAGAGCATGGTGCTGGCAATGGCCGGCTTGTAGAGGACGAGTCCTACTGCGGGGGAGATGACGGTCAGAAGAACGATGAGCCAGGTCATGCGGCTGTGCAGAAGCCGTCCCAGCTCCAGGGGGAACAGACGCAGGAGCTTCATTGTACCGCCTCCCGTGAGATGAGATAGAGGTAGGCGTCCTCCAGAGACGGTTCCGACCGCTGGACATAGGCGGGCAGCGCGTCCGCCACTGCGCGGCATCGGACGCCCTGGCTGGTGTTGACCCGGGCGGTGATGTGCAGGCCCTGCTCCTGACCGGCTTCCCGTTCCCAGAACACGCCCACATGGCCCTCTGCCGCCTGAATCAACTGCTCCGGCGTGCCGGTGAACAGGATTTGCCCGTGGTCGATGACCACCAGCCGGTCACACACCGACTGCACGTCCTCGATAATGTGGGTGGACAGCAGTACCAGCCGGTCCTGGGCCGTGCGGGAGAACAGGTTGCGGAAGTGGATGCGCTCCTCCGGGTCCAGCCCCACCGTCGGCTCATCGAGGATCAGGAGGGGAGGGGCGCCCAGCAGGGCCTGGGCGATGCCCACCCGCTGGCGCTGTCCGCCGGACAGGCTGCGGATGCGGGCGCGGGCCTGCCCCTCCAGATTGACCGTCCGGATCACCTCGCGGACGGCTGTTCCGGAGTCCCGCAGCCCCTTCAGGGCGGCCATATAGTCCAGGAACTGGGCCACGGTGAGCTCGTTGAACAACCCGAAATCCTGGGGAAGATAGCCCAGCTGGGCCTTCAGCTGCCGCTCCGTCTTGAGAAGGGGCTGTCCGTCCACCAGAATGGAGCCGGATGTGGGGAGCAGGGCGGCCACCAGCAGCTTCATCAGAGTGGACTTGCCCGCGCCGTTTGGCCCCAGCAGGCCGATGAGGCTGGGAGACCGGAGCTCCAGACTCAGGTTCTGCAGGGCCTGTTTTCCGCTGGGGTAGGTCATGCTGACGTTTTGAATGTTGATTTCCATGTGATCGGGATCCTTTCTGCTTGGGATACGGAAAGGATACCATGGCTGTGTGGAGGGGAGTTGGAGATTATGTGTGGTTTGTGTGGAGAAGCGGACACCGGGAAATATCCTGCCAAAAAGGTTCGCCGCAGAACATTTCTGTTTTGCGGCGGACTCGTTTTCTTCCATATACATTGGCGGAGCAGTCAGGGATGCAGGGAATAGAATTTGTTCAGGCGCTCGGCCAGCGCCTTTGGGTTTTCTTCATTCACAACATGGCCGGTATGTTCGATAAGCTGTAATTCCGCGCCAGGGATGTTCTGCGACAGGTATTGGGCGGAGCGGATATTCGAACGGTCCTTTTCCCCGCAGATGATGAGGACGGGACACCGCATACCGCGCACTCTGCCGCTGAAATCCAGCTTCTTCATGGAATTGCCCAAGACAAACGTGCTCTCTTTATCAAAGGCCATGGTGTCAAAAACGGATCTGGGCAGAAAGCGGAAAATCAGGTTTTGGATACCGAACGCCGCCTTGGGAATTTTATGAGGCGTCCCGATCAGGACCAGCGTTTTTACCTTTTCGGGGAAGTCCAGCGCATAGTTCAGCGCCAGGATACCGCCCAGTGAAAGACCGCACAGATGGACCGCTCTGCCGACGTGATCACAGTATTCTGCAAACGCCCCATAGAGGCTCGGATAGCTTGCTGTTTTCCCGGCAAGCAGGGCACACAGGTCCGGACACAGCAGCTCCTCTTTGCCATCCATGCAGGAGACCGTTTCCTTCCAGCTTGCCGCCTTGTGTCCAGAACCATGAACCAGGATTTTTTTCGCCATACGCAACCTCCTTGGCCTGATCTATGCAGCTTCTCCGCTTGTACGATGTCTCAGCGTATACTTGAAACGGTCACATCTGCGGAAGAAAGTCCGGAATGGGCAGAAAACTAAAACCTTACAGTCGCTTTTACCCCTTCCTCCGTATTCTCAATGGTACACACCGCGCCGTGCCGGTCCAGGATCATTTTCACCAGATAGAGCCCCAGTCCGCTGCCGCCGGTGCTCCGGTTCCGGGAACCCTCCTCCCGGTAAAAGGCTTCAAACAGGTGGGGCAGGGCATCTCCGCTGACCCGCGCTCCGGTGTTCTCCACACTCAGGGCGGGGCGGCCCTCCAACCGGCCGCACCAAACCCGGATTTCCGCCCCCTCCGGCGAGTAGCGGGAGGCGTTGGAGAGCAGGTTGCCCACGGCCTTCCCCAGCAGGGAGGCGTCTGCGGGCACGGTAATCCCCGGGGTCAGTGCGGACACCAGCTGCTGGCCCCGCTGCTCCAGCAGCTCCCGGTCCAGAGCCAGTTGCTGCGCCATCAGGGCGGACAGGTCCACGGGCTCCTGCCGGACGGCGGCAGATCCGGACTCCATGCGGGAGATGGACAGCATCTCGCCGATCAGGCGCTCCATCCGGCCGGTTGTCTGGAGAGAGCGGAGCAGGTACTTGTCCCGGTCCTGATATACGCCGACGCCCTCCAGCATCCCGGCCAGCTGTCCCTTCAAAATGGTGACGGGCGTCTTCAGCTCGTGGGAGGCGGCGGAGAAAAAGGCCATCCGCTGTCGGTCCAGCTCCCGCTCCCGGGCCACCTCCCCCCGCAGGGCCTGGTTGGCGGTCTCCAGGTCGGTGAGGGCGGCAGACAGCCGCCGGGCCATTTTGTCCAGACTGCGGCCCAACTGGCCGATCTCGTCCCGGCGCCGCTCCCCGCACACCCACTGGAGGTCCAGCTCCGCCATCCTGCCAGCGATGCCGTTCAGCCGCACGATGGGCCGGGTGATATACCGGGAGTACCCGAACGCACACAGCAGGGAGAAGGCCAGCAGCGCCAGAGCCAGCCAGGGGGCCACCCGCCCCAGGGCCTCCACCGCCTGGTTGGCCAAGCGGAGCTGAGGGGAGACCAGCAGCTGGTAGGTCCCCTCCTGGTCGGCAAAGGTGATCTGGGTGGTGAGGATCCCCGTCTGAGTGGCGGTCACCACACCGTCGGCCCGGTCAATCTGCACCTGATAGGTGTCGGCCTCATAGGTCTGGACCGAGTTGTCCGCCCCGGACATGGTGACGGCCACCTGCCAGTCCTCCTCCGGCAGGACCAACAGGGAGCCGGTGTCCGCCTCCGCCCCGCCGGGGGCCGTCAGGGCTACCTCCGCCCCGCTCTCCCGGACAAAGGCGTCCAGGATGGGCCCCGCGTCGGCCAGATTGGTCTGCGCCAGCTGCTGGGTGAGGTCGGCTACCTGGGCCTGGAGCCGGTCGCTGATCACAGCGGTGTAGGTGATGGGGGTGGCCCAGGCAATCAGGGCGAAGGTGAGTCCCCCTGCCCCCAGCAGCAGCAGGAAGGTAAGCAGAAAAATACGCACCGTCAGGCTTTCAGCGAGTTTCCTTCGCAGCACGGTAGCCCACCCCTCTCACGGTTTCAATATAGTCCCGCCCCAGCTTGTGGCGGAGGTTTTTGATGTGGCTGTCCACCACCCGTTCATCCCCGAAGAAGTCGTAGCCCCACAGCCTGGAGAGCAGCATCTCCCGGGTGAAGACCCGCCCCGGCGCGGCCAGAAAGGTGCGCAGCAGCTCGAATTCCCGGGCCGTCAGATCCAGGGGACGGCCGTCCAGTGCAGCCTCCCTGGTGTCCAGGTCCACCACCAGATCCCGGTAATGCAGGCGGCTTTCCGCCGCTTCGCCGCTCCGGCGAAGGATCACCCGGATTTTCTCCAGCAGGACCGGCATGGAGAAGGGCTTGGTCACGTAGTCGTCGATATTCAGGCCGAAGCCCCGGAGCTGCTGCGTCTCTCCGTCCAGAGCCGTGAGCATCAGAATGGGCACCTGGGACTGGCGTCGGATCTGCGCGCAGACCCCGAAACCGTCGATTTTCGGCAGCATGATGTCCAGCAGGACCAGGTCAAAAGACTGGGCGCGGAACAGGTCCAGGGCCGCCGCGCCGTCTCCGGCCACAGCGGCCGCATAGCCCGCGTCCTGCAGATAGGCGCACAGCAGCTCCTGCAGCTCCGGCTCATCCTCCACGATCAGAATTCGTTTCATCAACAATCACCGGGAAAAAGTATAGCACAGGATTGTGAATTTATCATGGAGAATTTCATTTCCCCCTGTGTGGGGAACAGACCTCCGTTTCCAGCAGCGGCCGCCTGCTGCGTGACCGGTCCCATTGACCAGTGGGCACCGGAGCTGTGACAGGACGATTCCCAGATCCGGTTCGTGGGCTTTGACTTCTTCTGCATCCAGGTGTTCAACCCGCGTGAAAACTCCAAGGACATGATGACCATTGACAACCGACAGAAATGTGAACTCCCGGCTGAAGGCCCTCCCCGTGGACTGGAACTACACCATCCCCTTCGGCCCGCTCCACGCCCACGGGTCCGCAGTTACTGTCAAACGGTTCCTGAGCGCGGCGAGGGCGGTATTTTCCCTTTGATCCCGCTTCACGGGCTGTAACGGAAAGGTATATGCCCATAGCTTTTGAGGCTTCTCCGGAAATCTCAATTTTTTATAATAGCCCCAGAACGGCCGCTATGCGGGAAGAGAACGATACATAATTTGATTTTTGAAAATGGGACGCGGTTCATTTCCGGGGCCAGGTGTCTGAAGAAATATCTGGCCAGCTTTTTGAGAAAAACGGATCGAATATGCTGCTGGTCGCAGACAGCAGCGGTGGGGAGCGGGACGCGGAGCACGGGACGAAGTGCCCGCCAGGTCCACCTGCCCTGCCCCAGCAGCGAGGCGGCAGGCGGCCCGCCTGTGCCGAAAGCCCGCCTCGGGGGAGTCCACCGGCTGACCCGAAAGAAAAAAAGAGCGGCATATCCCTATGGATATGCCGCTCTCCTCTGCGCGAAGGCGCACCGGGGGAGACCGTTTCCGCCCGGTGCGCGTTTCTTATGGGATTTCCTCCGGTGCACGGAGCTATCCGGCTGCTCGGGGCGTCAGTTCTCCAGGTCCTCCTGCAGGGATTCCACCAGGGCGTCCGCCAGCTGATCCAGCTCTGCGGCCTTGTCCGCCTGAAGGGAGGAGGCCAGGGACAGCCGCTCGTTGAGCACCGTCATGTTCTTGAGTTCCTCGTCGATGAAGGCCTGCATCAGGTCTCCGGACTTGCAGGCCCAGGAGCCGTTCTCGATGATGGCGAAGGTGCGGTTCTGGAGGTTCAGGGCCTTCATGTCCTCCAGATAGCTCTTCATCACCGGGTAGATGCCCAGATTGTAGGTAACGGAGGCCAGGACGATGTGGCTGTACTTGAAGCTTTCGGCAATCAGGTAGGACACATGGGTGTTGGACACGTCGTACAGGGCCACGTCGGTGATGCCCCGTTCGCAAAGCTTGGCGGCCAGCGCCTGGGCGGCTGCCTCGGTGTTGCCGTACATGGAGGCGTAGACAATCAGCACGCCCTTGACTTCCGGCTCATAGCGGCTCCATTTGTCGTACTTGTCGATGAAGTAGCCCAGATCCTTCCGCCACACGGGACCATGAAGGGGGCAGATATACCGGATCTGGTCCAGGATGCCGCCGGCCTTGCCCAGCAGCAGCTGGATGTGGGGGCCATACTTGCCCACGATGTTGGTGAGGTACCGGCGGGCCTCGTCGATCCAGTCCCGGTCGAAGTTCACCTCGTCGGCAAACAGCTTGCCGTCCAGGGCGATGAAGGACCCAAAGGCGTCGGCGGAGAAGAGGACGCCGTTGGTGGTATCAAAGGTCACCATGGCCTCGGGCCAGTGGACCATGGGAGCTCCCACAAAGGTGACGGTGTGGTCGCCGAAGGAATAGGTGTCGCCCTCCTTGACCTGGATGCACTCGTGACCGTCCACATGGAAGCCGAACTGGCGCATCAGCATGAAGGCCTTCTCCGTGGAGATGATCCGGACCTTGGGATAGCGCAGCAGGATCTCCTCGATGGAGGCGCCGTGGTCCGGCTCCATGTGGTTGATGACCAGATAGTCCAGAGGCGTTCCGTTCAGCAGGTATTCGAGGTTCTCCAGCAGCTGGCGGCAGGCGGACCAGTCCACCGTGTCAAACAGGACGCTCTTTTCGTCCAGCAGCAGATAGGCGTTGTAGCTGACCCCCTTGGGGATGGGGTGGATGTTCTCAAACAGAGCCAGACGGTGGTCATTGGCGCCGACCCAATAGAGATTTTCGGTAACAGTTCTCACACAATGCATGCAGAAATCCTCCTTTACTCACAGATGACAGGCCGTTACGCCTCAATGAACTGGTCCTTGGGCTCCGCGCACTCCGGGCAGACCCAGTCCTCCGGCAGCTTTTCAAACAACGTGCCGGGGGCGATGTCACCGTCCGGGTCGCCCAGCTCGGGGATGTACTCATAGCCGCAGCCGCCGCAGACGTATCGCTTGCCGATGGGCTCCGGCTTGGGGAGACGGGGCCGCTTCATCTTCACCATGGGCGGCGCGGGCTGCTTTTCGCCGGTGTCCAGAGCAGCGGTCAGCAGGGGCAGAATCTCGTTCACATCCCCAACGATGCCATAGTCGCAGTTTTTGAAGATGGGGGCGCCGGCGTTGGTGTTGATGGCCACGATGGTAGAGGCGTCCTTGATACCCTTCAGGTGCTGCACCGCGCCGGAGATGCCGCAGGCGATGTACAGGTTGCCGGTGAACTTCTGACCGGACATGCCCACATAGCGGTTCAGGGGCACGTATTTCAGCGTCTCCGCCACCGGACGGGAGGAGCCGATGGCCGCGCCGGCGGCCTTGGCCAGATCCTCAATGAGCTTCATGTTCTTCTTGCCGCCGATGCCCTTGCCGGCAGAGACCACCCGCTCCGCCTGGGCGATGGGGGTGTCCAGGGGGATGCCCACAGTGAAGTCGTGGCCGTCCTTCTTCAAATGCTCCACCAGGGCGGCCACCTGCTCGGCGGGGGAGCCGTCCCGCAGGATGACCTTCTTCCGCACACCGGTGACGGGCGCGGGCTTCTTGGGCTGGCTGGAGGAACCGCCGGAACTCTTGGGGGCCTTGCCCAGGATATGGGAGGCGATGACCACCCGCTGGATCTCGTTGGTGCCCTCGTAGATGGTGGTGATCTTGGCGTCCCGGTAGGCCCGCTCCACCTCCATACCTTTCATGAACCCGGCGCCGCCGTGGATCTGCAGGGCGTCGTTGGTGACCTCCAGGGCGATGTCGGAGGCGTACATCTTGGCCATGGCGGATTCCATGCCGTAGGGGGCGTGCTCCTCCTTCAGCTCGGCGGCGGAGTACACCAGGAACCGGGCGCAGCGGAGCTTGGTGGCCATGTCGGCGATCTTAAAGGAGATGGCCTGCTGGAAGCCGATGGGCTTGCCGAACTGGATGCGCTCCTTGGAGTAGGCCACGGCGGCGTCATAGGCCCCCTGGGCGATGCCCAGCGCCTGGGCCGCGATACCGATGCGGCCGCCGTCCAGGGTGGACATGGCGATCTTGAAGCCGTCGCCCTCCTTGCCCAGCAGGTTCTCCCTGGGCACTTCCACATTGTCAAAGATCAGCTCGGCAGTGGAGGAGGAGCGGATGCCCATTTTGTCGTAGTGGTCGCCGAAGTAGAAGCCCTTCCAGCCCTTCTCCACGATGAAGGCGCTGATGCCCCGGGTGCCGATATCCGGTGTGGTGACGGCAAAGACCACATAGGTGTCCGCCTTGGGGGCGTTGGTAATGAAGATTTTGCCGCCGTTGAGGACATAGTGGTCGCCCTTCAGGACGGCGGTGGTCTCGGTGCCGCCGGCGTCGGATCCGGCGTTGGGCTCCGTCAGGCCGAAGGCGCCGATCTTCTCGCCCTTGGCCAGGGGCACCAGGTACTTGCGCTTCTGCTCCTCGGTGCCGTAGGCGAAGATGGGCCAGGAGCCTAAGGAGACATGGGCGGACAGGATGACGCCCGCGCCGCCGTCCACCCGGGCCAGCTCCTCCACGGCGATGGCGTAGCTCAGGGCATCCAGCCCGGCGCCGCCGTACTCCGCGGGGAAGGGGATGCCCATGAGGCCCATCTCGCCCAGCTTCCGGATGGCCTCGTCCGGGAACTCGTTCTGCTGGTCCAGCATGAACGCGATGGGTTTGATCTCCTCCTCCGCAAACGCACGGACTTTGGCGCGGAGTTCCTCGTGTGCCTGTGTGGTCTGAAACAGCATAGTCGTACCTCCTCTTTAATCTTGATAAAATTTATCAACTTTCAGGCAAAAGAAAAACTGTCAAATCAGGGGTCCGTCAAAATCTCCTGCAGGCTGTGGGCCCGCAGCTCCTCGTCCAGCTTGTTCTGAATCTCAGCCAGCTTGCAGTGCACGGTGCAGCCGCCGTGGCAGCTGCGCCAGGGGCATTGATACGCCGGGTCCATGCAGGAGCTCAGATTCCCGCGTTCTCCCATGGCCTTCATCAGGTCATAGAGGCTGGTGCCGGTCAAATCCGCCGACAGCCGACAGCCGCCCGCCGTTCCGCGGACCACCTCCACCAGTCCGGCCTTCTCCAGCTTTTTCAGGATTTTATAGGCAAAGGCCTGGGGGAGGAGTTCATCCTGTGCGATCTGTCCCGCGGTATGCAGTTTTCCATCCAACAGTGCCCGCAGGATGCGCAGGGCGTAATCTGTCTCCCGGGTAATGACCAATGCCGCGTTCTCCTTTTATGTGTCGTATTGTTAATTGGAGAATACCAATTTGGATATTTTTTGTCAAGTATCGGATGCAACCCTATAAAAAGTTTGGCAGTGTTCCATAAAAAACCAGTCGTGATTTTGATAAAATGCCGGGGCGGACGCCCGGGGACTCACGGTGGGCCCACCCGCCGGGGGACAGCCGGATATCGGTGTCGTTGCCGGGGAACACACTGTTCTGAAAGTCCGGCGCGGGGTCTGAGGGAACCGATTTCAGCAGGACGGCGATGCCGTTGTATTCAAACGTATTTTCGTTGTATAGGGAGTGGCCGGGAGTGCCATCGGTGCAGTTGAAACGGAACCGATTGCCCGTAAAGGTGCAGCCGGATTGTGCTCCAGGCGGAGATCGAAAAGGCGGTGTCCCAGCCGGTGAAGGTGCAGCTGCTGACCGGCTCTACGACGGCGAGGTCTTCCGCTGTGAGCTGTGGCTGCCGTCCGCCTCTTGACAGCGGCGGGCGATCTGCTATAATTCTGATAAAGTTCGCACCATGCCTGCTGACAGGGGTGATAGCTGCAGCCCCTTTCGGGCGCCGGCCGCGAGTCGCGGCCGGTTGGCTGGATTCTGGCGTATGCGCTTCGCGCAGGCGAGCCCGCTTGCGGTATTGGAGCACACCTGCGATGTGCTGGAAGATACCGCCGCGCGGTTCCCCATACAAATTTGTATCGCTCCGTAGGCATGAGAAGGGAGGAGAGCACTTGATTGTCTATCGGGAGCTCTCCTCCCTTGTGCGGGATCTGGGGATCCCCGCCGGGACGCTGTATGCCGTCAGCAATACACTGGACCGCCATTACATCCGCAGGCAGCTCCCCAAGTCCTCCGGCGGTGTGCGGGAGCTGTCGGTCCCGGACCCGCTGCTGAAGCACATCCAGCGCCAGATCCTGCGGGTGCTGCTGGTCCACATGCCTGTGTCCCCCTACGCCATGGCCTATCGATACGGCGGCAGCACTCTGTGCAATGCTGCGCCCCATGTGGGAAAGCCCTGTGTTTTGAAGCTGGACATCCGTCATTTTTTTGACAGTATCCTGTATTCCGCTGTGAAGGAAACTGCCTTTCCAGCTGAGGTTTATGCAGAGAACTTACGTATTCTGCTGGCTATGCTGTGCTACGGGTGGGATCGGCTGCCCCAGGGGGCGCCCACATCCCCCTGCATCACCAATATCCTTATGCGGGACTTTGACAACGAGGTGGGGGCCTGGTGCCGGGAGAGGCAGATCGCTTACACCAGGTACTGCGACGACATGACGTTCTCCGGCGATTTCGCCCGGGATGAGGTGCTCCGGTGCGTGGAGCCCCGGCTGCGGGCGCTGGGGTTCTATCTCAATCCCGGAAAGACAAAATGGCTCCCGGCAGACCGCCGGCAGCTTGTGACAGGTATTGTGGTCAACAAAAAGTGCAATGTCCCGTCCGAAGAGCGCCGTGCACTGCGCCAGGAGCTGCATTTCTGCCAAAAATTTGGCATCTCCGGCCACATGGCGCGAGCCGGGATCGACGGACCGGAGGACCGCTACCTGGCTCAGCTCCTGGGCCGGGTCAACTACCAGCTGCAGATCACGCCGGGAAGGCGGGAGCTGCAGGAAGCCCGGGACTGGCTGATCAAAGCACAGCCGCAATACGGCGGAGGGCGGGAGACATCTCCGGCAGAAAAACAGATATTGTGACATGGAAAAAGCGGGAACATCATGTAGATGTTCCCGCTTTTTCGGCTTTTTCCGAAGAGCTCGGGAGAATATCCCCGGCACATAAACCGCCGTCTGCAAGGTAAAATAAGGAGGATCTTTTGTTGAGGAGGTCTGCAAATGTCTGAACTTACGATTTCCAGTGAACGACTCACAGCCTTTGCTGCGCACCTGCGTGCCGAGGAGCGCAGCCCCGGCACCATCGAGAATTACCTGCGCCACATCCGGGCATTCGCCGTCTGGCTGGACGGCTCTCCGGTGACAAAGGAGACGGCGGCAGCCTGGAAAGAGCATCTGCTTACGCAGGACTATGCGCCGGCAACGGTCAATGCCATGCTGGCGGCGCTCAACGGCCTGTTTCACTTTCTGGGCTGGGACGGGTGCCGGGTAAAATTTCTGAGAGTCCAGCGCCGGCTGTTCCGGGACGCGGGCCGGGAGCTGACACGTCCGGAGTACGAACGTCTGATGGAGACGGCCCGTTCCAGAGGACAGGAGCGGCTGGCGCTGCTTATGGAGACGATCTGCGCTACCGGCATCCGTGTCTCCGAAGTGCAGTATATCACCATGGAGGCAGCAAAACGGGGCCGGACGGATATCTTTTTAAAAGGGAAAATCCGAACCATCCTCCTGCCGGAAAAACTTTGCCGGAAGCTGCTGAAATACGCGCAAAAACACAAAACCGCTTCTGGTGAGATCTTTCTCACCAGAAGCGGAAGAAGCTTGAGCCGCCGTCAGATCTGGGCGGAGATGAAACAGCTGTGCAGATACGCAGGAGTGGAGCCGGGAAAAGTATTCCCGCACAATTTTCGGCATCTCTTTGCCACGATCTTCTACCGGGCCTGTAAGGATATTGTTCGATTGGCCGATGTGCTGGGCCACAGCTCCATCGAAACCACACGCATTTATCTGACGACCTCCGGTGCGGAGCACGCACAGCAACTAAACAGGCTGGGATTGATTTTATAGGACATAATTTATATTTTGACCATATAAAACATCTGGCTCTGCACAGTTTGCACTGTGAGAAAGAAAAAGTGCCACGCCAGCAGCGCCTTCCAGGCACTGATGGGTATGAAAAGAAAAGCCGCAATCTTTCTCATTTTTGCGGCTCTTTTTTGTGTGTCAAAAGACGGGATGGGTCTTGTGTTTCAAAATGCCAGATGGTATAATATTATTATCTATACAGTAAGTAAAGATATTTATTTTCGCTTTTATATTGTCAAAATATAAATTTTGACATAAAAATATTCTAAAGAGAAAAGGATCGAACAGACGCTGACCCGTGACACCCGGACAGCGCGCTAGACAGATACGGTGTCCAAGAAAACTCAGTAATCCACAGCGGACGAATCTGCGGTCTGCTTTCGTCTGCTGCTGGAGCATTTCCAGGAGCGGTCGCTAAATGAACCGCTTATCGTCAGTTGGGAGGAGGTGATGGGACATGCTCTGTGATTTTCCTGTTCGCAGTGTTTACAGGCGGTCTCCGGAGCGGGAGCCGCCTGTAAAGCGGCTGTGTCATTGTGCGTTCTGAACCTGAAGCGCAGGGGTTATAAAGAAGTTATAAAAGGAGGAAACGAGAAAATGAAGAGAAAGTTGCTGTCTGTTCTGATGGCGCTCTGTCTAATACTGACGTTGCTTCCTACGGCAGTGTTTGCAGAGGAACTCACACCTCCGGAAGAATCCGGAGAACAGCAGGAAGAGCAGATCAAGGAGCCTTCGACTCCTGAAAAGGAGCCAGACGATCCGGAGAAAGAGCAGGAGGGAGAAGAGGACCTTCAGCCCAGTGACGGGGATCCGGAACTGCCCGCCGGTGACGGAGAGGATGAAAGGGATCCGCAGACGCCGGAAGACGGTGTACAGGACCCCACCGGGGAGGAAATCCCTGAAAATGGCAGCACCTCTGTGCCGAATGAGGTGCCGCTTCAGGAGATCATTCTTCTGGAGGAGTCCGCCGTTACCATGGAACAGAACGGCGGGACGACGGAATATGACTCCGTCAGTGCGGCCATCGACGCTACGCAAGCGTATAACAAAGACACCAACAAAGGGCTGTACACCATTACACTGAATGAGAACTTGGCTGAAGACGTGGTGATCCCGGAAGGCCGGTATATCAAAATCGACCTGAACGGCCACACCCTGACCAATAAGGAAAGTCATACGATCTTCAACAACAGCACCCGGATTACCATTGTGGATACCTCCGCGGAGAAGACCGGCGTGGTGGATAACATCAGCCATGGCAGGGGTGCGGTGTACAACAACATCAATGCGGCCATCACCCTGCAGGGCGGCTCTTATACCCGCTCTCAGGAGGCAAGTACCGGCAGCGACGCAAGCGGCAGCAACAGCTGGTATGTGTTGAAGAACTTCGGCACCATGACCATCAAAGACGGCGTCACGGTGAAGTTTTCTGATAGCAACTCCGGCCTCTATTCCAGCCTGATCGGCAATGGCTGGCAGAACAGCTCCGCAGCGGAAAATGGCTCCAATGGTGAGCCCCAGCCCAGCGCGGGCGGGAATCAAGCCAAGCTGACCATCAACGGCGGCACCTTTACCGGCGGCCAGATCACAGTAAAGAATGACGATTACGGAGAGCTGACCATTACCGGCGGCAACTTCACGCAGCCCGGCGAGAATCGCTATGCCGTATATAATGCCAACACGGCAACGATCTCCGGCGGCACATTTACCGCCGAGAGCACGGTTGTGGGCTCTGACTACTTTGCAGGCGAGGCCAACACCGGCAAGCTGACCATTTCGAAAGGAACATTCACCAGTGAGAGCAGCGGAACCGCCATTTCCATGGGGGCCGGCGCGGATCTCACGCTCACCGGCGGCACCTTCCAGACGCAGGGCGACGGCTCTTCGTACGTGATCAGTCTGGCAGAAACGGCCACAGCAGAAATTTCCGGCGGCAGCTTCCCCGGCGCCGAGGCGGCGCGGGTTGTCAACAGTTCCGACGCCTTCAGGGATGGTTACGGCGTGGTGGAAAATCCGGATGGCTCCCTCTCTGTCGGGGTGAAAGACGAGTCCGCCGAGGCGGTCGTGATTGCCCGGGATGGAAGCAGAACCAACTACCTGACTTTGAGTGCGGCTGCGAAAGCAGCGCCTGCCGGCAGCACCGTCCAGCTGCAGAAGAATCTCGTGCTCACCTCCGGCATCAGCACTGTAAATTATGGCGTGACCATTGATCTCAATGGCTATGATATTGACGGCACGGCAGTTACCAGCAGTGACGGCGCAGTGGCATTGAAGACGAATTACAGCAGTAAGCCGGTTGACGGCGTGGACTCCACTATGCGGCTCATCAACTCGGTTTCCGGGCAGGGCGGCACCATTCAGGCGAAGCTGCCTGTCAGCGTGAAATCCGGGAACAGTACGATTCCGCTGCCCGCCGAAATCGGCGCCGGCGTGACACTTGTGGTTCTGGAGGGCGGTACGGATGCTGTCAAGCTGGACAGCAGCGCGTATCTCCTATACAGTGAAACTGCGGCAGACTATATTGCCAACGGCGGCTTCCGGGTGAGCGTCGGCGGTGTCGACCGCATTTATGGCCGCTATGCCAATGCGGCGAGTGCTGCCGGGGACAATGCCGTCGTGACGCTTCTGCACGATTATACTGGAAGTGACAAGATCTATTCCGGCAGCCGCAGCGGCACGCTGAATCTTGCCGGCAGAACGTATACTTACACAGGCTCAGACGCGATTGTAGATGTCAATTATGAGAATGTCGGCCTCACCATCCAGAACGGCACCCTGATGGGGACAAGCCCTGAGGCAGATGGAGCTCAAGTGCTGTACAGCAACAGTTCCCTCACCCTGGAAGGTGTTACCGTCGACGTTAAGGGAGAAGATATCTACGGCATCGTCACCAACGGCACCAATGTGAAGAACGCCATCGCCCTGAAGAACAGCACCCTCAACGTGCCCAATGGGAACGGCATCTACTTCCCCAGCACCGGGACAGTGACCATCGAAAACTCCATCATCAACGCCAAGTATGTGGGTGTGCAGATGTGCGCCGGCAGTCTGGCAGTACGGGGAGCGCAGACGGCCATCACAGTGACAGGGGAGCCGACGCAAAAAACTGACAGCGACGGCGTCATCGGCGACGGCGCTGCCATCTCCATTGTGGAGCGGGAGGGCTATCAGGACCTGGGCACCGTCACCATTGAGGACGGAACCTTCCAATCCGCAGAAAGTGTTGATGCAGTCAAGGCCTACGCCTTCAATAATGCGGATAAGACGGAAGAAGCATGGCCCACTGCCGGCGAGGTAGTTTCCGTCTCCGGCGGCACCTTCTCCGCTGAAGTGCCGGAGGCCTTGTGCCAGGACGGCTATGTGGCGGTCAAGGATGAGAACGGCAGCTTTGTGGTGGGGAAAGATCCCGCCAAGACCTTTGTGGCGCAGATAGGCGACAGGGAGTTCACCACGATCCAGGGAGCCATTGACGCGGCCGTCTCCGGCGACACGGTTCAGATCAAACCCGGGACCTATGCCGAGGATCTCACAATCAGCAAGAAGATCACGCTGCTTGGCAGCGGCGCGGGCGAAGCCGGCACGATCCTGACGGGAACGGTCAGTGTTGCCGCGGATGGCGTCACACTGGATGGCATCTGGTTCCAGCAGACCTATTCTGAGGAGGACTCTAAGGACCAGGGTGCCTGCAAATTAAAAACCACGGAAACGGGAACAAATCTTACCATCCAAAACTGCATTGTTCAGCGGATGACCGGCACTGCAATTCCCTATGGCGCCATTGTTCATTACGGCGCCGCCGAAGGAACCCTGACTCTGAAAAACACGGAATTGATCGCCCCTGTTGCCGGGACCGCAGACGAAATCAACAGTGCGTCTCCTTCTGTGATCGGCGTTGCTGCTTGGGCGCAAACCGGCGAGAATATCGACGAAGCGTGGAAGCTGGTTGTAACAGACTGTACCATCCGTACCAACGGATTTGCGGTGTTTGACCGTTGGAACAACGCCACCTATACCAATACGACCTTCACCGGACTGGAAGGCGTGGAGGGACTCGATGACATCGAGGTCAAAACGTGCTATATGGCGCTCAATAATCCCCATGCAAATGATGTGACATACGATCATTGCACCTTCCGGAACATGCGCAGCTGGGGAATGCTGGTTGCAGGCGAAGAGCTCACGGTGACAGACTGCACCTTTGATGGAACAAACCAGTCCTGTGCGATCTCTGTGGCCTATGGTACAATCGACAAGTGTACGATTACGGGGAACACCTTTGATCTGAGCGGCAGCGGCAGCGGAATTATGTTCAGCGGCGCGGTGACCGAAACCTCCACAATCACAGTTGCGGACAACACATTCAAAAACTGCAGCCAGGAGGGCGGATACTGCGTCAATAATACCAGCGCTGTGGAAGGAGAGCAGGTTGCTCCGATCACGGTCACAGGATCCACCTTTATCGACTGTGCGAACAAGTATCTGAACCAGGTAAATGTGGAGGAAGCCGCAGCCTCTGATACCGCTTACGTGGTGTCCGGAAACACGGAGACGTACTACGAGACGCTGGCAGAGGCGATCTCCTCCGCGCCCGTGGGTTCGGCCGTGTATCTGCTGAAGGACATCAGTGAAACGGTCTCCGTCTCCAAGAACATCTCTATTTACACAAACGGCCATGCTTTCAGTGCGGCAAATATCCAATGTGCCGCAAACTACTATGTGCGGCAGATCTCGGGAGGGTATGAGGTTTATTATTCTGCCCCATCTACCGGCTCCGGCGGCTCTGACAGCGATCCCAGTTACGCCCCCATCCTGGATGTCGGCAGCGGCGGCAGCGTGAAGGTGAATCCCCGGACTCCCGAGGAGGGCGACAAGGTGACCATCACCCCGGATCCCGACAGCGGTTATGGGGTGGACGAGGTCATCGTCACCGACCGGAATGGCCGGGAGATCGACGTCACCGCCAATCGGGACGGCACCTATACCTTTGAACAGCCCCGCGGCCGGGTGACCATCGAAGTCACCTTCACCCGCACCGGAGAGAGCGCCTTCTTTACCGATGTGCCGGAGACCTTCTGGGCCTACGATGAGATCGCCTGGGCCTATGACAACGGCTACGTCAACGGCACCACGGCCACGACGTTCAGCCCCAACGGCAGCATCACCCGCCAGCAGGTGTGGATGATCCTGGCGCGGCTCAGCGGACAGTCTCCCGCCAACATGGCAGAGGCGCGCACCTGGGCCATGGACAACGGCATCTCCGACGGCACCAACCCCGGTGCGGCGGTGACCCGGCAGCAGCTGGTGGCCCTGCTGTACCGCTTTGCGGAACTGCGGAATTATGCCAACGGCCAGCGGGCCGATCTGAGCGCCTATCCGGATGCCGGCAGCGTGGCGGGGTACGCAGTGGAACCCCTGCAGTGGTCCGTGGCCAACGGCATCGTGGGCGGCACCAGCGCAGGGACGCTGAACCCCGCTGGAACAGCCACCCGCGCCCAGTTCGCGGTGATCCTTTATCGCTTCTGGAATCAGGTGGCCTGAGACAAATCAGAATAAGACAGCAGGGCGGAGAAATCCGCCCTGCTGCTTTTTTGAAAAAGAGAACCACCGGCAAAACCGATGGTTCCAAAAAGCTTTAGCCATGCCGAAAAAATATCCTCCTTTGGTAGAACAATGGAGGTCTGCCAACTGCTACAAGAACCAAAGGAGGAAATTGTGTGAGTACAAGGGGACAGAAATTATAGAGGAGAGGCGTACAAAGATCATGTTCACATATTGGAAGGTATCCCGCCCAAGTACAGCGTTTCACAGATTATGGGGTGTTGAAAGGGGAAAAATAGTCTGATGATCTATGAAAGCATGCGAACATGAGATAAATATGGAAACCGGCATTTCTGGCGTAGGGGATATGACGGCGCGAAGGCGGACCACATCTTCAACGGAACAGGGGATCAAGAATCGTACTGATGGAGAAGGGGCGCACCTATATATCGGATACCGGATATAGATTGCTGTTCAAAAGGGAGCAATGCGGATACTATCTCCCTATATACAGATGGTTCCAAAACCAGCCGGAACTGCTGCCCATATTCCGCCGGAGAGGGATGAGAGGCAGGGCCTGAACCATGCGGCAAGACCGGATCGGCCGATTGCCTTTTCCGGAAGGACTCTGTGCATCTTCTGCGGCCGGGGCAACAGACTAGGGATTGGGGGAAAGATCATGCTTGTTATGCAAACTCCATCTGCGTCTCAGACAGGAAACACAGATGGAGCTGTTTCATTCGGCGGCACTATTTTTTCAGATTCCCCGTTGCCGGGTTGTCGATCAACCTGCCCTCCTCTGTAAAACGGGAGCCGTGGCAGGGGCAATCCCACGTGTGCTCCTGCGGGTTCCATTTCAACGCGCAGCCGAGATGGGGACAACGCTTGGCGGAAGGGGTCAGGAGGTTGACCACGGCCTCGAAGCCATTGACCACCAATTGGGGGCGAAGAATCGTTCTGGAGGGGGAAAACACCTCGGCATAGGGGCTCTGCTTCCCTTGGACAAGATCGCACAGGACCATGGCCGATACCATGGCGGAGGTCATTCCCCACTTGTTGAAACCGGTGGCCACATACAGGTCGGATGCGCTGGCGGAATAGGGGCCGATATAGGGAACGCCGTCCAGAGACATGCAGTCCTGGGTAGCCCAGTGGGATGTCTCCGCGGCCTTGGGATAGTGCCGCTGGGCGAAATCCCGCAGTTCCTGCCAGGCCCCGCCCTGTTTTCCGGTGCGGTGGTCTCCGCCACCTACCAGCAGCAAATTCTTGTAGTTGCGAAAGGACATGCCCGTCTGGGCCTCGTCCACATACATGCCGTCTACATTCGGGGCGTTTTCCAGGGCAATCACATAGGAGCGGTGCTGATACAGTTTGGCAAAGAAGCTGCCGTGCTTATTCAAAAAGGGAAAGTGGGTGGCTACAATTATTTTGTTTGCCGTGACTTTTCCATAATCCGTAATTGCAGTTGTTCCGACCAGCTCCCGCACCGGCGTGTGCTCGCAGATGTGCAGGCTCTTTGAAATCGCGGCGATCCATTTCAGCGGATGAAACTGGGCCTGGTTTGGATATCGAACTGCTCCGGCCACAGGGAAGGGGAGGGGGAGGCGGTCTGTAAATTCCCCAGGAACCCCCAGTTTTTCCAGGGCATCCAGCTCCCGTTCGATTTTCCGGCGGTCATTCAGAGAGTACACATAGGCGGTCTTTTCTTCAAAGTCGCAGTCCATGCCGCGGCACAGCTCCCGGTACTTCTGAAGGGCCGCTTCATTGGCATCAAGGTACTGTTTGGCCTGGCCAGCTCCAAATTTACGGATCAGCTTGTCATAGATCAGGCCGTGCTGGGAGGTGATTTTGGCGGTGGTGTTTTTGGTGATCCCGCCGCCGATCGTCTCAGCTTCCAAGAGCAGATAGAGGACTCCGGCCTGGTGCAGCAGATATGCACATAAAACCCCCGCTATCCCCCCGCCGATAATCAATACATCGGTCTTTGCATCCTGCTCCAGATGACAAAACCCTGTATGTCCGGACGTCTGTTCCCACAATGACTCCATATACGATCCTCCAAATGCGTAATTTAGAAATAGTGTTCTCCAAATCACGGGAACAATATGTGGAGGTTCGACACGATGGCTCTGGATGGAAGGGCGAGCCAACGGCTCCGATGTACACGCTCACCCTGTACCGACGGAAAGACTCCGCAGATTGAAAGCCGTCATTTGCGCTTCCGCCATCCGGAAATTCCAGATGCAAGGAACAGCACTCAGCCCCAGGCAGACACAGATCTGGACGGCGCATGGGAGATGCTTTTGAAAAATCCGGCCAAAACGCAGCGCAGCGGCGCAAAGGCGGCGTTGTCCTGGAGCCTCATAAAAATTCCTTCCCGAAAAATAGTCTTGTGTTTGTGCTGCCGGTCAGCTTTGCTGTGCTTCCTGCTGCTTGCGGATATGAAAGCGGAGGCAGTCCAGACGCTCCAGCTGCGGCCTGATATACTGAATCGAAAGATGGAAAGCTGTCCCGACACAATCCGCCTCCGCAGCTGTCAATTCTTTGATAACTCTGGCCGGAAGCCCGGGCAATTCCTCTCTGGAGATACAGTGGCTCTATAAAGAGCTGCTGAAAAAGGAGGACGTTCAAAGCAAAGAGAACCGCTGTAAAGCAAAAAGACTTGTATGCAAAACAGTGCGGAATCTTCGCCAAATGCCGTCCCCCGCCATGGAAGTAGAGGCGGAACAGTCGCTCATCCGAACAACCCCGGCCAAGAGCTGCGCACACTGCGAAAGGTGGAGCGCAGGAGGTGAAGGACCTGACACCGGATCAGCTGACAGCGTTTTTTCAGAAGGCCGGGAAAAGCGGCGTGTATGAACGCTGCTACATGGACCTGGACAACCGGCCTGCGGCGGGGAGAGCTGTTGGGATTAAAATGGACAGGCATTGACTTCCAGAGAAAAACGCTCCGTATCCAGCGGCGTATCGCCCGGCAGAACGGGGGAAACGTGAAAACAGTCTCTGGAATGATGGGCCATTACAGCGCCGGATTCACGCTGGACACCTACGCCCACGTCACCAAAGACACCCAGATCCAGGCGGTAAACACGGTCAGCGGCATCCTGACAGCAGCGAGGAACTGATAGTAATGGTAGAAGTAGCCTGAAATTTCACCGGCCTGTGGCGTGATATGGGCAGAGACGAAGCGGGGGAAGGACCGGAGAAAAACAGAGAAGCCTGTGTTCTTAGAGAACACAGGCTTCTTGCTGGTACGCCCTGAGGGATTCGAACCCCCGGCCTTCTGGTCCGTAGCCAGACGCTCTATCCAGCTGAGCTAAGGGCGCACATCCTGTCCTGCCGGACAGCTTTATTATAATAGCATGTCTGATTTCAAAATGCAAGAGTTTTTTTGGATTTTTTATGTTAATTTTCAAACCCTTGTAAACGCCGGGGTTCTGTGCTAAAGTGGAGTTAAAGTTTTCATTCGGGAAAGAGAGAAGCGGACCATGGAGAACTACGCATTCAAAAGCGTCGCGTTCGGCGGATTCGACAAGCAGGATGTGATCCACTATATTGAGCAGACTGCCAAGGAGGCCGCCGCCGTCCAGGAGAGGCTGCAGAAGGAGAACGAGGACCTGCAGACAGAGGCGGACAGCCTGCGGACCCAGGTCCGGGAGCTGCAGACGCGGCTGGAGACGGAGACCGCCCTCCGGGAGCAGGCCCAGTCCGAGCTGGAGCAGGAGCGCACAGCCCGGCAGGGGCTGGAGGCATTCAAGCCGGAGGCTGAACGGCTGGCCGCTGAGCTGGAGCGGCTCCGGCCGGAGGCGGAGGCCTACGCCCAGTTCCGGGACCGGGTGGGGGACATCGAGTGCGACGCCCACAAACGGGCCGCTGAGCTGGAGGCGTCCACCACCGCCAGGCTGCGCCGCACGGTGGAGCTGTTCCGGGCCCAGTATGTGACGCTGATGTCCTCCTTCGAGTCCACCGCCTCCCATGTGACGGCGGAGCTGCGGAAAGTTGAGGTCAACCTGTCTCAGCTGCCCCGGGCGATGGACCAGGCGGGGACAGAACTGAACGAGCTGGCCGCCCTGCTGGACCGGAGCACTAAGAAAGAGGAAAAAGAGCCGCGGGGTTGAGCACCGCCGGATCTGAACGCTCGAATGGTGAGCCGGTCGAAAAACATGCATTGGTCAAAGCCGGATTGAGCCCGCAGATCGACCGCAAAGACTTGGGCGCACTCCGCGGATAATTGCCCCCGAAGCTGCCTAAGATAAGACGAACGGGGAGACTGCCCTGGAAAGGAACGACGCGCTATAGACGACCATCCGGGTATTCCTGCCGCCGGCAAGCGGCGGCAGGGAGGCCCTGAAGCCATCCATTTCGCATAGAGAAGCCCCATGACAGGAAAGAGGTGAAGAAGATGCCACTGGAAGTCATCGAGAACATCACACGCGTGGAGGCGGATAACCGGGAGCGCAAGGCCTCCGCAGAAGCAAAGGCGAAACAGATCGTCGCCGATGCACAGCGGGACGGTCTTGCGCTCTTGCAGCAGACGCGGGCTGCCGCTGCGGACCGGGGGCGGGAGCTGCTCCGTCAGGCGGAGGCAAGAGCTGCGGCCAGAGGAGACGAGATCGGGCAAGAAGCCCAGGCGGAGGCGGAGCGCCTGCGCCGTGAGGCGGAGAAGCGGCTGGACATGGCTGCCGATCTCATTGTCGGAAGGGTTGTGAAAGACTGACATGGCCATTGTAAAGATGAAGAGGCTCCGGGTGATCGCCATGGCAGCCTGCCGGGAAGAGCTGCTGGGGCAGCTCCAGCGGCTGGGCTGTGTGGAGATCCGGGAGCCGGAGACCGCCGGGGAGGACTGGTCCGGCCTGCTGGAGCGGGAGAGCTCCCGCCTGGCGGAGGCCAAAGGCGCCCTGGCGGAGGTGAACACCGCCCTGGCCGCCATGCGGCGGTACGGACAGGTGAAGGACGGGCTGTTTGTCAAGCGCAGGCTCGTCACAGAGAAGGAGTTTCTGGGCGGTGGACTGGAGGCGCAGGCCAAAACCGTCACCCAAGACGTGGGGGAGCGGCTGCGGACCCTTTCCGGGATCCAGACCGAGATGTCCCGCCTTCAGGCTCGCCGGGCAGGGCTGCTGCCCTGGCAGGATCTGGACCTGCCGCTGGAGGCGGAGGGAACGGAGCACGTGCTCTCCCGCCTGGGGACCTGCCCCGCGGGAACGGACGTGGGCGCCCTGCGGCTAGAGTTGGAGGCGCTGCCTGCGGAGCTGCTGGAGATCAGCGCCGACAAGCAGCAGCGATACCTGCTGCTCCTCTGCCACCGGGCGGCGGAGGAGCCGGTAATGGAGGTCCTGCGGGCCCACGGCTTCAGCGCGGCTGCTTTTCCGGGGGTCACCGGCACGGCGGCAGCGGATCTGAAGCAGACCGACCGGCAGCTGGAGGAGCTCCAGCGCAGGCGGGAGGAGGCCGAGGCGGCCATTGCGGAGAGCGCCCGGGAGCGGGACACCCTGCGGACCTACGCGGACCGGCTGACAGCGGAGACCGCTCGGGAGAGCGCGGCGGAGCGGCTGCTTACCGACGGGACCATTGTCTTCTTCGAGGGATGGGCCCCGGCGGAGCGCATGGCGGACGTGAGCGCCCTGCTGGAGCGCCTGGGCTGTGCCTGGGAGGCGGCGGATCCCGCGCCGGAGGAGTATCCGGAGGTGCCGGTGAAGCTGAAGAACAACTGTCTGACCCGGCCGCTGAACATGGTGACGGAGATGTACTCCCTGCCTGCCTATGACAATGTGGACCCCAACCCCCTCATGGCGCCGTTTTTCATCCTCTTCTACGGCGTGATGATGGCGGATATGGGATACGGACTGCTGATGATGCTGGCCTCCGTCTTTGTCCTGCGGACATACCGCCCGAAGGGAACGATGCAGCACTTCTTCGGCCTGCTGGGCCTGTGCGGCATCAGCACCTTTGTGATGGGCGCCCTGACAGGCGGTTTCTTCGGCGATTTCCTCACCCAGCTGGCCCAGCTGATCCACCCGGAGAGCACGTTCGCCCTGCCAGCCCTGTTCACGCCGCTGGACGACACGCTGATGATTCTGGTGGGCGCCATGTGCCTGGGCTTTGTCCAGATCCTCACCGGCATGGTGATCAGCGTGGTAGGGAAACTGAAGCGCGGACAGTTCCTGGACGCGTTCTGGGAGGAGATCACCTGGTGGGTGGTCTTCGCCGGAATCGCGCTGGCAGTGCTGGGGGTGACGAACCTGGTGCTGTATGCGGGCATCGTGCTGGTGGTGGCCGGGCCTGTCATCAACGGAAAGGGATTCGGGAAGATCACCGGGATCTTCGGCTCCCTGTACAACCACGTGACCGGCTATTTCGGGGACATCCTGTCCTACTCCCGGCTGATGGCCCTGATGCTGTCCGGCAGCGTCATCGCTCAGGTGTTCAACACCTTGGGCGCCATCCCCGGCAACGTGGTGGTGTTCTTCATCGTCTCCATGGCGGGAAACGCCCTGAACTTCGCGCTGAATCTGCTGGGCTGCTACGTCCATGACCTGCGGCTCCAGTGCCTGGAGTTCTTTAAAAACTTCTATCAGGACGGCGGAAAGCCCTTCCGCCCCCTGGCGGTGGATACAAAATACGTGGATATTCAAAAAGACTGAGGAGGAATCGAGATATGGAGTTCTTTGAGGCATTCGGCGGTTTGGCATTGGGTCTGCTGGGCGCTGGTCTGGCAGCGGTCCTCTCGGGCATCGGGTCGGCCAAAGGCACCGGCATCGCAGGCGAGGCGGGCACGGGGCTTCTGTGCCAGGATCCCAGCAAGTTCGGCAAGGTGATGATCCTCCAGGTGATCCCCGGCACCCAGGGTCTGTACGGCCTGGTGGTGTGGTTCTTCGCGGTGTTCCGCATGGGGCTGCTGGACGGCACCGCCTTTGATATGACCGTGCAGGAGGGGCTGCGGTATTTCGTGGCCTGCCTGCCCATGGCGTTGGGCGGCCTGTTCTCTGCCATCGCCCAGGGCCGCGTGGCCGCCGGGTCCATCAACCTGCTGGCCAAGAAGCCCGACGACTGGTCCAAGGGCATGGTGCTGTGCATCACGGTGGAGTTCTACGCGATCCTGTCCCTGCTGGCCTCCATGCTCATGATTATCAACATCAGCGGCTGACCCTGGAGAAAGGGGACAGAGTATGAACGGTATCGACAAGATCACACAGCGGATCGGCGCGGACACCCAGGCGGAGATCGACCGCATCCTGGCGGACGCCGCCGCCCAGGCGGAGGCCGCGGCCGACAAGTTCCGCACCCAGGCGGAGGCCGAGGACCGGGACCTGCTGGCAAAGAGCGAGAGGACCGCGGCGGAGCGGGAGGAGCGCCTTGTCAGCGCCGCCCAGATGGAGGCCCGGAAGACGCTTCTGACCGCCAAGCAGGAGATGGTGGAACGGGCTTACCAGCGGGCGCTGGAAAAGCTCCGTTCCCTGCCGCAGGAACAGTATGTGGAGCTGCTGGCGGCGCTGCTGGTGCGGGCGTCCTCCACCGGACGGGAGGAGGTTGTCTTCTCCACGGAGGATCGGGAGGGCGCCGGCAAGGCGGCTGTGGCCCGGGCCAACGAGCTGCTGGCCAAGGAGGCCGCGCCGGAGCTGCCCCTCGGGGACGGCGTGGTAGCCAATCTTCTGAACAAGGTGGCCGCCGGCGTCAGCGCCTTCGCGCAGGGCACGGCCATGCTGGCCGTGTCGGAGGAGACCCGCGACATCTCGGGCGGCTTCATCCTGAAGGATGGGCGCATCGAGGTCAACTGCACCTTTGACGCCCTGGTGCGCGCGGAGCGGGAGCAGACCGCCGGCGAGGTGGCGAAGCTGCTGTTCCCGGAGGCGTGAGGAAGGAGGCGTCGGTTTGGCAAAGACCATCAAGGACACCGATTACCTGGTGATCTCCGCCCGGGTGAAGGCCCTGGAGACAGGGCTTCTGACGGCGGAGCGGATGGAGCAGATCCTGGATGCCAAAAGCGGCGAGGACGCGGGGAAGCTCTTGCAGGAGTGGGGGTATCCCCAGCTGGATCCCCGGCGGCCGGAGGCCATGGACGCGGCATTGTCCGCCGTGCGGGAGGCCACCTTGGCCGACTTGGCGGAGGGAACGCCGGACGCCCGGTATATCGATCTCTTCAAAGTGAAATACGACTATCATAATGTGAAGGCCCTGCTGAAGGCGGAGGCTGTGGGCACCGCCCCGGACCGTATGCTGATGGACATGGGCCGGGTAAGCACCGCCGAACTGGCAGAGGCGGTCCGATCCCGGGAGCTGGATGGCTTGCCGGAGACGCTGGCCGCGGCCGTGGTGGAGGCCCGGGAGGTGCTGGACACCACCCGAGATCCCCAGCTCAGCGACATCGTGCTGGACCGGTGGTGCTACCGGGATATGGCGGCCCTGGCAGAGGAGACCGGCAGCGCGTTCCTCCGGGGCTATGTGGCGGTGCAGGTTGACGCAGTGAACCTGCGGACGGCGGTGCGGACGCTGCGCATGGGAAAGGGGGCGGACTTCCTCCTGGGCGCGCTGCTGGAGGGGGGAGACCTCGCTCCGGATGCGGTGGCAAAGGCCGCCTCCAGCGGGGCCGCGGGCCTGCGGGAGCTCTACGGCGCCACCCGTTTCCGCGACGCCGCGGAGGCAGGGGCAGAGGCCCTGAAGGGCGGCCCCCTGACGGCGTTTGAAAAGCTCTGTGACGACGCGGTGGGGGACTATCTGGCGGGCGCTCAGTCCGTGCCTTTCGGCGAGGCCCCTCTGGTAAGCTATCTGGCCGCACGGGAGACGGAGTACACGAACCTGCGGATCCTGCTGATGGGCCGCGCCGCCGGCATCGACCCGGCGGTGATCCGCACCCGCCTGCGGGCAAGCTATGTGTAAGGAGGCGGCGCCATGGCCACAACGTATCGGATCGCCGTGATCGGCAGCTGGGAGTCCGTCATGGGCTTTCGGGCCCTGGGACTGGAGACGTATCCCGTCACCGCCCCCGAGGAGGCCCGGGAGACCATCCGGGAGCTGGCAAAGAGCGGCGACTGCGGCATCATCTATCTGACGGAGCAGCTGGCAAAGGACCTGCCGGACGTGCTGGACCGGTATAAGGACGAGCTGCGGCCCGCCATCATCCTGATCCCCGGCCGGGAGGGCTCTCTCGGCATCGGTATGAACAACATCCAGCAGTCCATTCAGAGAGCGGTGGGCGCGGATATCCTCTGAGGAGAACAGGCTGACGCCGCTATGGCATTGCGATTTTCGACCCTGTTTGGGCCGCAATCGCGCCTCGTGTGCACACCGTCGGGCCAAGCCGGTCAGCAGGTGTTGCCGCACCTGCCGACCGGGGGCCTTCCTCGAAACAGCCCCGCTTTTCCGCCTCTGGCGGCGTTTCGGCTGTTTTCCCTGAGATGTGCCGGCGGGCGAACCCGCCTGCGCTGAATTCCCGCGCCGGTCTGCACCCAAGGGGATTTCCGCGCCGCTTCCAGCGGCTTGGGCGCGGACTGGTGGACGCCGCCCCAGGCGGCTGAGTCGGGGATTGTTCACCGCATACACGCTGCGGCGGACATGATGAATATTTTTCTTTTGCCTTACGGTGGGAGAACTGGAAAAACCGCGGGTTTTTCCGGGCACTATTTCTTGGCTCCGGCGGTTCGCGCCGGAGGTCCTTCCGGCGAAACTGGTGTGAAAGAAGGTTGAGCGAGTTTGAGCGGTAAGATTGTGAAGGTATCCGGACCGCTGGTGGTGGCCACGGGCCTGGCGGACGCCAATATGTCCGACGTGGTCCGCGTCGGCCCCCAGCGGCTGATCGGCGAGATTTTGACGATGAAGGGGGACTCCGCCTCCATCCAGGTGTACGAGGAGACCTCCGGCCTGGGACCGGGGGCGGAGGTGGTCACCACCGGCGCTCCCATGAGCGTGGAGCTGGGCCCCGGCATGATCGAGGGCATCTATGACGGTATCCAGCGGCCGCTGGAGAAGATCGTGGAGAAGGTGGGTGCCAACATCACCCGGGGCGTGGAGGTCCCCGCCCTGGACCGGGAGAAGAAGTGGGACTTCACCGCCGTGGTCACCCCCGGCACAAAGGTGGAGGGCGGCGACGTGATTGGCACCGTGCCGGAGACGCCGGTGGTGCTCCACAAGATCATGGTGCCTCCCAACATGAGCGGCACCATTACGGACATCAGGAGCGGCTCCTTCACCGTGGAGGAGACCGTGGCCACCCTGCGCACTGACAAGGGGGAGGACGTGCCCCTGACCATGGTGCAGAAGTGGCCGGTCCGGATCGGGCGGCCCTACAAGCACAAATATCCCCCCAAGCGGCCGCTGTGCTCCGGCCAGCGGGTCATTGACACCCTGTTCCCCATTGCCAAGGGCGGCACCGCCGCCGTGCCCGGGCCCTTCGGCTCCGGCAAGACTGTGGTGCAGCACCAGCTGGCCAAGTGGGCGGATGTGGACATCGTGGTCTACATCGGCTGCGGCGAGCGGGGCAACGAGATGACCGACGTGCTCCGGGAGTTCCCGGAGCTGAAGGACCCCCGCACCGGGGAGTCCCTGATGAAGCGGACGGTGCTGATCGCCAACACCTCCGACATGCCCGTGGCCGCCCGTGAGGCGTCGGTCTACACGGGCATCACCATCGCGGAGTACTTCCGGGACATGGGCTACGACGTGGCGGTCATCGCTGACTCCACCTCCCGCTGGGCGGAGGCCCTGCGCGAGATGTCCGGCCGGCTGGAGGAGATGCCCGGCGAGGAGGGGTACCCCGCGTACCTTGCCTCCCGCCTGGCCCAGTTCTACGAGCGGGCCGGCAGCGTGGCCTGCATCGGCTCCGATGACCGCCGGGGCAGCCTCACCGCCGTGGGCGCCGTGTCGCCGCCGGGCGGCGACCTGTCCGAGCCCGTGGCGCAGGCCACCATGCGGATTGTCAAGGTCTTCTGGGCCCTGGATTCGTCCCTGGCCTACAAGCGCCATTTCCCGGCCATCAACTGGCTGAACTCCTACTCCCTGTATCTGGACTCCCTGAAGCCTTGGTTTGACGAGAACCTGGGACCGGAGTTCCTGGAGGACCGGGCCAGCGCCATGAGCATCCTCCAGAGTGAGGCCAGCCTGAACGAGATCGTCCAGCTGGTGGGCAAGGACGCCCTGTCCCCGGCGGACCAGCTGACGCTGGAGGTGGCGCGGATGGTGCGGGAGGACTTCCTGCAGCAGAACGCCTTTGCGGATGTGGACAGCTTCTCCAGCTACGACCGGCAGGAAAAGCTGCTGGCCATGGTCCTGCGGTACGACCGGCTGTGCCGGGAGGCCATCTCCAAGGGCGCGCCGGTGGCGAAGCTCTTCGCCGTTCCGTCCCGTGAGAAGATCGGCCGGGCCAAGAGCGTGCCGGCTGAGGAGTACCAGCAGGTCTACCAGCAGATCTCCGCGGAGATGGAGCAGGAGATCACCGCCATTGCGGAGGAAGGAGGAGAGGACGCATGATCCGGGAATACAGAACGGTAGAGGAGATCGCTAGTCCTCTGATGATCGTCCGCATGGTGGACGGCGTCACCTATGACGAGCTGGTGGAGGTGGAGCTCCACGACGGCTCCGTCCGCCGGGGCCAGGTGCTGGAGGTCAACGGCGACACCGCGGTGGTGCAGCTGTTCGAGTCCGCCGCCGGCATCAATCTGGCGGACGCCAAGGTCCGCTTCCTGGGCCATCCGCTGCAGCTGGGCGTGTCCGCCGATATGCTGGGACGGGTGTTCAACGGCATGGGCCGGCCCATCGACGGCGGGCCGGAGATCCTGGCGGAGGAGTACCGGGACATCAACGGCCTGCCCATGAACCCGGCGGCCCGGGACTACCCCAACGAGTTCATCCAGACCGGCGTCAGCACCATCGACGGGCTGAACACCCTGGTCCGCGGGCAGAAGCTGCCCATCTTCTCCGGCTCCGGTCTGCCCCACGCCAATCTGGCGGCCCAGATCGCCCGGCAGGCCAAGGTGATCGGAGACGACACCTCCAAGTTTGCCGTGGTGTTCGCCGCCATCGGCATCACCTTTGAGGAGTCGGAGTTCTTCGTCAGCGAGTTCAAGCGCACCGGCGCCATCGACCGGACGGTCATGTTTTCGAACCTGGCCAACGACCCGGCGGTGGAGCGCATCGCCACCCCCCGGATGGCCCTGACCGCCGCGGAGTATCTGGCCTTTGAGAAGGATATGCACGTGCTGGTCATCATGACTGACATCACCAACTACGCCGAGGCATTGCGGGAGGTCTCCGCCGCCAAGAAGGAGGTCCCCGGCCGCCGCGGCTTCCCCGGGTATCTGTACACGAACCTGGCCACCATCTACGAGCGGGCCGGCCGCCAGCTGGGGAAGAAGGGCTCCATCACGCTGATCCCCATTCTGACCATGCCGGAGGATGACAAGACCCACCCGATCCCCGACCTGACGGGTTATATCACCGAGGGGCAGATCATCCTCAGCCGGGAGCTGTACCGCAAGGGCATCCACCCGCCGGTGGACGTGTTGCCGTCTCTGAGCCGTCTGAAGGACAAGGGCATCGGCGAGGGCAAGACCCGGGAAGACCACTCCGGCACCATGAACCAGCTGTTCGCGGCCTACTCCACCGGCAAGGACAACAAGGAATTGATGTCCATTCTGGGCGAGGCGGCTCTGACGCCCACGGACCTGCTGTACGCCAAATTCGCCGACGAGTTTGAGAAGCGGTATGTGAACCAGGGCTACGAGGAGAACCGTTCCATCCAGGAGACGCTGGATCTGGGCTGGGAGCTGCTGAGTATCCTGCCCAAGAGCGAGCTGAAGCGGATCAAGCCGGAGTATATCGAAAAGTACTGGCCCAAGAAGGAGCTGTGAGCCCCTTCCGGGGACCCCGGGATTTTGGCGGCCGCCCTCTCTTGGCTGCGGCCCATGATGAGGATTTGCCGCGCGTCTGCTGCGGCGCGGAGGCGCCGGGCCGCTGACCGCGGGCCCCCAGGCCAGGATGGAAAGAAGGCGATTGACAGATGCCCAATATCACGGTCAACCCCACCCGGATGGAGCTCACCCGCCTCAAGGGCAAGCTCCGCACTGCCCAGCGGGGCCACAAGCTGCTGAAAGACAAGCGCGACGAGCTGATGAAGCAGTTTCTGGACACGGTGCGGGAGGTCCGCGCTCTGCGGCAGGAGGTGGAGGAGGAGCTGATGACAGTCCACGGCGCCTTCACCGTGGCCTCCGCGCTCATGAGTTCCCAGGCGCTGGAACAGGCGCTGCTGGACCCCAAGCAGAGTGTGAAGCTGACGCAGACCACCAAAAATATCATGTCGGTTAACGTGCCGGTGTATGATTTCCAGACGCAGACCCGGTCTGACGCGGACATCTACCCTTACGGGTTCGCGGCCACCTCCGGCGAGCTGGACACGGCCGTGGACGCCCTGGGAAAGGTGTTCCGGAAGATGCTGAAGCTGGCGGAAGTGGAGAAATCCGCCCAGTTGATGGCGGAGGAGATCGAAAAGACCCGCCGCCGGGTGAACGCTCTGGAGTACGTGGTGATCCCAAACACCCAGGACGCCATCCGGTATATCACCATGAAGCTGGACGAGAACGACCGGGCCACCACCACCCGTTTGATGAAGGTGAAGGATATGCTGCTGCAGCAGTCCATCGAGGAACAGCGGCAGCGGGACGCGGAAGTGCTGGAGCGGTTCCGGGAGGCTTGACGAAATACGCAAAGCGGTGTAGGATAATAACGCTACACCGCTTTGCTGCGTTTAACGCGTTAGAAAGGAAGAAAAGCAACTATGCATTGCGTGACAAACATCCACGAGGACCTGTACTGGCTGGGAGGCTCTGACCGGCAGCTGGCGAAGTTTGAGAATGTGTTTCCCATTCCCCGGGGCGTCAGCTATAACGCCTATCTGGTGCTGGATGAGAAGACCGTCCTGCTGGACACGGTGGACAAGGCCGTGGGGGAGCGGTTCTTCGAGAACCTGGAGTTTGCCCTGGCCGGCCGGCCCCTGGACTATGTGGTGGTGAATCACATGGAGCCGGACCACTGCGCCACCCTGGGCGAGCTGCTGCGCCGCTGGCCGGGCGCCCAGGTGGTGGCCAACGCCAAGACTGTCCCCATGGTCAGCCAGTTTTTTGACTGTGATATCTCCAACCGGGCTGTGGTGGTGAAGGAGGGGGATACCCTCTGCACCGGCCGCCACACCTTCACCTTCCTGATGGCCCCCATGGTCCACTGGCCGGAGGTGATGGTGACCTATGACGCCGCCGACAAGGTGCTGTTCTCCGCCGACGCCTTCGGCACCTTCGGCGCCCTGAACGGCAACATCTTTGCCGATCAGGTGGACTTTGAGCGGGATTGGCTGGACGATGCCCGCCGCTACTACACCAACATCGTGGGCAAGTACGGTGCCCAGGTCCAGTCCCTGCTGAAGCGGGCCGCCGGGATGGAGATCCAGATGATCTGTCCCCTCCACGGTCCCATCTGGCGGGAGAATCTGGAGTGGTTCCTGGAGAAATACCAGCGCTGGAGCACCTACACCCCCGAAGATCGGGGCGTGGCCATCTTCTGCGGCTCCATCTACGGCCACACGGAGAACGCCGCGGAGATCCTGGCCGCCCGCCTGGCAGAGAGGGGCGTAAAGAACATCGCCCTGTACGACGTGTCCCATACGGACGTGTCCTACCTTGTCAGCGAGGCCTTCCGGTGCAGCCATCTGGTGCTGGCTTCCGCTACATATAACGGGGAGATCTACACCCCTATGGAGAACTTCCTGCGGGATCTGGCCTGCCACGGTCTCCGGGGCCGTTCCGTGGCCCTGATCGAGAACGGCACCTGGGCCGCCCGCTCCGGGATGCTGATGACCAAGCTCCTGGAGGAGATGAAAGAGATGCGGGTGATGG
>NZ_JAOQKG010000003.1:186141-237131 GCF_025567605.1 Oscillibacter acetigenes | reverse complement strand
TCGCCAATGTGGCAGGTGCCGATCAGCAGCATGCACAGCCGGGACTGGCCAATGCCGCCGCCGATGGACTGGGGCAGCTGGCCGTTCAGCAGCATCTTGTGGAAGGGCAGCTCCCGGCGCTGGTTGCAGTTCGCGGCGGTCAGCTGGCGGTCCAGAGCCGCGGCGTCCACCCGGATGCCCATGGAGGACAGCTCGAAGCTCCGCTCCAGAATGGGGTTCCACATGAGGATATCGCCGTTCAGCTCCCAATCGTCGTAGTCGGGAGCGCGGCCGTCATGGCGCTTGCCGGAGGCTAGGGTCTTGCCGATCTGCATCAGAAACACGGTGTGATGCTTGCGGCAGATCTCCACCTCCCGCTCGTTGGGCGTCAGGTCGGGATAGCGGTCCTCCAGCTCCTGGGTGGTGATGAAGTACACGTCCCGGTCCGGCTTGAAGGTCAGGGCAGGGAAGGCGTTGCGCAGGGCAGCGGAGGTGTCGCAGATGGCGCCCACGATGTCGCGCACCGTCTCCTTCAGGTACAGCACGTTCCGGTCTTTGGGAGAGATATGCTTCTCCCAGTCCCACTGGTCCACATAGATGGAGTGGAGGTTGTCCACCTCCTCGTCCCGCCGGATGGCGTTCATGTTGGTGTAGAGGCCCGTTCCCTCGGGGAACTCGTACCGCTTCAGGGCCAGGCGCTTCCATTTGGCCAGGGAGTGGACCACCTGACCGTCGGTGCCCACATCGGGGATGTCAAAGGAGACAGGACGCTCCACGCCGTTCAGGTCATCGTTCAGGCCGGTGCGGCCGTCCACGAACAGGGGGGCGGAGACCCGGTGCAGGTTCAGGCGCACACAAAGGCTGTGCTGAAACTCCTGGTGGATCAGCTCGATGGCCCGCTGGAGCTCGTTGTTGCTGAGGGGCATCCGGTAGCCGGAGGGGATGGTGGTTTTACTCATAGTCGGAAATGCATCCTTTCTGTGGATTGTGATTCAGAGGAACAGCCCCGCGGCGAGGGGCGTCACGTAGGCCTCCGTCAGCGCCGCCAGGATCAGCAGCGGCAGCAGAAGGAAGACCAGCAGCCGGGCCGCCAGCCCCAGGCACGCGCCCAGAGGAAGGGCGGCCGGATCGCGGCGGCAGCGGCGGGTCAGGTGCCCGCAGATGTACAGCCCCATGGAAAAGGCCAGGATCAAGGCGGGCAGCTCGAAAATCCCGTGGGGCAGCAGGCTGGCGGCATACAGCAGCATGGTGGTGTCCGTGGCAGCATAGCAGGCGGCGAGGCCGCCCAGCAGCACCGCGTTCACGCCCAGCGCCAGGGCCGGGAGACGCACAAAGGGGATCAGCCCATAGAGCATGGTGACGGCACAGGCCCGCAGATTGTTGGCCAGCAGCAGAAGCGGGGAGAGGTTCCCGGCCCCGTCCGTCAGGTCCATGCCCTGGAACAGGTGCTGGAGATAGGCGGAAAAGCCGAGCCGCAGCTCCGGCACCGCCAGACACACGCCGAAGGCCAGGAAGACCAGCAGGAAAAAGGCGATGGCGGCGCGCCGGACCTCGGCCTCATATCCGTTCCGCCAGGCCCGGAGCACCGGGGCGAACTGGGCCGCCAGAAACCGCCTCATGCCCGGAGCTTGTCCAGGCCCAGCCGCAGGCGGCGCAGGGTCTCATCCTTACCAAGGATGTGGCAGATCTCCACGGCGCCGCCGGGGGTCACCAGCTTGCCGGCCGCGGCGATCCGCACCGGCCACATGAGGGTGGCGTTCTTCACGCCCAGGTGTTCCGCCAGGGCGATCAGGGTGTCGTGGACTGCGTCCGCCGTCCAGTCGCCGATGCCCTCCAGGGCGGGGATGGCGGCCTCCAGCATGGCCTGGGAGACCTCGGGATTCGTCTTGGATTTCTTGTTGGTGAAGCACTCCACGCCGTAGTCCGGCAGCTGGTCGAAGAAATCCACCTTCTCCGGGATCTCGGTCAGCTTCTCACAGCGGGCCTGGAGCAGGGCGGCCACGGCGGACACATCAATGGCGGGGTTCTTCACGGCCTCACGGATATAGGGCTCCGCCGCTTTGGCGAAGTCCTCCGGCGCCATGGCGCGGAGATACGTGGCGTTGAAGTACGTGAGCTTGTCGATGTCAAAAATGGCGGGGGACTTGGAGATACCGGCGATATCGAAGGCCTCCACCAGCTCGCTGAGGGAGAAGATCTCCTGCTCGCTGCGCTCGCCCTTGGGGGCCCAGCCCAGCAGAGCCACATAGTTCAAAATGGCCTCCGTCAGATAGCCCTGGGCCTTCAGGTCCTCGTAGGAGGGGTCCCCGTGGCGCTTGGACATCTTGTTGTGCTGGTCCCGCATAACGGGGGAGCAGTGGACGTAGGTGGGGATGTCCCAGCCGAAGGCCTCGTACAGCAGATTGTACTTGGGGGCGGAGCTGAGGTACTCGCTGCCCCGTACCACGTGGGTGATGCCCATCAGGTGGTCGTCCACCACATTGGCGAAGTTGTAGGTGGGCAGGCCGTCCCGCTTCAGCAGCACCTGGTCGTCCAGGGTCTTGTTCTCCACGGTGATGTCGCCGAAGGACACGTCGTGGAAGGTGGTGGTGCCCTCGCGGGGGATCCGCTGGCGGATCACATAGGGCTCGCCGGCCTCCACACGCTGTCGGGCCTCCTCCGGGGACAGATCCCGGCAGGGATCGTCGGCGCGGTCAAAGTCACCGGCGTCCTCCTCGGATGCGGCCTTCTCGCAGAAGCAGTAGTAGGCGGCGCCCTTTTCCACCAGCAGGTGGGCGTAGGGCTGATACAGGTCCCGGCGCTCCGACTGGATATAGGGGCCCACGGGGCCGCCTACGTCGGGGCCCTCGTCATGGGTCAGGCCGCACTCCGCCATGGTGCGGTAAATTACGTCCGTGGCGCCCTCCACCAGGCGGCCCTGGTCGGTGTCCTCGATCCGCAGGATGAACGTGCCGCCGGCGTGCCGGGCGATGAGCCAGGTGTACAGGGCCGTCCGCAGATTGCCCACGTGCATATAGCCGGTGGGAGAGGGGGCGAACCGGGTGCGGACCTTCCCCTTGGGGATGCGGGCCTCCATCTCCTGGAAAAAGCTCTGATCCAATGCCATGCAAATACCTCCATATCGGGTAAATTACAAAAAATAACAACGTACATTATCCCCTGAAACCCTTGGAATGTCAAGGGCTGATTCTGTCCGGCGGCACACGGGCGCCGGACGCGGGGGGCAGGGTGGGGGCGGTATACATCCGCTCCGGGAGATGGTCGTCCCCGGTGACCATGGTCAGAAACGTCCAGCCGTACCGCTCGTAAAAGGCGGTGTGGTCCGTCACCAGGTAGAGCCGGGGGATCCCCATGGCGCCCAGGTCCCGCCGGATGAAGTCCAGCAGGCGCCCGGCGGTCCCGCGGCCCCGCCAGGGGGGCTCCACAAACAGGGCGCAGAGATTGGGCGTCAGGTCCTTCCGGTCGTGGAAGTCGTTTGCGATGACGCCGGCCCCGGCCAGCAGGCGCCCGCCGTCCCGGACCACGTACCACTGGGGAACCGGCGCCTTCCGGCGGAGGCACTGCTCCATGCTCTCCCGGTAGGACTCCGCCGGGATTCCCCAGCGGCGGCTGAACCAGACGGCGGCCGCGTCCGCCAGGACGGGCGCGTCCCGCAGGGGGAGAATGGGCTGTTCCATACGGCTCCTTTCTGAGACTGCGAATATACAGCAAAAAATCCCGAACCGGGTGGTTCGGGATTTCGTTTGTCCATGTCAGACCGCTCTGGTGACCTTGCCGGAACGCATACACCGGGTACAAACATACACATGGCGGGGAGAGCCGTCGACAATTGCCTTCACACGCTTCACATTGGGCTTCCACATCCGATTGGAACGCCGATGAGAGTGAGAGACCTTGATGCCGAACGTAACGCCCTTATCGCAGAACTCGCACTTAGCCATCCGTTGCACCTCCTTGCTGTTGCGTACTTCCATGCCATCTGCAGGCACAACTGGTATCATAACAGAAAAGTTTTGAAAATGCAAGTAAAATTTTCAAAAAAACACAAGCTTTTTTCAACTGTACGCCAAGGGGGCGTCAGCGCACCGCCGCTTCCCCGGCAAATACCGCCGCAACGCCGAGGATCAGGCTTGCCGCCGCATAGAGCAGGGCCGCCGCCGTGCGCCCGCTTTGCAGAAGATCTCCGGTTTCCAGGGCAAAAGAGGAGAAGGTGGTGAAGCCCCCGCACACCCCTGCCTTCAGGAAGAGCACCAGCTTGGGGTCGGGGGCGGCCCGCTTCAGGGCCAGCGCCGTCACGGCGCCGATGAGAAAGGAGCCGATCAGGTTGATGGCAAGCGTCCGGACGGGAAAGCCCCAGTCCCTTCCCAGTGGAATCTGCCCAGCCAGATAACGGCACACGGACCCCAGGAATCCCCCAAGCCCCACGGCAATACAGTTCAGCATGGATGCCACGCTCCTTTTCATGTCATCTGTGGAAATACCACCGGCCGCACCTATGGTAACACAACCGGCGGCCGGAGGCAAGAGCCCGCCCCGCTCCGACAGACCGGCCGGATTCGGCCGCGGGCACAGGGCCCGACCGGGAAACCGGCGGCTGGGTGTTGCGCAAGCGGTGAGATTCATATATAATAGAGTTACTTCCGCACACCGGAGCGCGGGTGCGGCGATCCATCCACCGCGCCGGGCGTGGGCCCGGCCTGGGAGAAAACCGGCGTCCCAGTCCCGGGCGCCGCAAGAAAAGGGGAGGACACGATGCAAGAACATGGCCTGAAGATCTCGGAGCTGGTCACCCTCTTCAATCTGGAGGTGCTGAACAGGGGCAGCGACTATGACACGGCGCTGCTCACTATCACGGACGTGAACCGTCCCGGCCTCCAGTTTCATAGCTTCTACGACTACTTTGACCCCCGCCGCCTCCAGGTGCTGGGCAAGGCGGAGATCACCTATCTCAAGGGGTTGACGACGGAGCAGCGGCGCAAGTGCTTCGACGACCTGTTTCTTTACGACATCCCGGCCCTGGTGATCTCCCGGGGGCTGGACTGCTTCCCGGAGTGCCTGGAGAGCGCCCGGGTCCACGAGCGGACGCTGCTGCGGACCGAGGAGACCACCGTGGAGTTCACCAGCCACACCATCGAGTATCTGAACCGGGTGCTGGCGCCCTGCGTCACCCGCCACGGCGTACTGCTGGACATCTCCGGCGAGGGCGTGATGATTACCGGCGACTCCGGCATCGGCAAGAGCGAGTCCGCCATTGAGCTCATCATGCGGGGCCACCGGCTGGTGGCGGATGACGCGGTGGAGATCCGCCGCATCTCCAACCAGCTGATCGGCACCGCGCCGGAGGTGATCCGCCATTATATCGAGCTGCGGGGTATCGGCGTCATCGACGTGCGCCAGCTCTTCGGTATGAGCGCCATCATGGAGGAATCCCGGATCGACCTGGTGGTCCAGTTCGAGCAGTGGGACGAGACGAAGTTTTATGACCGGCTGGGCATTGAGGATCACCACATCGACATCATGGGCGTGGAGATCCCCTGCGTCACCATCCCGGTGCGGCCGGGCCGGAACCTGGCCAGCATCGTGGAGGTGGCGGCCATGAACAACCGCCACCGGCGTTACGGCTTCAACGCCGCCCAGGAGCTGGCCCAGCGGGTGGACCTGCGGGCGGAGCAGGGCAGCCGGAAACAGAAATGAGCGGATTCTTCATCGGTATCGACGTGGGCGGCACCAACCTGAAGGCGGGCCTGACGGACGAGACGGGCCGCCTTCTGGCGGCGGCGCGCCGCCCCCTGGACTTCCGGGGGGCGGAGACCTTTGCGGCGGACCTGGCGGATCTGGCGGCGGAGGTGCTCTCCACCGCCGGAGCGGTGCCCGGGGACGCGGAGGGCGTGGGCATCGGCCTGCCGGGGGCCGTCTCCGGCGGAGAGGTTCTGTACACCACCAACATCCCCCTGGAGCGGACGGATCTGGCGGCCCTGTTCCGCCGGCGGCTGGACCTGCCGGTGCTGCTGGGCAACGACGCGGACTGTGCTGCCGTAGGGGAGTATTTCCAGGGCGCGGGCCGGGGTCTGCGGGACTTCGTGGTGCTGACCCTGGGCACCGGCCTGGGGGCCGGAATCATTCTGGACGGCCGCCTGCGGGGCGGCGAATCCTCCAGCGAGGCGGGGCACATGGTGCTCCATGCTGGAGGAGAGCCCTGCCCCTGCGGGCGCAGGGGCTGCTGGGAACAGTACGCCTCCGCCACGGCGCTGATTCGCCGGACGGAGGCGGCCATGGCCGCCCATCCGGAGAGCGCCCTCTGCCGTCTGGCAGAAGAGGCCGGCGGCGTGGACGGCCGGACGCCCTTTCTGGCGGCAGAGGCGGGGGACGAGACGGCCCTTGCCGTCTGCCGCGCCTATGTGGAGGAGCTGGCGGAGGGCACGGCCAGTCTCATCAACATCCTCCGGCCGGAGGCGGTGGCCTTCGGCGGAGGTGTGGCCGGGGCGCCGGAGCATCTGCTGCTGGAGCCCCTGCGCCGCCGGGTCGGGGCGCTGTGCTTCTCCCGCCACGGCGGGCGGGCCACCCGCATCCTCCGGGCGGAGCTGGGCAACGACGCCGGCGTCATCGGTGCGGCCCTGCTGGGCCGGGTAATCTGAAGTATGAGGAGGTCCAGAAATGGACTGGTGGATCACATTTGACCAGCAGGCGGCGGATTATCTGCCGGACCTGCGGATCGAGAAGGAGGAGCCCATGGACCGGCACACCTCCTTCCGCATCGGGGGGCCGGCCCGGCGCATGGCTTTTCCGGAGCGGGGAGAGCAGCTGGTGCTGCTGCTGGACATGGCCGCCCGCTGCGGCGCCCGTCCCCTGGTGATGGGCAACGGAACCAACCTGCTGGCCCCGGACGAGGGGCTGGACCGGCTGGTGATCGACACCTCCGCCGGCCTGAGCCGAGTGGAGGCCGGCGGGACGCCGGGGACCATTCTGGCGGAGGCGGGGGCCTCCCTGGCCCGGGTGGCGGATTTCGCCTGCCGGCAGGGGCTGGCGGGCCTGGAATTCGCCCACGGCATCCCGGGCACGGTGGGCGGCGCGGTGTGCATGAATGCCGGCGCCTACGGCGGGGAGATGGCCCAGGTGGTGCGGGAGGCAACCCTGCTGCTGCCGGAGGAGGGCATCCGGACCCTCACCGGGGCGGAGATGGCCTTCGGCTACCGCCGCAGCTTTCTGACGGATCACCCGGATGCGGTGGTGCTGCGGGCGGAGTTCTGCCTGACGCCCGGCAACCCGGCGGCAATCCGGGGCCGGATGAAGGAGCTGCTGGAAAAGCGCAGGGCCAGCCAGCCGCTGGAGTTCCCCAGCGCGGGCAGCACCTTCAAGCGGCCGGAGGGCTATTACGCCGGGACGCTGATCGACCAATGCGGCCTGAAGGGGCTGACGGTGGGCGGCGCCCAGGTCAGCGAGAAGCATGCGGGCTTTGTCATCAACCGGGGCGGCGCCACCTGCGCCGACGTGAAGGAGCTGATCCGCCAGATCCAGGAGCGGGTCTTTGCGCAGGCCGGCGTCCGGCTGGAGCCGGAGGTCCGGATCATCGACTGAGAAAGGGGCGGTGCGGACATGGAAATCCTCATCATCTCCGGCCTCTCCGGGGCCGGGAAGAGCAAGGCGGCCTCCTTTTTGGAGGACATGGGCTTTTATATCGTGGACAATATGCCCGCCGCCATGATCCTGAAATTTGCGGAGTTCTGCGCCGGGGGCAACGGCCGCTACGACCGGGTGGCCCTGGTGTACGACGTGCGGACGGCCAGCTCCTTCACGGAGCTGTTCGACGTGCTGGATAAGCTGAAGGACATGGAGGCCCAGTGCCGGATGCTGTTTCTGGAGGCCGCGCCGGAGGTCATCATCAAGCGGTACAAGGAGACCCGCCGCCGCCATCCCCTGGCGGCAGACACCGACTCCCTGGAGGAGGCGGTGAAGAAGGAGCGGGCCATGATGGCCCCCGTCAAGGAGCGGGCGGACTTTGTCATCGACACCTCCCGCACCTCCACCGCCCAGCTGCGGGGAGAGCTGCTGCGCCTCTTCGGCCAGGAGGGGGAGAAGGGGGGGATGACAGTGAGCGTCACCTCCTTCGGCTTCAAGTACGGCCTGCCTCTGGAGGCGGATCTGGTGTTTGACGTGCGGTTCATGCCGAATCCCTTCTATATGGAGGACCTGCGTCCCCGGACGGGGCTGGACCAGGCGGTGGCGGACTATGTGTTCCACTTCCCACAGACCCAGGACTACATGCGCCGTTTGGAGGACCTGCTGGCCTTCTCCCTGCCCCTGTACGCGGAGGAGGGAAAGACCTCTCTCACCATCGCCGTGGGCTGCACGGGGGGTCACCACCGCTCCGTGGCGGTGACCCATGCCCTGGCGGGCTTCATCCACGGCCTGGGCTATCAGGTGCTGGAGAACCACCGGGACATGACCCGGGGAGGCTGAGCCGTGAGGGAGCAGGAATACCGCGTCCCCCGAGCCCATGGCCCCAAGGTGGCCGTCATCGGCGGCGGCCACGGCCTGTCCAACATGCTGCGGGGACTGAAGCAATATACGGAGAACATCTCCGCCATCGTCACGGTGGCGGATGATGGCGGCGGCTCCGGCATGCTGCGCCAGGACCTGGGGATGCCTCCGCCGGGGGACATCCGCAGCTGTATGGAGGCCCTGGCAAACACGGAGCCGGTGATGCGGGAGCTGCTCCACTACCGCTTCACCGAGGGGAGCCTGGCGGGGCAGAGCTTCGGCAACCTGTTTCTGGCGGCGCTGAACGGCATCTCCCCGTCCTTTGACGCGGCGGTGCGCCGCATGAGCCAGGTCCTGGCCATCACCGGACGGGTGCTGCCGGTGACCACGGCGGACGTCCAGCTGGAGGCGGAATTTGAGAACGGCGCCACGGTGGTGGGGGAGTCCAAGATCTTTTACTGCAAAAAGCAGGAGGACTGCCGCATCCGCCAGGTGCGTCTGATCCCCTCCCGGCCCAAGGCCCTGCCGGAGGCGGTCTCCGCCATCGCCGACGCGGATATGATCGTCCTGGGGCCCGGCAGCCTGTACACCAGCATCATCCCCAATCTGCTGGTGGATGGCATCGTGAAGGCGATCCGGGAGTCCGACGCCCTGAAGGTCTATGTCTGCAACGTCATGACCCAGGAGGGGGAGACGGAGGGCTACACCGTATCCGACCACATTGCCGCCATCTTCGCCCATTCGGCGCAGGGCCTGTTCCGCCTGTGCCTCACCAACTCCTCGCCCATCCCCAAGGCGGTGGCCGCCCGGTACGCGGAGGAGGGGGCCGAGCGCATCCGCTGCGACAAGTCCGCATGCGCGGCCTTGGGCGTGGAGGTCGTGGAGCGGCCGGTGGCCACGGTGGAGAGCGGCTTTGTCCGCCACAGCTCCGCGGCCCTGGCCCGGGAGCTGATCCTGCTCCATGCGGAGCGGAGCGTCCGGATCGCCGGTGCCCGATTCCGCCCCCGGGAGGACGCCTACCAGATGGAGGAGCAGAAATGAGCCCCACAATTACCCAGAGTTGGAGGAGACCCACCCATGTCCTTTTCCTTTGAAGCCAAAAACGAGCTGTGCCGCCTGCCGGTGCAGAAGCTGTGCTGCGCCCGGGCGGAGGCCTACGGCATCCTGCTGTACTGCAACACCTTCAGCGCAAGCGAGGTGCGGATCATCACCGGGAACCCCGCTCTGGCTGCCCGGCTTCCCAAGCTGTTTCACCGGGCCTTCGGCCTGCGGTTCGACCGGCTGCCGGAGGAGGGGGAGAGCGGCAAGCTGGTGTTCCAGATCACAGACGGCGGCAAGCTCCGCCGGATCGTGGACCTGCTGGGCTTCAGCCCGGAGCAGAACCTGGCCCTGCACATCAACTTCGGACTGCTGGAGGAGGAGTGCTGCCGGGCGTCCTTCCTGCGGGGGGTGTTCTTCGCCGGGGGCAGCGTCACGGACCCGGCCAAGCGGTACCACCTGGAGCTGGCGACCTCCCACCTGCAGGTGAGCCGGGAGCTGGAGGTGCTGCTGCGGGAGTGCGGCTATCCCCCCAAGAGCGTGGCCCGCAACGGCAGCTTCATCACCTACTTCAAGCAGAGCGACCAGATCGAGGACTTCCTGACGCTGATCGGTGCGCCCGTGGCCGCCATGAGCGTCATGTCCGCCAAGCTGGAAAAGGACCTGCGCAACAGCGTTAACCGCCGCCTCAACTGCGACAGCGCCAATCTGGACAAGGCGGTGGAGGCGGCCCAGGAACAGCTGGAATCGATCCGGAAGCTCCAGCGGGCGGGCCTCCTGGACCAGCTGCCGGACAAGCTCCAGCTGACGGCGGCCCTGCGGCTGGAGAATCCGGAGCTGACCCTCAGTGAGCTGGCGGAGGAGTTTGACCCGCCGGTGACCAAGTCCTGCCTGAACCACCGGCTGCGGAAGATCACCCAGCTGGCAAAAGGGCTGTAAAGTAAATGCGCTTTACAATTTATCAAAGAAAAGTTGGAGGAATATACAATGGATCGCTGTGCGGCAGCCTATGCATATCACAAACAGGGGTATAACTGTGCCCAGTCTGTGGCCGGGGCCTTTGCGGACCTGACGGGCACGGCGCCGGAGCAGCTGATGGCCGCCATGGGCGGCTTCGGCGGCGGCGTGGGCGGCAGCCATGAGGAGCTGTGCGGCGCCGTCAGCGGCGGCGTGCTGGTGCTGAGTCTGCTGCACCCCCATACGGACGGAGAGGACAGGGCCGGAAAGGTGCGCCTCTACGCCCAGGCCAAGGAGTTCCGCCGCCGGTTCCAGGAGGTGTTCGGCCTGACCCGGTGCGGAGACCTGCTGCGGGCCCGGCCCGGCGTCACAGAGAGGAACCCGGCCTCCCAGCGGCTGGGAGTCACCGCCCACTGCGACAACATGATCGTCACGGCTGTGGAGATCCTGGAGCAGATGCTGCAGGAGGAGCCCGCATGACCTGGGCAGAGCTGTATTCAGAGGCTGCGCGGCCCACGCTGGAGGAAATCGACGCCTATGCGCATACGCCCCTTTGGCCGCAGCTGCGCGCGTATCTGGCGGCGGCCTATGGAGCGGGACCGCGGCTGGAGTACAGCCGGTGCGGTCTGGAGCCGGGATGGAATGTGAAGTTCCGCAGGGGCAGCAAGTCTCTCTGCACGGTCTACCTGCGGCCTGGGTTTGTGACGGCCATGGTTTCTGTCGCGCCCAAGGATGAGGAGGCCGCCCAGATGGTCCTGCTCACCTGCACGGCAGAGACACAGGCGGTCTACCATCGGTCCGCTGCATCCAAAATGGGCCGCTGGCTCATGCTGGACATCACGTCACCGGAGATGCTGGAGGATGTGAAAGCTCTGCTGGCCGTGCGGGTCAAGCCCGCAGAGTGAGCACCCCGCCCTTTGCAAGGACGGCGCGTGCGATTTTGGAAAGGAACATGCTATGTCTTTTGTCCATCTCCACGTTCATACGGAATTCAGCTTATTGGACGGCGCCTGCCGCATCCGGGACCTGCCCGGCATCGTGAAGGCCATGGGCCAGACCGCCTGCGCTGTCACGGACCACGGCGTCATGTACGGTGCCGTGGACTTTTACCGCGCCTGCAAGGCGGAGGGGGTCAAGCCTATCATCGGCTGCGAGGTGTACGTCACCCCCCAGGGCCGGACCCGGTTCGACAAGGTCCACGAGCTGGACGCGGAGAGCCGCCATCTGGTGCTGCTCTGCGAGAACGAGGAGGGCTACCGGAACCTGTCCTACCTGGTGTCCATGGGGTGGACAGAGGGCTTCTATATCAAGCCCCGGATCGACCTGGAGCTGCTGCGGCAGTACAGCGGGGGACTGATCGCCCTGTCGGCCTGCCTCGCCGGGGAGATCCCCCGGCGGCTGCGGAACGGGGAGTACGAGAACGCCAAGGCCTATGCCCTAGAGCTCTCCCACATCTTCGGCCCGGACCGCTTCTATCTGGAGCTCCAGGACCACGGCATCCGGGACCAGGCCATCGTGAACCAGGGCATCCTCCGCATCCACCGGGAGACGGGGCTGCCTATGGTGTGCACCAACGACGCGCACTACCTCCGGAAGGAGGACGCGGAGGCCCACGATGTACTGCTGTGCATCCAGACCGGCAAGACCATCGACGACGAGAACCGGATGCGCTATGAGCCCCGGAACTTCTACCTCCGCAGCGAGGAGGAGATGGCGGCCCTGTTCGCGGGCTACGAGGGCGCGCTGGAGAACACGTCGAAGATCGCCGACATGTGCAATCTGGACTTTTCCTTCGGCAAGTACCACCTGCCGGAATTCCGGCTGCCGGAGGGGTACGACAGCTTCTCCTATCTGAAAAAGCTCTGCGACGAGGGCTATCGGGAGCGGTATGGAACGGACGACCAGTACCGGGACCAGCTCCGGTACGAGCAGGACATGATCGAGAAGATGGGCTTCACCGACTACTTCCTGATCGTCTCCGACTTCGTCCGCTATGCCAGAAGCGCAGGCATCCCCGTGGGTCCCGGCCGGGGCAGCGCCGCGGGCAGCATGGTCAGCTACTGCCTCCACATCACGGACATCGACCCCATGAAGTACAACCTGTACTTCGAGCGGTTCCTGAACCCGGAGCGGGTCAGCATGCCGGATATCGACATGGACTTCGGCGACACCCGCCGGGGCGAGGTGGTGGACTACGTCCGCCGGAAGTACGGGGATGACCACGTGGCCCAGATCGTCACCTTCGGCACCATGGCCGCCCGGGGCGTGATCCGGGACGTGGGCCGGGTGATGAACATGCCCTATGCCGACGTGGACGTGATCGCCAAGCAGGTGCCCGCCGGGCCCGGCGCCCTCCACATCACCCTGGACGACGCCCTGCGCCTGTCCAAGCCCCTGCGGGAGCAGTACGAGACCGATGAGCAGGTGAAAAAGCTCATCGACACCGCCAAGGCCCTGGAGGGGATGCCCCGCCACGCCTCCACCCACGCCGCCGGCGTGGTCATCACCAAGCGGCCGGTGTACGAGTACGTGCCCCTGGCGAAGAACGACGACGCCGTGGTGTGCCAGTACGTCATGACCACCCTGGAGGAGCTGGGCCTCCTGAAGATGGACTTCCTGGGGCTGCGGAACCTGACGGTGCTGGATGACGCGGTGAAGATGGTCCAGGAGCGCCTGCCGGACTTCAAGCTCTCGGACATCCCGGAGGACGACCCGGAGACCTTTGAGATGATCTCTGCCGGCAAGACCTCCGGCGTGTTCCAGATGGAGTCCGCGGGCATGACCGGCGTGTGCGTGGGCCTGCGGCCCCAGAACATCGAGGACATCACCGCCATCATCGCGCTCTACCGCCCCGGCCCCATGGACTCCATCCCCCGGTTCATCGCCTGCAAGCATGACTCCAGCAAGATCAAGTACCTCCACCCGTCCCTGGAGCCGATCCTCTCCGTCACCTACGGGTGCATCGTCTACCAGGAGCAGGTGATCCAGATCTTCCAGCAGCTGGCGGGATACTCTCTGGGGCAGGCGGACATGGTGCGCCGGGCCATCTCCAAGAAAAAGGCCGCCCAGATCGAGAAGGAGCGGGAGGCATTCCTCCACGGCGATCCGGAGCGGAACATTGCGGGCTGCGTGGCAAACGGCATCCCGGAGGAGACGGCTCAGGCCATCTATCAGGATATCTACGACTTTGCCAACTACGCGTTCAACAAGGCCCACGCCGTGTCCTACGCGGTGGTGGCCTATCAGACCGCCTGGTTCAAGTGCCACTACACCCGGGAGTACATGGCGGCGCTGCTGACCAGCGTGCTGGACAACTCCGACAAGGTGGCGGGCTACATCAGCGAGTGCCGGGACTGCGGCATCGCCCTGCTGCCGCCGGACATCAACCGCTCCGCCGACCGCTTTACTGTGGAGGAGGGGGGCATCCGCTTCGGGCTGGTGGCCATCAAGAACATCGGCCGGGGCTTCATCCAGGCGGTGATGCGGGAGCGGGAGCAGGCGCCCTTCACGTCCCTCTACGACTTCTGCGACCGAATGGCGGGCAGCGACATCAACAAGCGGGCGGTGGAGAACCTGATCCGCTCCGGCGCCTTCGATGCCCTGGGGGCCAGGCGGTCCCAGCTGATCCAGGTGTACGAGTCCGTCATGGACGCGGTGGCGGACAGCCGCCGCCAGAACTTGGAGGGGCAGATGGATTTCTTCTCCCTGGCGGACGGCAGCAGCGGCGGGAGAAAGAATGTGAAGGAAATCCCCTTGCCGGACATCGACGAGTACACCCCCGAGGAACGGATGCTGATGGAGAAGGAGACCACGGGCCTCTATCTCTCCGGCCACCCCATGGACCAGTACCGGGAGGCGGTGCGGCGGCTGGGGGCGCCCACTATCGGCTCCATTCTGGGAGACTTCGCCCAGGAGGGCGGCCCCACACGGTTCGCCGACGACCAGCGGATCACCATCTGCGGCATCGTCACCTCCAGCAAGACGAAGACCACCCGCAACAACTCCCTGATGGCCTATGTGACGGTGGAGGACGACACCGCCTCCATCGAGCTGCTGTGCTTCGCCCGGGTGCTGGAGTCCTGCGGGCCGTACCTGAAGGAGAACCAGGCAGTGGTGGTGAAGGGGCGGCTCTCCGTCCGGGACGAGAAAGCGCCCCAGATCCTCTGCGACAGCGCGTATCCGCTCTCTGCCGCAGGCGCTCCGGCGGCGGAAGGGCAGGCCGCGAAAGCGCCGGATCAGGTGCTGTACCTGAAGTTCCCTAGCCTGGACCACCCCAGCGTGCGCCACATGAAGCTGGTGTTCCAGATGTTTCCCGGCAACGCCGCTGTGAAGATGGTGATGGCGGACACCCGCAAGGTCTACGGCACCCATGCAAGCCTCCACGAGGCCCTGCTGCAGGAGGCCCGGGAGACGTTGGGAGAGGCCAATGTGGTGGTGAAATAGAACGGAACGCCCGTGTCCAAAAGGACACGGGCGTTTTTCATTCACAAGCGCCGTTTCAGCTTCAAGACCAGCTCCACAACCCCGGCGCCCAGGGTCAGGCAGGCGGCCTGGATGGTCCAGAGCATTGGCCCTTCACTGCCGGGGATGGGGATTGTGCTGGCCCAGAGGAAAAGGATCAGGGCCAAAGCTGCCGCCCCCGCTGTCAGCAGCCAGCCGCGCCGCCAGCGGCGCAGCAGCCAGCGGAACAGCAGACCGGCCAGAAGGGGGAAGACCGCGACGAGCATCCAGTTCCATACGATCTGAAGCAAGAGAATCCCTCCTTATCTCCCAAAACGGGCCGACAGGCCGTGGAGCGGGGACCCGGCGGCCAGGAGAAGGAGCCCCCTCGCCGCCCCTCCTTACGGGGCCTCGTCCTCGGGCTCGGAGGACATCAGGGCCCGCATGATCTCGCCATACAGCCGCTCCGGGGATTTCTGGAACCGCTCCGTCAGCATGGCGGCCATGTCCTCCCGGGGGATGGCCAGCCGCAGGTCCATCACGCTGCCCATGTCGTCCGACAGCTCCAGCCGCACCGTGTAGGTGCCGTTGGGCCGCTTCTCCGTGGAGGCCTTCACCTGGCTCTTGCGCCGCAGGTGGCGGTTGCAGGCCGCCAGGTTCTTGTCGCACCGCAGCCGCACGGAGTAGGGGAGGCTGGACTCGCAGATCCGGCTGTTCCGCAGGCCCTTGTCGGTGATGGCGTACAGCCCGTCCGCAGACAGCGTCAGATGCTCAGTCCGCACCAGATCGGAGAGGCACTCGGCAAAGTCGAAATAGTCCACGCCCTCGTCGCACATGGCCAGATCCCACACGGTATCAAAGGGAATCGGCTCGATCACCCGGGCGGTGATATACAGAATCAGAAACTTGATCTCCAGCTTGTCATGGATAAAGCCGGGCATCCGCGTCACCTCCTTGGAATGGGATTGGATACAATTGTATTATACCGCAGGACCGCCGGGTTTGTATAGTCCGAATTTCCCCGCCGCCGCACCAATGGGAGCCGGGCGCATACACTGGATTGAAAGAGCTTCTCTTTCATCCAGCTACTTATTAGGAGGTATTGCAATGCCCGAGAAAGTTATGCCCGGTCCCGTGGAGGACTCCTGCGGCATCCGGGAGGCGGTTTGCATCCATACCAGGAAGATTTTTGATTCCTGCCGCGATAAGGACTGCATCGAGGACCTGCGGTTTTACCCCAAGCTGCAGTGTGTGGACATCATCAACCGCGCCCTGTCCGTGAAGGGCGGCAGCGCCAAGCTGCTGTACGTCTATGTGGATGTGGAGCCCGTCAGCTTCAACCGGGGCTTCTACACCGTGGATATGCGCTTCTTCTACCATGTGACGCTCCAGGCCTATCTCAGCTGCCCGGTGCCGGTGACGGTGGAGGGCCTGTGCGTCTTTGACAAGCGGGCCATCCTGTTCGGCAGCGAGGGGAACGCCAAGATCTTCTCCTCCGAGATGCGGGCCGGAGAGCCGGATCCCCAGATGATGCAGCGGTCCAACACGCCCATCGCCGTGGTGGAGGCCGTGGACCCCATCGTGCTGGACGCCCGCATCATGGACTGCTGCTGCAAGCGGGACTGCGACTGCGACCTGTGTGAAATCCCCACCTTCGTGGGCGACTGCTTCGGCGGGGAGCTGTCCAGCGGGGACGACAGCCGACGGATCTATGTGACCCTGGGCCAGTTCTCCATCGTCCGGCTGGAGCGGGACACCCAGCTGCTGGTGCCCGTCTACGACTACTGTATGCCCGACAAGGAGTGCGCCTGCGGCGACGGCTGCGAGGACCCCTGCGCTCTGTTCCGGAACATCTCCTTCCCGGTGGGCGAGTTCTTCCCGCCCAACACCGTCAAGCGGCCGGAGAGCTGCGACGACATCAAGAGCTGCTGCAAGTGAGCGGCAGACCAACAGGACCCCGGCTGCTTGCCGGGGTCCTGTTTTGCTACATCCTGTGCCGGTACCAGAGGGTGAGGCCCCATTCCAGAAGCCCCCAGGCGAGGCAGAACCCAACCAGCCCCCAGGTGATCCACATGGGCAGCTCCAGAAAGCGGGCATAGGCCGCGCCGAAATACAGGACCGCGCCCTGCATGACCCGGGCGGCCCGGGCCGCCGCCTTTTCGCAGATCATGGTGTTCCGCTCGTCGTGCTGTTCTTTGTAAGCCTGAACGAGTACCGGGTCGCGAATCCGAATGACCCGACACAGCAGGGAGCCGAGGGAACCGCCCACCAGTACGGACCCACCCGCAGCCAGCAGAGCAAAGACGGGCTTGGGGAGATGCTGGGGGAATTGGAGCGGGACCGCGCACAGCAGAAGCCCCGCCGCGATCAACAGCAGATACCAGCGCTTTTTCATCCCGGCGCACCCCTTACATCTCCCGCTCGTAGCGGATCATGAGATACAGCTCCAGCACGGATTTGGCTACGAAGACACCGGTGGCAGCCAGGGGGACCCACAGGGGCGCATCCAGGCCGATGGAGAGCCATGCCGCCGCCAGAACGTTCCACTGGAGGACCTCGCCGGACACGGCCTTGGCCCGGTTCCGGATAGCCACATTCCGCTCGTCTTTTTGTTCGATGTCGTGCTGCCGGGCCATCTCCGGGTGCTTCGCCTCGTGGCGGAGGTTCAGCAGGGTGGACCCCGCCATGGCCAGCAGGCCGGAGCCTATGCCGCAGAGCATCCCGCCCAGGGAATCGGGCACCCGGCCGTCCAGCAGCAGGGACAGGACCAGCAGGACGATGCCCATGGCCAGAAGTCCCTGGAACAGGCGCTTTTTTTGTGTGCGGTTCATACAGAGTCCCTCCTTCAATACTGACGGCGGTACCAGACGGTGAACATCCAGTCCAGAAGCAGTTTTACGCAGGCCAGGCCCAGCAGGGTGATGTTGACCCACTTGGGCACGCCGAAGAAGTACAGGTAGGCAGCGCCGAACAGCAGCAGCCACAGCAGCACGTCCCCGGCCCGGGCCCTGGCCATGGCCCGGATCATGGCGCCCCGCTCGTCGTGGTCCTCCCGGTCCCGCTCCCGCCGGGCGGGGTCCAGGTCTCGGGTGGACAGCAGCTCCGCCATGGCGCAGAAGAACAGGAGGCCGCCTGCAAGGCCAAAAAACCCCGGCACAGCGGCGGGAGCGGCGGGAAACGTCCGCGCCGCCCAGAGGGCGGCCCCCGCTAGCAGCGCCCCCGCCGCGGCGGCCGAGAGATACCAGCGTGTGTTCCGCTTCATGACAGCGCCTCCTCACATCTTCCGCTGGAGCCATTTGTAAAGCCCCAGGAACGCCAAAGTGTAAAACAGATAGATGCCGATGAACACCCAGCCCACCCAGTCGGGAATGCCGAACCGTTCAAAGCTCTGGAAAATCAGGCCGGAGACCACCAGCAGTCCGACGGTCCAAAATCCGGCGATGCAGCCGGCCCGGTCCCGGATGGCCTGGTTCCGCTCGTCGCATTGGGCCTTCTGCCTCTGCCGGTAGTCCGGGTCCCGGGAGAGCCGTTTCAGCTGGAGCAACGTCCCGGCGCAGGTGCCGAACAGCACCGCCCCGGCCATACCCAGCAGGGAGGCCGCGCCGCCGGAGAGACCGGGCGCACCCGGCGCATTCAGGACGAACATCGGGATGCAGCAGAGCAGCCCCGCGATTGCCAGGGACATCAATATGACCTGCTTCTTCATGTGCCATCCTCCTCATAGATGAAAATGTCCTCAATGGTGGTGCCGAAGTACCGGGCCAGCTTGAAGGCCAGCAGGATGGAGGGGTTGTACCGCCCGTTTTCCAACGACCCGATGGTCTGGCGGGACACCTCCAGCGCCTCCGCCAGCTCCTCCTGCTTGATCCCCCTGGCCTTGCGCAGCGCCTCCAGGCGGTTTTTCAAGGGCGATTCCCCCTTTCATACGCCCCATCCGCTTCTGACGGATGGAAAGTTTGCTTTCCGTCTTCAACTTAGCACACTTCCGGTACCATGTCAAGTACGCTTTCCATTTTTCCGGGCTTGTCCCATTTTTCCACTGAGGGAGTCATATCCGGGGACAACCCCTCATAGAGTATAGCGTGTTACGAAAGGGGGCGCGGCCCGTGAAGGAGGAAGAACGCCGCTATGAGGAGGCGGCCCGGGTGCTGCCGGGCCGCCTGCGGGAACAGGCTCTGGCCCAGCCGCCGGAGGTCCGGCAGATGGCGGAGGAGTTCCGCCTCCGGGCGGGGCAGCCGCTGGCGGTGCTGCTGCCGGAGGGGGAGCGGTCCCTGGGGGCCGCCGTGACGCCGGAGGATCTGGAGACTCTCTGCGACCTTGCCACCGACTACTCCCGCTATGCGGCGGAGGAGACCCTGCGGGAGGGGTATCTCTCCGTGCGGGGCGGCTTCCGGGTGGGGCTGTGCGGCACGGCGGTGATGAAGGACGGGGAGAGCACCGCCCTGCGGGACCTGTCCTCCGCCGCTGTCCGCATCGCCCGGGAGCAGAGGGGGATCGGGGAGGCGGTGGCGCCCCGGCTGTTTCGGGACGGGCGGTATCAGAACACCCTGCTGCTGTCGCCCCCCGGCGGCGGCAAGACCACGCTGCTGCGGGATCTGGTGCGGTGCCTCTCCTCCGGCGGCACCGGCAGGCCGGGTCTGCGGGTCTCCCTTATCGATGAGCGGGGGGAGGTGGCAGTGATGGTCCGGGGGAGGCCCCAGATGGACGTGGGGCCCCGGACGGACGTGCTGGACGCCTGCCCCAAGGCCCTGGGCATCCCCATGGCCCTGCGGGCCATGAACCCCCAGGTCATCGCCGTGGACGAGATCACGGCGGAGGCGGACCTCCGGGCCGCCATGCAGGCCGCCGGGTGCGGCGTGGGGCTGCTGGCCACCATCCACGCCGCCGATGCCGCAGAGCTGACCCAGCGGCCGCTGTACCGGCAGCTGCTGGCGGAGAAGGTGTTCCGGCTGGCGGTGCGCATCCGCCGGGATGAGGCCGGAAGGACATACGAAGTGGAGGAACTGCCATGGTGAAGCTGGTGGGCGCGGTGTGTATCCTGGGGGCCGGGACCTGGGCCTGGCGGCGGTCGGCGGCGGAGCGCAGGCGGGAGTTGGACACGCTGGCGGACCTGACCGCCCTGCTGGACCGCATGGGGGAGGAGATCCGGCTCCGCCGGACCAGCCTGCCCCGGCTGCTGGGGTCCCTGGGCCGGGACCGGACGGGACCTGTCCGGGACTTTTGTACATCGGTGGCGGCGTCGCTGGCGCGGGGCGCGCCCCTGGGGCAGAGCTGGCGGTCCGCCGCGGAGGCGCTGCCCCTCGGTCCAGAGAGCCGGACCGCCCTGACCGCCCTGGGAGATTCCCTCCAGGGGGATGAGGAGAGCGTATGTAAAGCATTAACCCTTGCCGGAAAGATCCTGGAAAAAAACCTGGCGGCGGCCCGGGACCACAGGCAGGAGACGGAGAAGCGGTCCGCGGCGCTGTGGCTTTCCAGCGCGGCGCTGCTGGTGATTTTACTGATTTGAGGATAGACGCATGGAAGTGGATTTGATTTTCAAGATCGCCGCCATCGGCATCCTGGTGGCGGTGCTGAACCAGCTGCTGATCCGCTCGGGCCGGGAGGAGCAGGGGCTGATGGTGGTGCTGGCAGGGCTGGTGTGCGTGCTGATGCTGATGGTCCGAGAGATCAGCGACCTGTTCGACCTCATCAAGTCCCTGTTCGATTTCTGACATGGAGCAGGTCATCCAGGTGACGGGGCTGTGCGTGGTGGGGGCGCTGCTGGCCCTGGTGGTGAAGCGGGGCAGTCCGGAGACGGCGCTGCTGCTGGCGGTGGGGGCCGCCGTGGTGGTGGCCCTGGCCCTGGCGGGCGTGGTGAAGGAGCTGCTGGCCTTCCTGGGGGAGCTGGGGTCGGCCAGCGGCGTGTCCGCGGACCTGTTTGTGCCCCTGTACAAGACCATCGGCATCGCCCTGGTGGTGCAGGTGGGAGGCAACCTCTGCCGGGACGCGGGGGAGAGCGCCCTGGCCTCCGTGGTGGAGACGGCGGGGACCCTCTGCGCCCTGCTGGCGGCCCTGCCGCTGCTGCGGGCGGTGCTGGACATGCTGTTGGAGCTGATGGGATGAAATGGTGGATCTGTTTGACGGCGCTGGTGCTGGCGCTGACCACCTCCGCCGCGGCGGCGGACCTGCCGGCGGAGCTGGAGCGGGCCGCCCCGGAGGCGGCGGAGGATCTCACGGGCGGGGACCTCTCCGGCGGGACAGGCTTTGCCCAGGGGGTGGGGAACATTTTAGACCGGCTGGCGGACCAGGTGGGGGACGTGGTCCGGGAGCGCACCCGGGGCGCGGCGGCGGTGCTGCTGGTGGTGGTGCTGTGCGGCGTGGTGGAGGGCTTCGCCCAGGGGACCGGGGGGAAGGGGGCGGCGTTCCTGCCCATGGCGGGGGCGCTGTCCATCACCCTGGCCTCCGCCGGGAGCCTGGACTCCCTGATGGGGCTGGGCAGCCGGACCATCGGGGAGCTGGCGGACTTCTCCCAGGCGCTGCTGCCCACCCTGGCGGCGGCCACGGCGGCCAGCGGGGCCGTCACCACCGCCACGGTGCAGCAGGTGTCCACGGTGTTCTTCGTGGATCTGCTGCTGCGGCTGATCCGGCAGCTGCTGCTGCCGCTGGTGTACCTGTACATCGGATTGCTGACGGCGGCGGCCTGCCTGCCGGAAAACCGGCTGGGGGCCATTGCCGAGGCGCTGAAAAAGCTGGTGACCTGGATCCTCACCACGGCGCTGCTGGTGTTCACCATCTACCTCTCCATCGTGCGGATCATCTCCGGCTCCGCCGACAGCGCCACGGTGAAGGTGGCAAAGGCCGCCATCTCCGGCGTGGTGCCGGTGGTGGGAGGCATCATCGCCGACGCGTCGGAGACGGTGCTGGCCGGGGCCGGGATGCTGAAGAACACCATCGGCGTCTTCGGGATGCTGGCCATCCTGGCGGCCTGCGCCTATCCTTTCCTGCAGCTGGGGGTCCAGTACCTGCTGTACAAGCTGACGGCGTATCTGGCCTCCGTGGTGGGGGCGCCGGGGCTGTGCAAGCTCATCGACGGGCTGGGAGGCGCCTTCGGCCTGATTCTGGGCATGACCGGCGGCTGCGCGCTGCTGCTGCTCATCTCCGTGCTGGCCTCCGTGGGGGCGGTGATGCCATGATGGAGGCGGTGCGGGCGTGGCTGACCTCCGTGGTACTGGTGTCGGTGCTGCTGTCGGCGGCCCAGAGCCTGATCCCGCCGGGCACCGTGCGGAAGGCGGCGGGCTTCACCGGCGGGCTCATCCTGCTGCTGGTGCTGCTGCGGCCGGTGCTGGGGGCAGACCTGGAGCATCTGGAGCTGGATTTCGACCACTACCAGGCGGCGGTGGAGGAACGGCAGGAGGAGCTGGCCGACACACAGACCGAGGCCATGGCTTCTATCATAGCGGAGCAGACAGAAGCATATATATTGGACAAAGCGGGCGAGCTGGGGCTGGAGGTGACCGTCCGGGTGGAGACGCGGACGGAGGGAAACGGCATCCCGGTGCCCTGGTCCGCGGAGCTGACGGGCAGCTGGTCGCAGGCGCTGGCGTCGGCGCTGGAGACGGAACTGGGCATCCCGGCGGAGAGGCAGGTTTGGCATGAGCGGGAAGCAGAAAACTGAAGGAGTGCGAAGGATATGGGACAAGTACAAATTCGTGGCGCTGGTGGCGCTGGCGGGAGCCGTGCTGCTGCTGTGGCCCGGCGGGGACGGGAAGACGGCGGAGCGCGCCTCGCCCCAGGCGGCCGCCCTGGTGGAGGCGGAGCTCCAGCAGGAGATGGAGGACATTCTGGGCCGCATCCAGGGCGTGGGGGAGGTGCAGGTGCTGCTGACCGTGGAATCGGACGGCGAGCGGCAGCTGGCACAGGACTCGGAGCTCTCTTACAGCGGCTCCACCGCGGCGCCGGAGGACTACTCCCGTTCCTCCCAGACCGTGCTGGTGGACGACGGGAGCGCCGAGGCGCCGGTGGTGACCCGGACGGTGTATCCCACCTATCGGGGGGCCCTGGTGGTGTGCCAGGGCGGGGACCGGGCGGACGTGAAGCTGGCGGTGACGGAGGCGGTGGCGGCCCTGACCGGCCTTTCCGCAGACCGCATCACCGTGGCAAAATCGCAGTGATGATTTGGAGGAGGAGACAGCCCATGAGCGCGAGATGGAAGCGGAATACCGTGGTGGCCACGATGGTGCTGCTGGTGTGCGCAGCAGTGGCCCTGAACTGGAAGTACACCGGCGAGCAGGCGGCGGACGCCGTGGAGGAGACCGGCACCAAGATCCTGGGGGAAGCCACGCTGGTCAGCGGTCAGGAGGACGGCGGCGAGGCCGGGACGGATGAGGAGGCGGTCTACACCGGCGGGGACTACTTCGCCTCCGCCCGGCTGACCCGCCAGCAGGCCAGGGACAACGCCATCTCCCTGCTGCAGGAGGCGGCGGACCAGTCCGGGGCCGACGCGGCGGTGGCCAACGAGGCGTCGGAGGGCATCCAGGTGCTGGCGGGCTACACCATGAAGGAGGCCCAGATCGAAAACCTGGTGACCGCCAAGGGCTATACCGACTGCGTGGCCTTCATGGGGGAGGACAGCATCAGCGTGGTGGTGGACACCGGCACCGGCGAGCTGACGGCCGAGGACGTGGCCAAGATCACCGACATCGCCATGACGGAGACCGGATACCCAGCCAGCGGCATCAAGATCATGGCCTCAAATTAGCTGTTGTATTTTCCCGGGAAACATGGTAAAATAACACCCTGGAACCATTCTTCTGGGACGCGGCGGGCGACCCCCGTCTCTACCAAGGATCAAACAGTGAGGAGAGGCTTACGATGGGCGAGAGCAAAGAGTATATGACGCTGCCGGAGGAGAACGGGAGCATCAACATTTCCGAGGAAGTGATTGCCGCCATCGCCGTGGGCGCCGTCCGGGATGTGGAGGGCGTGTCCGGCATGGTGACTGCCATGGGCGGCAGCGTCACGGACCTGGTCCACAACAAGAAGAACGCCCAGAAGGGCGCCAAGGGTGTGAAGATCGACATGACCGGCGCCGCCCTGGTGCTGGACATCTATCTGACGGTGGAGTACGGCCACCCCATCCCCACGGTGGCGGAAAATGCCCAAAAGGCCGTCATCGGCGCGGTGGAGGCCATGACCGGCTGCTCTGTGGAGGCGGTCAACATCCACGTGGGCGGCGTGACGCTGGCCTGAGTCCCGGATGGGAATGAGAGAGAAAAGGACGTAGTTGAGGTTATGGTACGGAACACCGCGCGAGAGATCGCCATTCATCTGTCCTACGAGCTGAGCTTCACCGACAAGCCGGTGGAGGAGCTGCTGGACGAGCGCCTGACACCGGAGTCCTTCGCCGCCCTGGCGGAGGAGGACCCGCTGTATCAGGAGACGCCCAACGCCAAGCAGGCGGACTACATCCGCCGCCTGGTGCGGGGCGTGGCCGACCACGCTCCGGAGCTGGACGGGTATATCGCCAAATACGCCAAGGGGTGGAATTTTGCCCGGATCCCCCTGGTGGCCTCCGCCATCATGCGGGTGGCCATGTATGAGATTTTGTACATGCCGGACATCCCCCACGGCGCCTCCATCAACGAGGCGGTGGAGATCGCCAAGAAGTATGAGACGCCGGAGACGGTGAAGTTCATCAACGGCATCCTGGGCACCTTCGTGCGCCGGGAGACAGCGGAATAAGGGCAGTCCTGCGGAGCGGGACGGGGGCGTGACGCCGCCGTCCGGCTCCTCGTTTTCTGCCCGCAGGGACCAAGGAGCAAACGCGTATGGAACCACATATCTATGGTGTCACAGAGGTGAATCAGCTGGTGAAGGGCCTGCTGGACAGTGCCCCGGCTTTACAGGGCGTCGCCGTCCGGGGAGAGTTGTCCAACTACAAGATCTACCCCTCCGGCCACCACTATTTCACCCTGAAAGATCAGGAGGGGGCCCTCCGGTGCGTCATGTTCCGGGGACAGGCCTCCCGCCTCCGGTTCCGGCCGGAGAACGGCATGAAGGCCGTGGCCTCCGGCCGCATCACCGTGTTCCCCCGGGACGGGGCCTATCAGCTCTACTGCGACTCCCTGATCCCGGAGGGGGTGGGGGACCTGGCGGTGGCCTTCCAGCAGTTAAAAGAAAAGCTGTGGAAGGAGGGCCTCTTTGACCCTGCCCACAAAAAGCCCCTGCCGCCCTATCCGGAGAAAATCGCCATCGTCACCTCCGGCGCCGGGGCGGCGGTCCACGACATGATCCGCATCCTCCGCCGCCGGTATCCCATCGCCAGGGTGATCCTGCTGCCGGTGCGGGTCCAGGGGGCCGAGGCCCCGCCGGAGATCGTGGGGGCCATCCGGTACGCGGACAGGTGGAAGATCGGGGACGTCATCATCACCGGCCGGGGCGGCGGGTCCATGGAGGACCTGTGGGCCTTCAACGACGAGCGGGTGGCCCGGGCCATCTACGACTGTGAGACGCCCATCATCTCCGCCGTGGGCCACGAGCCGGACGTGACCATCGCCGACTTTGTGGCGGATGCGCGGGCGTCCACCCCCTCCAACGCGGCGGAGATCGCCGTGCCGGACCAGGTGGAGCTGCTGCGGTGGCTCCGGGGCGCAGGGGAGCGGATGGCGAGAAGCGAGACGGCGCGGCTGGAGACCGCCCGGCAGCGGCTCACCGCCCTGGCGGCCAAGCGGGTGATGACGGACGGAATGGCCTACGTCCAGGACAAGCGGCTGGACCTGGACCACTTACAGCAGCGGCTGGGGGACGTGACCGGCGCGGTGCTGGGGCGGCACCGGCAGAAATTCGCGGCCCTGGCGGCGTCGCTGGACGCCATGAGCCCACTGGCGGTGCTGGGCCGGGGCTACGCCGTGGCCCGGGATGAGCAAGGGAAGATCTTGAAAAGCTGGCGGGAGACGGCGCCGGGCAGCCGGGTGTCCGTCACGTTGGGAGAGGGCGGCTTCACCGCCGTGGTGGACAAGCCCTATACGAAGGAGGAACAGCCATGAGCGCGAAGAAACAGACGTTCGAGCAGGAGATCGCCCGGCTGGAGGAGATCGTGGCGGCACTGGAGAAGGGGGATGCCCCCCTGGCGGACTCTCTGGCGTTGTTTGAGGAGGGGACGAAGCTGATCGCCGCCTGCTCCCAGGAGCTGGACGTGGCGGAGCAGAAGGTGGTCAAGCTGATGAAGGGCCCCGACGGCGCGCCGGTGGAGCTGCCCTTCGGAGAGGAGGAGCAGGGATGAGCGAACAGGTGTTTCAGACCCGGTATGAGACCTACCGCACGGCGGTGGAGTCGTATCTGGAGACCCTCTTTGCCGGGAGTCCGGACTGGCGGGACCTGTATGAGTCCATGCGATACAGCCTGCTGGCGGGGGGCAAGCGCATCCGGCCGGTGCTGACCCTGGAGTTTGCCCGGCTGGCGGGCCTTGCGGACTGGAAGACGGCCCTGCCCATGGCCTGCGCCCTGGAGCTGGTCCACACCTACTCCCTGATCCACGATGACCTGCCCTGCATGGACAACGACGACCTGCGCCGGGGCAAGCCCACCAACCACAAGGTCTACGGCGAGACGCTGGCCGTGCTGGCGGGGGACGCCCTCCAGCCGGAGGCCTACCGCCTGATCCTGACGGCGCCGGGGCTGGACGAGAGCCGCCGGGCCGCCTGCGGCCGCATCCTGGCGGAGGTCTCCGGCGCGGACGGCATGGTGGCGGGCCAGGTGCTGGACACCCTCCACGCCCCGAAGACCGAGGCGGAGGTGACGGAGGTCCACCGGCTCAAGACCGGGGCCATGATCGCCGGGGCCTGCCGCCTGGGCGTGGCCGCGGCGGGCGGAAGCGGCGGGCTGATGGCCGCCGCCGAAACGTACGCCCAGGAGCTGGGGCTGGCCTTCCAGATCCGGGACGACATGCTGGACGTGTGCGGCGACGCGGCGGAGTTCGGCAAGCCCATCGGCTCCGACAAAGAGGAGGGGAAGGTCACCTTCATGGACCTGCTGGGGCTGGAGGGCTGCGGCCGGGCGGTCCGCGCCCATACGGAGGTGGCCAAGGCCGCGGTGGCGGACTGGGACACGGACGGCTTCCTGGCCGCCCTGGCGGACTCCCTGGCGGAGCGGAACAAGTGAAGAGCGGGGCCGCCGTCCGGCGGCCCCTTTTCTGTCCGGCGCCGGGGACTGTCCGCATCAGGAGGACAGCCCGGCCGGTCACAAAAAATTTACGGACGCATATACGGAATATGTTGTATATTTATTAGATTTGTGATATACTGTATGGCGCTAAGCGGCGGCGCAGTATTCTAGTCAGATCATCCGTCTCCGAAGGAGGGGCTAAAAATCCTCTGAAGGGCACACCGATGAAACCTCTGGTGCCTGCTTGATACGCCCAGTTTCGGGTGGGTGCTGGGGGGAAGCCTGGCTTTGCCTGCGCTTGCGGACTCAGGGCGCTTTCCAATGGCATGGTGATGACGACCCTGTTTCCGTGGAGACCTGTTCTTGTGCGCGGACGTACTCCCAGTGTGGTATTCCGGGCCGCGTACGAAGCAGCTGATGAACCTGCAGCGCGGTGCATCGGCCCTGCGGGGCCGTAACGCTGTGTGCAGACGTAGCCTGCCTTGCGTGAGGCGGGTGGATGGGGGAACAACAGGCGGGGCCCTCTGGCCAGAGGGCCCGTTTGATCGCCCCCTGAAACCCGGTTTGCAAAAGAGGCTAAAGGGACGGATCGACTGGGGTGGAAATCACCTAGGCTGTCCTGACCGGGCTGAAAAGGGATTGCAGTGCGGACTAAGTGGCGATCGGGTGGCATGGCTGGCGACACTGTGCCGCGGCACCGAAGGGGGAACCGCCTCCATCGGCAACGAGAGGTGTGCCGCGGGGAAATCCAACCCGTACCTAAGCCGTAAGATTTACCTTTTCCGCCGCCGCCGACTTAGCCAACTGGAATTCATTCCCAAGTGGAGGGACTTTTTTTGAGCGATACCCCAAAGCGAAAGCGCGGACGGGAGCGGGAGAGGCCGGGCCCCTACCGGTGGGCCGTGCAGGTCTTTTTTCTTGCCATCGTCCTGTCTGCGGCATTGAGCCTTGCGTCGGAAACCAGTCTCAGCGGCGCGGGTGCGGCGGCTGCCGCGCTGGTGCTGGCGGTGTTCATCGGCCTGGGCATCCTGTTCGACATCATCGGCGTGGCGGTCACGGCGGCGGACCCCAGGCCCTTTCACTCCATGGCCGCCCACAAGGAGCCCGGCGCCAAGGAGGCGCTGGTCCTGCTGCGGAACGCCGGGCGGGTGTCCAGCGTCTGCAACGACGTGGTGGGGGACATCTGCGGCATCGTCAGCGGGACCACCACCGCCGTGATCGTGGTGCGGCTCCAGACGGCCTTTGCCCTGCCGGAGAGCGTGCTGCTGAGCGTGGCGGTGACGGCCCTGGTGTCCGGCCTCACCATCGGCGGCAAGGCCCTGGGCAAGACGGTGGCCCTGAACAAAAGCACCAGCGTGGTCTACTGGGTGGGAAGGTTTCTGCACCTGTTCCACCGCTGAGAGGAGGCTGGGTCATTTGATCTTAGAGAATATCCATACCCCGGCGGACGTGAAGGCCCTGGACCGGGAACAGCTGGAGCCCCTGTGCCGGGAGCTGCGGCAGTTCCTGGTGGAGCATGTGTCCAAAACCGGCGGCCATCTGGCCTCCAACCTGGGAGCGGTGGAGCTGACGGTGGCCATCCACCGGGTCTTCGACACATCGAAGGACCGGCTGGTGTTCGACGTGGGGCACCAGTGCTACGTCCACAAGGCCCTCACCGGCCGGCAGGCGCTGTTTGACACCCTGCGGCAGTTCGGCGGCCTCTCCGGCTTCCCCAAGCCCCGAGAGAGCGAACACGACGCCTTCATCGCCGGACATGCCTCCAACTCCGTCTCCGTGGCCCTTGGGATGGCAAGAGCAAGAACTTTACAGCACTTGGATTACAGTGTTCTGGCGCTGATCGGGGACGGCGCCCTGACCGGGGGACTGGCCTATGAGGGCCTCAACAACGCCGGTGCCTCCGGCGAGCCCCTGATCGTCCTTCTCAACGACAACGGCATGTCCATCAACCCCAACGTGGGGGCGGTGGACAGCCATCTGAGCCAGATCCGCTCCAAGCCCGCCTACTACCATTTCAAGAAGTGGTACCGGGGCCTGTTCGGACAGCACCCCATGGAGAACCCGCTGTACCGGTTCAACCACAAGGTCAAGACGTCCCTGAAAAAGGCCCTGTGGCCCGGCAGCACCCTGTTTGAGGACATGGGCTTCACCTACCTGGGGCCCATCGACGGCCACGACCTGGACCGGCTGGTCCACGTGCTGGCCTGGGCCCGGGAGCTCCAGTGCCCGGTGGTGGTCCACGTGAAGACCGTGAAGGGCAGGGGCTACTCCTTCGCGGAGCAGAACCCGGACAAGTTCCACGGCGTGGGGCCATTCGATCCGGAGACGGGCCTTGTGAAGAAGAGCGGGGGAGACGACTTCTCTGCCGTGTTCGGCAAGACGCTGGCCGCCTGCGCCGCGGAGGATGGGCGCGTCTGCGCCATCACCGCCGCCATGGCGGACGGCACCGGCCTGGCCCCCTTTGCCAAAGAGTTCCCGGACCGGTTCTTCGATGTGGCCATCGCTGAGGGGCATGGCGTCGCCATGGCCGCGGGCCTGGCCAAGCAGGGGATGCTCCCGGTGTTTGCCGTGTACTCCTCGTTCCTCCAGCGGGGCTACGACATGCTGATCCATGACGTGGCCCTCCAGCGGCTCCATGTGGTGCTGGGGGTGGACCGGGCGGGTCTGGTGGGGGCCGACGGCGAGACTCACCACGGCTGCTTCGACGCGCTGTTCCTGTCGGAGATCCCCGGGTTTACGGTGCTGTGCCCCGCCAGCTTTGCGGAACTGCGGCGGATGCTGCGGCAGGCATTGTTTGAGATCGGCGGGCCTGTGGCGGTCCGGTATCCCCGGGGCGGCGAGGGCGATTACCGGGAGGACCGGTCCGGTGCGCCGGTGGTCCGGCTCCGGGAGGGGGAGGACGTCACGCTCCTCACCTACGGCGTGCTGGTGAATCAGGCCCTGGCGGCGGCGGACCTGCTGGAACGGCAGGGCGTCAGGACCGAGGTGCTGAAGCTGAATCAGATCTCCCCCCTGGAGTATGAGACGCTGGCGCCCTGGCTGGCGGGGAAGAAGCTGCTGGCAGTGGCGGAGGATGCCTTCGGCGCCGGGTGCGTGGGCCAGCGGACGGCGGCCATCCTGGCCCAGCACGGCCAGGCGCCGGAGAAGCTGGTGCTCATCAACCTGGGCAAGACCTTCCTGCCGGAGGGGACCGTGCCCCAGCTGGAGCATCAGGCAGGCATCGACGCCGCGGGCATCGCCCGGGCGGTACAGGAGGCGCGTACATGAGTGAAAAAAAACGGCTGGACGTCCTGCTGACGGAGCGGGGCCTTCAGGAGAGCCGCCAGCGGGCCCAGGCGGTCATCATGAGCGGCGAGGTCTTTGTGAACGGCCAGCGGGTGGACAAGCCCGGCACCGCCGTGGCGGAGGACGCCCAGATCGAGGTCCGGGGCGGCACGCTGGCATACGTCAGCCGGGGCGGGCTGAAGCTGGAGAAGGCCATGGCGGCCTTCCCCATCGACCTGAACGGCGCCGTCTGCGCCGACATCGGCGCCTCCACCGGCGGCTTCACCGACTGTATGCTGCAAAACGGCGCGGAGAAGGTCTACGCCGTGGACGTGGGCTACGGCCAGCTGGCCTGGAAGCTCCGCAGCGACCCCAGGGTGGTGTGCCTGGAGCGGACCAACGCCCGGTATCTCACCCACGAGCAGGTGCCGGACGCGCTGGACTTTGCCTCCGTGGATGTGAGCTTCATCTCCCTGAAGCTGATCCTGCCGCCCCTGAACGGCCTGCTGAAGGACGGCGGCCACGCCGCCTGCCTGGTGAAGCCCCAGTTCGAGGCCGGGCGCGAGAAGGTGGGGAAGAAGGGCGTGGTCCGGGACCCGGCGGTCCACCTGGAGGTGCTGGAGCACTTTCTGGACCACGCCGGGGACGCGGGCTTCACAGTGCTGGGACTGACCTATTCCCCCATCCGGGGCCCGGAGGGGAACATCGAGTACCTGGGATATCTGGAAAAGGGTCCCCGGCAGGAGCGTACATTTGACTTGAAGGCCCTGGTGGACGAGTCTCACCAGACCCTGAAGGAGCACGGAGAGGGAGGCAACCCATGAAAAAGATCATCCTCTGCCCCAACCCCAACCGAGACCGGGGCATGGAGACCACCCGCAGGGCAGACGCCATTCTGCGGCAGATGGGCTTCCAGACGGTGGTGTGTCCCCCCTTCAAGGACCAGAAGGACGGGGCCTATGGGGACTACAAGACCCGGCCCCTGACGGCGGAGCTGAAAAGCGCCGACCTGCTGATTACCTTCGGCGGGGACGGCACCATCCTGCATCTCGCCAAGCTGGTGGCCCTGAACAAGATTCCGGTGCTGGGCATCAACATGGGGGGCCTGGGCTTCATCGCGGAGCTGGAGGCCGGGGAGCTGGAGGCCCTGCGGAAGCTGAAGGACTGGGACTTCCAGACGGAACAGCGGATGATGCTGGACGTGACCGTCCAGCGGGAGGGCCGCCAGATCTACACGAATCTGGGCCTGAACGACGCGGTGATCCGGGAGGGTCCCATCTCCCATGTGATCCATCTGAAGATCTCCTCCGACGGGCGGCACCTGGCGGATATCGCCGGAGACGGCGTCATCGTGGCCACGCCCACCGGGTCCACGGCCTACTCCCTGTCCGCCGGGGGGCCGGTGGTGGAGCCGGTGGCCCAGACCATGGTGGTCTGTCCCATCTGCACCCACAACATGCGCTTTTCGTCCTATGTCCTCTCGCCGGAGCACACGCTGACCATCGAGCTGGAGCGCAACGGCCGCAAGCCGGTGTATCTGTTCGTGGACGAGAGCCGGGCCTTCTCCCTGAAGGCCGACGACAAGATCCAGGTCCGCCGGTCCAAGCACACCGTGCGGCTGGTGCGGCTGTCGGAGCGGAGCTTCTGTGAGATCTTTGCACAAAAAATGCTGCCAGGAGGATTTGAAGATGAAAAATGACCGGCAGAGCATGATCCTGGAGATCATCAGCCAGGAGAATATCGAGACCCAGGAGCAGCTGCTCGTCCGTCTCCAGGAGCGGGGGATCACCAGCACCCAGGCCACCATCTCCCGGGACATCAAGCAGATGCACCTCATCAAGGAGCCGGTGGGCCATGGAGTGTACAAGTACGCCGTGTCCGGCAACCGGACCCGGCTGAACTTCGCGGAGAAGCTGCGGACCATCTTCCGGGAGAGCATCACCAGCATCGACAGCGCACAGAACATCGTGGTCATCAAGACCATGCCGGGCCTGGCCAGCGCCGCCTGCGCCGCGCTGGACGACATGGGCGTCGCCTACATGGTGGGGTCCCTGGCGGGAGACGACACGGCCTTTCTGGTGATGCGGGACACGGAGTCCGCGGCCAGCTTCTGCGAGGAGATCAAGGAGATGCTGTGAGGCATCCCCGGCGGGAGCCGGTTCCTCCCGTCCAACGGGATGCGCCCTACAAAATATGGAACAGATTCGATATTAAGGAGATCACTGGATGTTCAAAGTGCTGAAAACCGAGGGCCGCGCCCGGCGCGGCGAATTCTCCTGCGCCCACGGCGGCGTGGTCCAGACGCCGGTGTTCATGAACGTAGGCACACAGGGGGCCATCAAGGGCGGCGTCTCCGCCCATGATCTGAAGGAGGTGGGCTGCCAGATCGAGCTCAGCAACACCTACCACCTGCACCTGCGGCCGGGCGACCATATCGTCCGGCAGATGGGGGGGCTCCACAAGTTCATGGACTGGGACGGCCCCATCCTGACGGACTCCGGCGGGTTCCAGGTGTTCTCCCTGGCCTCTTTGCGGAAGATCCGGGAGGAGGGGGTCACCTTCGCCTCCCACATCGACGGGCACAGGATCTTCATGGGGCCGGAGGAGTCCATGCAGATCCAGTCCAACCTGGGCAGCGACATCGCCATGGCCTTTGACGAGTGCGTGGAGAACCCCGCGACCTACGAATACGCCAAGGCCAGCTGTGAGCGCACCGCCCGCTGGCTGGAGCGGTGCAAGGCCGAGCACGACCGCCTCAACGCCCTGCCGGACACGGTGAACCCGGGGCAGATGCTCTTCGGCATCAACCAGGGCGCCACGTTTGCGGACCTGCGGGTGTGGCACATGGACCAGATCGCCAAGATCGACTGCGACGGCTACGCCATCGGGGGGCTCGCGGTGGGGGAGCCCGCGGAGGTGATGTACGAGATCATCGACGCGGTGGAGCCCCACATGCCCAAAGACAAGCCCCGGTACCTCATGGGCGTGGGCACTCCCAGCAACATCATCGAGGGCGTGGCCCGGGGCGTGGACTTCTTCGACTGCGTGATGCCCTCCCGCAACGGCCGCCATGGCAAGCTCTTCACCTGGGAGGGCACGGTGAACATCCTCAACGAGAAGTACGCCACCGACCCCCGGCCCATCAGCGAGAGCTGCGGCTGCCCCGCCTGCCGCCACTTCTCCCGGGCGTACATCCGGCACCTGTTCAAGGCGGATGAGGTGCTGGCCCTGCGGCTGGCGGTGCTGCACAACCTGTACTTCTACAATGAGCTGGCCGCCCGCATCCGCCGGGCCCTGGACGAAGGGACGTTCGCGGATTTTCGGGCCCGTTACAGCGGAAATTTGGAAAAACGCGCATGACCCCCTTGCAAAAGCTGGTATATCTGCTATAATATTGTCATTCTGACTTTGGAACGAAAAGGAGTTTTGTTGTTATGGAAGGCGCTTCCTCCTCTATCATCATGCTGGTTGTTCTCATTGCGGTGTTCTACTTCATGCTGATCCGCCCGGAGAACAAGCGGAAGAAAAAGGCCCAGGAGATGCGGGACAGCCTGAAGAAGGGTGACACCATCACCACCATCGGCGGCATCGTGGGCAAGATCGTCATGGTCAAGCCGGACACCATCGTCATCGAGACCAGCGACGACCGGGTTCGTATGGAGCTGACCAAGTGGGCCGTCTCCACCACCGGCGTCCAGTCCTCCGGCGAGGAGAAGTCCTCCAAGGAGGAGAAGAAAGAGGACGAGGTCAAGAAGACCGAGGAGATCCCCGAGGCTCCCGCCGAGGAGACCGATGCATCCTCTGAAGAGGAAAAGAAGGACTAACCCATCATAAAACCACCCTCCCTTGTCATAAGCTCGGATAGAGCGATGACAGGGGAGGAATTTTTATGGGTAACGGGCGGAAACAGACAGCCCTGTGGCTGGTGTTCGTAGAGGGCGCGGCGCTGTCTCTGGGGATCTATCTGCTGCTGACGGTGCTGCTGTCCGCGCTGGTGGTGAAGGCGGTGCTGCCGGAGGAGGGGAGCTTTCCCGCTGTGGCGGCGTCGTGCTGTCTGGCGTCCTTCGCCGGGGCCATGCTCAGTGTCCGCCGCTCCTCCTGGGGCAGCCTGGCCAGCGCCATGGTGAGCGCCGCGGGCTTTCTGCTGGCGGTGGTGGCTGTGGCGCTGCTGTGCTGGCAGCAGATCACCTGGCTGGGCCGCGGGGGCGTGCTGCTGCTGTGCGGCGCAGGCGGGGGACTTCTGGCGGGCCTGCTGGGCGGGCGCCGGAGGAAGCGGAAGCGCCGTCCGGTCCGCAGGGGCCGCAAGGCCTGAAAAGCCGCTTGTGAATTTCACCAAAAATACAGATCTGAGCCCTGCCGCGGAGACTGCGGCCACAGTAGGGAGGTCTCCCGCGGCAGGGGAGACGGCGGCGGCAAATGTGGGGCGCCGCCGCTTTTATGTCTACAAGATATTGTCGTTTTTCGGGGCGGGGGAGGTGATCTCTCACGCCGATTTTACAAAGTTAACATAATATTGTTTACATAATATTTTGCCATAACTCACAAAAAACGGAAAATTCCCGTAAATTCCTTGCAAAATCCGGCGAATTCAACTATATTAGAACAAGCAAGGTCTTACGTCAACCGCTACATAAATCCGCCTGCCCCCGCATAGGATGCGGTGAGGTGAGGCGGATTGAACACGAGAACATTGACGAAGCGGCCCACGGTCCAGCTGCCCACGCTGCCCCGCCTGCTTCTGCTGGCGCTGTTCTTCCTGGCCGGCGTCCTTTTGGGACAGGTCCTGTCGGGCCGGGTGCCGGACACCACGGGGGACGAGCTGCGGCGGTATCTGGAGGACTACGTCCGCCTGGGGGGCGAGGGAGCGCCCACTGTCCAGACGGCTCTGTCGGCCCTGGTGATCTATTTCCGCTATCCGCTGTTTGCATTTCTGCTGGGGTTCGCCTCCATCGGGGTGGTGCTGCTGCCCTGTGTGACGGCGGCTTACGGCTTTTTTCTGTCCTTTTCCGTGTGCTGCTTCACGGCGGCCTTCGGCGTGGACGGCGTGCTGCTGGCCCTGGCGGTGTTCGGCCTGCGGTGCATGGTGACCCTGCCCTGCTATTTCCTGCTGGCGGCGGCCTCCTGGGGGACGTCCGCGGGACTGGCGGCCGTGTCCTTTGGGAGAGGACGGCGGACTGCCCCTGTGGTCTACGGCCGGGCCTGCTGGGTCCGGTTCGGCGCCTGCTGTCTGGCGCTGCTGGCGGGTGTGTGTGCGGAGCTGTTTTTGTCCCCGGTGCTGCTGCGGCTGATGCTGGAGCGCATCCTGGGGTAGAGAGAAAGAGAGAGGGAGGAGAGCACCCTTGGCAAGAGACGACATTGCGGACTTTGGGACTTATCTGGCGGAGGAGCGTCACGCCTCCCAGAACACCATCTGCTCCTATCTGCGGGACGTGACCCAGTTCTCCGCGTATTTGCGGGAGCACCAGAGCTGCACGCTGCGGCAGGCCGGCGGAGAGATGATTCAGGACTACATGAGCTGGATGCGGGGGCGGGGGAAGTCCGCCGCCTCGGTGACCCGGTTCCTGGCCTCCGTCAAGTCGTTTTACAACTTTCTGCTCTCCGCCGGCGCCGTAAAGGCCAACCCCGCCAAGAGCATCAGCGCGGACCGGGCAGAGCGGAAGTATCCGGAGATCCTCACCAGCAAAGAGGTGGAGCTGTTTCTGGAGCAGCCCCGGTGCGTGGACGCCAAGGGATACCGGGACCATGCCATGCTGGAGCTGCTGTACGCCACCGGCATCCGGGTCAGCGAGCTGATCTCCCTGGACCTGAAGGACCTGAATCTCTCCGCGGGCTTCATCCGGTGTGCCAGCCGGGGCAAGGAGCGGATCATCCCCCTGTACCACACGGCCGTGAAGGCGCTGCAGGACTATGTGCGGGATATCCGGCCCCAGCTGATCGCCGACGGCGGCGAGCAGGCCCTGTTCGTGAACATGAACGGCGAGCGCATGAGCCGCCAGGGGTTCTGGAAGATCATCAAGTACTATCAGGAGAAGGCGGGGATCGAAAAGGACATCACCCCCCACACCCTGCGCCACTCCTTTGCCGTCCACCTGCTGGAAAACGGCGCGGACCTGCGGTCCATCCAGGAGATGCTGGGCCATGCGGACATCTCCTCCACCCAGATCTACACCCATGTGGTGAAGCGCCAGCTGAAGGATGTGTATCAGAAAGCCCATCCCCGGGCGTAATTCCAAGGGGAGCACCGGCGCCTCCCGCCGACGCTCCGGCGGGCAGAGCCCGCCTCTGCCGATCCCCTCGCCTTTGCACGGCAAAGACGGCCCCCGGCCGACTGCGGCCAGGGGCAGAGGCGTCCCGTCCAGGCACATGCCCTGGCCGGGACTTTTTTCTGCGCAAACGCACGGCAGACCACGGAAATGCACAGCGGCGTTCTGCCTGCCTGTGAAAAAATTTTCCGCCGCCGCAAACAAAACCGGCTGCCTGGGACTCAAATAGGTGAAGAGAAGAGAAAGGAGGACCGCCATGGATCACGACGAATTCGCCCGCCGGGCGGAGGCTCTCCGGGCCCGGCTGTACCGGACGGCGTACCTGTACCTGGGCAGCGAGGCCGACGCCCTGGAGGCGGTGGACGAGGGCGTATACCAGGCCCTGCGGGCTTTGCGGCAGCTGCGTCAGCCGGACTTTTTTGAGACCTGGCTCACCCGGATCGTGCTGAACGCGTGCCACCGGGAGCTGCGGCGCCGGCGGCGCCTGGCCGGGGAGGAGGCTCTGCCGGAGAGCGCCGGTCCGGATGCCTATGACGCCCTGCCCCTGAAGGAGGCCGTCCGCCGCCTGCCGGAGGAATTGCGGGCGGTGGTGATCCTGCGGTACTTCGCAGGATACACCCAGGCGGAGACCGCCCGGGCATTGAACATTCCCCAGGGCACCGCGGCCACCCGCCAGCGGCGGGCATTGCAGCTGCTGCGCCTGGAACTGGGAGAGGAGGGAGACGCATGACCCGAAACGAGGAATATCAGGCCCTGCTCCAGGAGCTGGAGACCACACCGGCGGCCCTGGACGGCGCTGTGGAGCGGGCGCTGCGCCGCCGGAAACGGGACCGCCGCCTGCGGCTCTTCGGCGTCCCGGCGGGGAGCCTGGCGGCCTGCTTCGCCGCCTTTGTGCTGCTGGTGAACCTGTTCCCGCCCTTCGCGCGGGCCTGCGGCTCAGTGCCGGTGCTGCGGGAGCTGGCCCAGGCGGTGGCCTGGTCGCCCAGCCTCTCCGCCGCGGTGGAGAACGACTACGTCCAGCCCATCGGCCAGTCCCAGACGGTGAACGGCGTCACCGCCACGGTGGAGTATGTGATCGTGGACCGCAAACAGCTGAACATCTTCTACACCCTGGACTATGCCCCGGACCTGGGGCCCATGTGGGCGGACTGCCGGATCACCCCCGGCGACGGCAGCGCGGGAGACGCCGGCGGCCGGACGGAGAAGCCGGGGGAGCTGGTGGAGATCAAGCGGGACTTTGTGGACCGGGACGTGCCCGGAATCCTGGATCTGACCCTGTCGGTCTACCCGGCAGAGCAGGACGGGGGCGGGCCGCCTGCGGAGAACACCGGCGACGGCTACTTTGACCAGCCGGTCGATGACCAGCCGGCGTATCTGGCGGAGATGACGTTCCACCTGGAATTCGACCCCTATTTCACCGCCCAGGGGACGCTACTGGAGCTGAACCGGACCTTTGCCCTGGACGGCCAGACCTTCACGCTGCAAGAGGCGGAAATCTACCCCACCCATCTGCGGCTGACCCTGACGGCGGACCCGGACAACACCGCCTGGCTGGCGGGCCTGGACCTGTACCTGGAGAACGAGCACGGCGAGCGGTTTGAAAAGAGCCTGGGCGGCATCACCGCATCCGGGGACCCGGAGGGGGAGGGCATGGGCACCTTCTGGCTGGACAGCCCCTTCTTCAGCCAGGGGGAGCACCTGACCCTCCACATCACCGGCGTCCGGTGGAAGGACAAGGACGCGCCGCCGGTGAAGCTGAATCTGGCGGAGGGCACCGCCGAAAACCTGCCGGAGGGCACCTGGTTCCAGGGCGCAGAGCGCCTGCCGGAGGGATGGATCGTGTACCTGGTGTCCCCGCTGATGGAGAACCGGACCATGGGGAGCGTGTTCTCCAGAGGGGCCTGGGACGAGGACGGGAACTATTATGAGATCTGGCAGTTCGGCTCCTCCTACGGCTACTGGGACGAGACGGCGCAGGAGCGCGTAGGGGAGGACCGGTGGTATACCGAGGACTTCCCCCTGGCGGGACTGGCGGGCGACACGGCCTATCTGGACCCCTGCTACAACCGGATGGCCGCCGTTGATGCGGCGGTTCCCATCCAATAGGCGAGGGGGAGTCAAATCCCCCGCCTTCCATGCGAACGAGAGAGCGCCCGCCGCAAGGCGGGTGCTTTTTTGCCCGCCGAACGGCGGCCGGGGTGATCCTGCCGGGGAGAAGCCCGCGCGTTTTCCCTGTTGCGCTTCCCTGGAAAATTTGTTATACTGTTACAGTATGTATACTGGAGGGAAAGCGCCATGCGGATCCTGGGCATCGACCCCGGCTACGCCACCATCGGCTTCGGCCTCATCACGGCGGAGCGGGCACAAGTGAACATGCTTACCTACGGCGCCATCACCACCCCGGCGGGGCTGCCGCTCTCCCGGCGGCTGTACCAGATCGGCACCGATATGGAGGACCTGATCGGCCAGCTGAAGCCGGATGTCATCTCCATCGAGGAGCTGTTCTTCAACACGAACCTGACCACCGGCATCGCCGTGGCCCACGCCCGCGGCGTGCTGCTGTACACGGCGGAAAAGTGCGGGATCCCGCTCCACGAGTACACCCCCTCCCAGGTGAAGATGGCGGTGGTGGGCTACGGCAAGGCGGAAAAGCGCCAGGTGATGGACATGACCCGCCGCCTGCTGCACCTGAAAGCCGTCCCCCGGCCCGACGACGCCGCGGACGCCCTGGCCCTGGCCCTGTGCCATGCCCGGAGTGCCACGTCCCGCCTGCCCCTGCAGGACAGCAGGGTCAAGGAGACCATCTGAACAGTCAGGAACCGGACCGCTCCGCCGGACGCCGGAATTCCGAACTCCCAAGGAAGTGTGATTATCCATGTTTTACTATCTGGACGGCACCGTGGCAGAGATTCTGCCCTATCTGGCGGTCATCGACTGCGGCGGCGTGGGCTACGCCTGCAAGACCACCAACACCACTCTGGCCCAGCTGAAAAAGGGCCAGCGGGGGAAGCTCTACACCTATCTGGACGTGGGGGAGAACGCCTTCGGCCTGTACGGCTTCGCCACGGCCAACGAGCTGAACAGCTTCAAGCTGCTGATCGGCGTCAGCGGCGTGGGGCCCAAGGCGGCGCTGGCCATCCTCTCCGCCGCCACGCCGGAGTCCCTGGCCATGGCCATCGTCACCGGGGACGAGAAGAGCCTGACGGCGGCGCCGGGCGTGGGCAAGAAGATCGCCCAGCGGATCATCCTGGAGCTGAAGGACAAGATGGCCCGGGAGAGCGCCGCCACGGGGCTGGACTTCTCCGGCGGAGCCGCTGTGAGCGTCCCGGCCTTTACAAATAAGGCCACAGAGGCGGCCCAGGCCCTGGCGGTGCTGGGCTACACCAGCGCTGAGGTGGCCCAAGCGCTGAAGGGCGTGGACGTGGAAACTCTGTCTCTGGAGGAGATCATCCGCCAGTGCCTGAAAAAGATGGTGAAGTGAGTATGAAGATCCTGTCCGTGATTCTGCTCCTGGCCGCGCTGGCCATGGCCTTTCTTGCCATGATATTCGGAACCCGCTTTGCGGCCCTGCTCAATAAGGGCCAGCAGCGCCACGGCCTGCCGGAAAAAGAGCGGCGGCAGCGCAACCGCAGCGGCGCGGTGTTCGCCCTGTGCCTGTGCGCGGTGTTCGGCCTGGCCTGGCTGGCGGTGCATCTGTTCCAGGCGGGCTGACCGCCCCGGCCGGAATTTTGGAGCACATTCAGAGCACATGAGGAAGTGAACCCATGAGCATCGACTTTGGAAACGACATCTATGAAGAGCCCATCGTGGCCAAGACCTTCCTGCAGGAGGACGCCCAGGAGGGGTCCCTCCGGCCCAAGACCCTGCGGGAGTATATCGGCCAGGAGAAGGCGAAGGACAACCTGGCCGTGTTCATCCAGGCCGCCCAGAAGCGGGGAGAGGCCCTGGACCACGTGCTGCTCCACGGCCCGCCCGGCCTGGGCAAGACCACGCTGGCCGGGATCATCGCCCAGGAGATGGGGGCGGGCATCCGCATCACCTCGGGCCCGGCCATCGAGAAGCCCGGGGATCTGGCGGCGCTGCTGACGAACCTCAACGAGGGGGACATCCTCTTTGTGGACGAGATCCACCGGCTGAACCGGTCCGTGGAGGAGATCCTGTACCCGGCCATGGAGGACTACGCCCTGGACATCATCGTGGGCAAGGGCCCCAGCGCCAACTCCATCCGGCTGGACCTGCCCAGGTTCACCCTGATCGGCGCCACCACCCGGGCGGGGCAGCTGTCCGCGCCCCTGCGGGACCGGTTCGGCGTGACGCTGCGGCTGGAGCTGTACACGCCGGAGGAGCTCTCTCAGATCATCACCCGGTCCGCCGCCATTTTGAACGTGGACATCGTGCCGGAGGGCGCCTATGAGATCGCCCGCCGCAGCCGGGGCACGCCCCGGATCGCCAACCGGATGCTGCGCCGGGTCCGGGACTTCGCCCAGGTGAAGGCCGACGGCGTCATCACCAAGGATGTGGCGGACCAGGCCCTGTGCGCGCTGGAGATCGACCACCTGGGGCTGGACCCCATCGACCGGCGGATGCTGGGGGCCGTCATCGAGAACTACGGCGGCGGTCCCGTGGGCCTGGAGACCCTGGCCGCCACCATCGGCGAGGAGGCCGTGACCCTGGAGGACGTGTACGAGCCATACCTGATGCAGCTGGGCTTCCTGACCCGGACGCCCCGGGGCCGGTGCGTGACGGCGAAGGCATACCAGCACCTGCATAAGCCCATCCCCGGCGGCATGACGGCGGATCCGCCGGACATGGACCAGCTGACGCTGTGAGGAGGCGGTTTTCATGAAGCGGACCCTGGCGGAGCGCGTCGCATTTCTGATGCTGTCGGCGGCGCTGGCCGTCGGAGCTTGGGCCGTCACAGGCCGGGCTGCCTGCTCCGTGACGGCGCCCTATCAGTTTCCCGTCCAGCCCGGCACGCCGGAGTGGGTGGAGCTGTCCGCCAACGCCCGCCGTGCCGCCTGCCGCCTGCCGGCGGGGCTGGCGGAGCAGATGACCTCCGAGGCTCTGCTGGAGACGGCGCTGGACTATCCGTTCAACGCCTCCATGTATGTGTCCAGCGACCTGGAGGGGATGTTCGGAAAGCGGGCGGCCCTGGCGGGCAACGGCGCCCTGGCGGAGCTGGTGACCCGGCCGGACGCGGAGGAAGTGATCGCCCGCGCGCTGGCGGCGCCTGCGGAGGCAGGGGAGGACCCCCTGCGGGGCGTGTATCTGGAGACCTTCTGCGCCTGGCTGCCGGAGCTTTCCGGGATGGCGGGCGTCTGAGGTGTCACAGGGGCAGGCCCCGGCCGGTGCGCAGGCCCAGCAGAAAGGCATGGATGGCGGTGAATTCCCGGGCCTTTTCGTAATCCGCCGCCATCTCAGAGGTGAGCTCTCCCTCCAGAAGGGAGAGGGGCATCTCGTAGTCGTCCGGTGGGGCAGCGTCCAGCTGGGGGCGGATGTAGTGGGCGTACAGCCATTTCATGAAGTCGGACATTGCGAATGCTCCTTTCAAAATACAATGGATGCGTTGTGCTTAGCTGCAGTATAATACAACGGATACATCGTGTCAAGAGGTGACGATATGACATTGCAAGAGCGAATGCGGGAACTCCGCAAAGAGCGGAAGGAGACCCAGAGACAGGTGGCCGACGCCATCGGTGTGACGGACCGGCAGTACCAGCGGTTTGAGACCGGGGTCAATCTGCCTGGATTTGAAAATCTCGTGGGCATTGCGGACCACTTCGGCGTATCGCTGGATTATCTGGCCGGCCGGTCGGACCGGAGGGAGATGTAGAGGCGGTTTCCCGCCGTTCAGAGGAACCCGCTCCTGCAGGGGGCGTACAGCCTTTTCACAAAGCCGGACATTGCGAATGCTCCTTTCTGCAAACAACTTTTAAGCTGTTTGCAGAAAGGATATATCACGACTTTTAGGTTGTGCCAAGGAGATCATATATGGAGTTTTATGAGCGAATGCGGGAACTCCGCAAAGAGCACGGCGAGACCCAAGCGCAGGTGGCCGCAGCCGCCGGAATGACAGACCGGCAGTATCAGCGGTTTGAAACAGGCAAACAAAAGCCGGGGTTTGACAGTCTGCTTGCCCTGGCGGACCACTTCGGCGTGTCGCTGGATTATCTAGCCGGCCGGTCGGACCGGAGGGAGATGTAGAGGCGGTTTCCCGCCGTTCAGAGGAACCCGCTCCTGCAGGGGCGTGCGGCCCGTTTTTGGAGTCAGACATTGCGAATACTCCTTTCTCACGCTTCATAAAGCGTGAGAAAAATATAACACGCTTTACAGAGCGTGTCAAGGGGGATTTATGGAATTAAACGAGCGATTGCGGGAACTCCGCAAGGAACAAGGAGAAACCCAAAAGCAAGTGGCCGCCGCCATCGGGATTGGGGAGCGGCCCTACCAATACTTGGAGTCCGGCGAGCACCGGCCCAGCCTGGACACGTTGATCGCCCTGGCGGACCATTTCGGCGTATCGCTGGATTATCTGGCTGGCCGGTCGGACCGGAGGGAGTTGTAAAGGGCCGCCGTCCGGCGGCCTCGGGAATCTTTGCTCCCGCAAGGGGCTTGTCCAGCGGGATGCACCCCCCATTTTCTTTTCGGTCTTGCCCGAAAAGAAAACGGGCCGTGCACGGTCCAAAAGAAAAGAACGCTTTTGGCCGCAACTCTGCACGGGCGTGCAAAGTTGCTGTACGGGGGTTGGCGTGAGATGGTGCCTGCGTGTTTGCGAGGACTGGCCAACGGGCGCGGCGGGGTGCGGTACAGGCTTGAACGCTGATTCCCGCGGCGTGGATGCGGAGGTCAACGGGGTGCAAGGACGCATTTGACCAGCTCCTCTTTCCGCGCGTTCCGCTTCGCTACGCGCTGCCCTGGCGGTCGTAGGGGCCGATGCCTTTATCGGCAGCTCCCGCGCGGGACAGCTAGCGGCAGCGAAAAGAGAAGCAGCTCCATGCGATGACCATCCCGACGACCTCCGCACGATCCGCCACGGGACGGCAGTTGGAGAAATCGCAGAAGAGTATAGCGTGCCCGAAGGCCGGGCCAAATCGGCGCTTGCACCGATCCGCCGCCCCCCGTCGCGCGGAGGGCCACTGCACCGGAGCGCGCCAACGCTTTTCCCTTTGGACCGTGCACGGCCCGTTTCTCTTTTGGCACGACAAAAGAGAAATGGGGGGTGCATCCGCCCAGCCATCAACATAGCTGAATCCCCGTCCCATGGGGACGGTCACATCATAAGAAACAAACGAGGTAATATCAATGGGCAAACTATTTGGAACCGACGGCATCCGCGGCGTGGTGGGGGAGAACCTCACTGCCGACATGGCCTTCCGCGTGGGGCAGGCCGTGGGCACTGTTCTGATGGAGGACAAGGGCAGCCGCCCCACCGTGGTGATCGGCAAGGACACCCGCATCTCCTCCGACATGCTGGAGTCCGCCCTGATGGCGGGGCTCTGCTCCGTGGGCAGCGACGTAAAGCCGGTGGGCACCATTCCCACCCCGGCGGTGGCCTATCTCACCGTGCAGGAAAAGGCGGACGCGGGCATCGTGATCTCCGCCAGTCACAACCCCTATGAGCACAACGGCATCAAGGTCTTCAGCGGACAGGGCTACAAGCTCTCCGACAGCGTGGAGGCCCGGATCGAGGAGAAGATCCTCTCCCAGGAGCCCATGAAGCTCCGAACCCGGGGGGAGATCGGCCGCCGCCACCACGGTATGCGCCAGCTGAAGCGGGACTATATCGACTTCGTGGCCTCCACCATCGAGTCCGATCTGGCGGGGCTGAAAATCCTGGCGGACTGCGCCAACGGCGCTGCCAGCGCCACCGCGCCGGAGCTGTTCGGCCGCTTCAAGGCCCGGACGGACTTCATCCACCGGGACCCGGACGGGGTGAACATCAACAGCCACTGCGGCTCCACCCACCTGGAGGACCTGGCCGCCGCCGTGGTGCGGGGCGGCTATGACATCGGCGTGGCCTTTGACGGGGACGCGGACCGCTGCCTGCTGGTGGACGAGACCGGCGGCGTCATCGACGGCGACAAGGTCCTGGCGGTGTGCGCCCTGGACATGAAGCGCCGGGGAAAGCTCAACGGCAACGCCCTGGTGGCCACGGTGATGAGCAACCTGGGCCTCCACGAGTTCTGCCGGAACAACGGCATCGACCTGCTCTGCACGGATGTGGGCGACCGGAACGTGCTGGAGAAGATGCTGGAGCGGGACTACCGCATCGGCGGGGAGCAGTCCGGCCACACCATCTTCACCGATGTGGAGACCACCGGCGATGGTGAAGTGACGGCCCTCCAGTTCCTGCAGGTGCTGGCCCGGTCCGGGGAGAAAGCAAGTTCCCTTGTCAGCTGCTGCGCCGTCTACCCCCAGGTTCTGGTGAACGTGGAGGTGCCCCACAGCGGCGGCGTGAAGGAGGCCATTATGGCGTCCCCCGCGCTGGCGGAGGCCGTGAAGCGGGAGGAGGAGGCCCTCGCCGGCGCTGGCCGGGTGCTGGTGCGCCCCTCCGGCACGGAGGCCCTGATCCGGGTGATGGTGGAGGCCAAAACCACGCAGATCGCCCAGGCGGTGGCGGACCGGCTGGCAGATTTCATCAAATCGCAAAAAAAATAAAAATCTGTTTCTCGGATTTTTTTACAAATTGCTTGACATTTCACTGGATAGACAGGTATAATACGATATGTACAAATTTAGCGAGAAGACACCCCAGCCCCTGGACCAGTGCAGCGATGAAACGCTGTGCCAACTGGTTGCCGGCGGCAGCCGCGAAGCGGAGGAAGCTCTTGTGACGCGGTACAACCGGCTGGTCCGGACCTGCGCCCGCCCCTTCTTTCTGGTGGGCGGCGACAGCGAGGATCTGACCCAGGAGGGCATGGTGGGCCTCCTCAAAGCCGTTCGGGAGTATGACGCCTCCAAGGAGGCATCCTTCCGGACCTTCGCAGAAATCTGCATTCGTAACCGGCTGTATTCCGTCCTCCGCGCCGCGGCGCGGGATAAGCACATGGCTCTCAATCAGTCGGTCCCCTTGGATACACCCTTCTTTGACGCCAATTCCTACACCTCTGGTACCAGCGATCTGACTCAGCGCGATCCCGAAGCGTATCTCATCGACAGGGAACATACCGCTGCCCTCTTATCCGGTGTCCGGAAACAGTTGTCCGAGTTTGAAGCAAAGATTTTGGGGTACTATTTAGACGGTCTTTCATGCAGGGAAATTGCCGAGACGGTAGGCAAGCCCCCAAAGTCCGTGGACAACGCCGTGCAGCGCATTCGGCGCAAGGTGGCACGGCAGCTTCTTTCCGGCGATCTCAGCGGAAGCTGAACGCAATATATTTTTCTTTTCAAAGAGAGGGTAACATCATGTACGAAGACAAGACCTTAGTTTGCAAGGAGTGCGGCCAGGAGTTCGTGTTCACCGCCGGCGAGCAGGAGTTCTATGCCGAGCGCGGCTTCCAGAACGAGCCCCAGCGGTGCAAGGCCTGCCGTGACGCCCGCAAGAACGCGGCCCGCGGTCCCCGGGAGTATTTCACCGCTGTCTGCGCCGCCTGCGGCGGCGAAGCCCGCGTGCCCTTCGAGCCGAAGTCTGACCGTCCCGTGTACTGCAGCGAGTGCTTCGCCAAGATGCGGGACCAGCAGAGATAAACGAATCAATCCGTTTTGGTCTCTTGCAGAGGCGGCGCCCGGTGGGCGCCGCTTCTTCTTTTGCCGTGGGAGCCGGCCGCCGCGCCCCGCGCCGGGGAAACGGGAGGCATTCCGGAAAAATGTGCCGGTGCGGACGCCGAATCTCCACATTTCCAGGCTTTTCAAAGATTTTCTCTTGAAAAACATCGAAAACTAGAGTATAATACCCCTGCTGAATTTCAGATTAGAATTGGAGGAACCTCTGATGATCGAGATCAAGAAGGACACCATCATCGGTGACATTCTGGACGTGGCGCCTCAGACCGCGCCCATCTTCCTGTCCATCGGCATGCACTGCCTGGGCTGCCCCTCTTCCCGGGGCGAGACTGTGGAGGAGGCCTGCATGGTCCACGGCGTGGACTGCGACAAGCTGCTGGCCCTGGTGAACGAGGAAGCCAACAAGAAAGCGGAATGACCGGAACGGGACGCATACGGGAGACCGTATGCGTCCTCCTCCGACAGCCGGAACAGGAGGGCGCCATGGGAAAACATCTGGAACTGACGCCGCGCCTGCGGCAGATCGCCGCCTGGGTCCGCCAGGGTGCGCACCTCGCTGATGTTGGCACGGATCACGCCTATCTGCCCGTGTGGCTGACGCTGCAGGGCCGCGTGGCCTCTGCCATTGCCAGCGATCTGCGGCGCGGCCCCCTGGACCGGGCGCAGGAGACCGGCCGGCGCTACGGTGTGGGGGACCGGATCACCTTCCGCCTGGGCAACGGTCTGGCCGCCGTGGCGCCGGAGGAGTGCGACACCATCGTCATCGCCGGCATGGGGGGCGAGAACATCGCCCAGATTCTGGCCGGGGCACCCTGGACCGCCGACGGCCGCCACACCCTGCTGCTCCAGCCCCAGAGCCGGGCGGAGGCGCTGCGCCGCTTCCTGGCGGAGCACGGCTACGCCATAGCGCGGGAGGCGCTGGTGCGGGACCGGGGCTTTCTCTATCCCGTGATCGAGGCCGGGGCAGGGGAGATGCATCTCACGCTGGGCCGGCAGTGGGCCGGGGCGGACCTGCTCTACGACCCCCTGGGGGACCGCTACATCATCGAGAAGATCATCCAGCTCCAGGCGGCGGCGGCCGGGTCCAACCGGGCGTCGGCGCCAGAGGCCCGGGAACGGGGCGATTACGCCAGGGCCGTCATCACGGAGCTTCTGCAAATGAGGGAGGAGTGGCGCCATGCCAACTGTCCGGGAAATTGAACAGGCCCTGTTCCGACTGGCCCCGAAGGAGGGCGCCATGGACTGGGACAACGTGGGCCAGCTGCTGGGGGACCCGGAGGCGGAGGTCCGGCGGGTCCTGGTGGCCCTGGACATCACGGAGGCCGTGGCGGACGAGGCCATCGCGGAAAACTGCCAGCTGATTGTCAGCCACCATCCGGTGATGAACTGCAAATGGCTGCCGGTGCAGACCGTCCGGCAGGACACGCCCCAGGGGCACCTGCTGCTGAAAATCCTGAGGAGCGGCCTGTCCGCCATCTGTATGCACACGAACCTGGATGTGGCCCCCGGCGGCGTCAACGACGCGCTGGCCGCCGCGCTGGGGCTGGAGGACCCTGGGCCGCTGGGGGACCCGGAGGGGCTGTGCCGGATGGGAACACTGGCAAGTCCTATGCCTTTACAGGAATTTGCAAAGCACGTCTGCCGGGCGCTCCAGGCCAACGGCGTCCGCTACGCCGGGGACAGCGGCCCGGTGCGGAAGGTCGCGGTGGGCGGCGGCGCCTGCGGCGACTATGAGGATGCGGCCATCGCCGCAGGGTGCGACGTGTTCGTGACCTCGGACCTCAGCTACCACCAGTTTTTAGACGCGGCAGGGAAGGGCATCCGCCTGATCGACGCGGGCCACTTCCCCACAGAGAATCCGGTGTGCACCGTGCTGGCAGAGTACCTGCGCGGCCGGTTCCCGGGCCTCACCGTCACCAAATCCGCCTCCCACCGGGAGGTCATCCAGTATTACGTAGAAGGAGAGTAATGTACCATGTCCGGACATTCCAAATGGCATAATATCCAAAAGACCAAGGGCGCGGCCGACGCCAAGCGCTCCGCCGCCTTCACCAAGATCGCCAAGGAGATCATCGTGGCCGTGAAAGAGGGCGGCGGCTCCGGCGACCCCAACAACAACTCCCGTCTGGCCACGGTTATCGCCAAGGCCAAGGCCGTCAACATGCCCAACGACAACATCAAGCGCACCATCGACCGGGCCCTGGGCTCCGGCAGCACCGACAACTACGAGGCCGTCACCTACGAGGGCTACGGCCCCGGCGGCGTGGCCGTCATTGTGGAGGCCCTGACCGACAACCGCCAGCGCACCGCGCCGGAGGTCCGCCACGCGTTCGACAAGTGCAACGGCAACCTGGGCGCCCAGGGCTGCGTCAGCTGGTCCTTTGACAAGAAGGGCGTCATCGTCATTGACAACGAGGAGGGCGAGCTGGACGAGGACACCGTCATGATGGACGCTCTGGAGGCCGGTGCCGCCGACTTTGAGGCTGACGGTCCCGCCCTAGAGATCACCTGCGACCCCGACGCCTTCAACGATGTGGTGAAGGCCCTGGAGGGGAAGGGCTACGCCTTCGCCAGCGCGGAGATCGAGATGGTGCCACAGAACTACATCACCCTCACCGGCGAGGGAGACGTGAAGAACATGGAGAAGCTCATCGACATGCTGGAGGACAACGACGACGTGCAGAACGTCTGGCACAACTGGGATAACGACTGAGCATCGCTGGATAGAGAGAGGACGGGGAGACCCGTCCTCTTTTCGTCCTCTAGAATATTCAACAAAACTTTTCTTTTGTGCAAAAAAACGCCGGAGAGGCGGGCCTGACCGGTCCCCCTTACCATTACCATAACAATGACCATAACCATCACCATAACCCTAACTCTAGCTATTACCATAACGGGAGAATTTTACAAAATCCTCCCGGAGATTGCATAGAGCCGTGCATCAGATGGGGAGGGGACGCCTTTTCTTGAGAGGAGTGGTTTTTCGTTGGCAGAGGAACACAAGAAGAGTTTTATGCTGTATTTCGATAATTTTCCCTGTGTGGCGGCCCTGGACGCGGAGCAGCGGGGGGAACTGCTGCTTCTGCTGTACCGCTATGCCATGGCGGCGGACAAGGCTCCCACGGATCCGGAGGAGGTTTTGCGGCAGCACCCGGGCTTGAGGGAGGAGACCCGCATGGCCTACCGGTTTCTGGCGGAGACCATTCGGCGGGATACAGAGAAGTGGAAGGAAAAGCAGCGGCGCTACCAAGAGGCGGCGGCGCGGCGGCAGGGGGATGGGGCGATCTCCCGGCAGGCCCTGGAACAGGCCGCGCCCAAGGATTACAGCGACATCCGGAAGTACCTACGGGACGTCTCTACCGCTGGTCGGTTGCCAAAATCGGACCCATAGGGTAGACTGAGGGCGAGGTGATACACGTGAACAAGGAGCGGCTGGGCGATTTCATCGGCAGCGAGCGGAAAAATCTGGGCCTGACCCAGCGGGATCTGGCGGCGCGGCTGCATGTGACGGACAAGGCCGTCAGCAAGTGGGAGCGGGGACTGAGCTACCCGGATGTGACGCTGCTGGAGCCCCTGGCGGCAGCCCTGGACCTGACGGTGGAGGAGCTGATGGCCTGCCGGAGGCAGGCGGCGAAAGGAGCGGAGGAGACCATGCAGAGCTTGTTGGATATCTCCCGTGACAGCGTGCGGCAGGAGCGGCGGCGCTCCTGGCAGCGGCTGGCGGCGGTGCTGGTGCTGCTGGCCGTAACTGCAGCCGTGGTGGCGTATACGCAGATCGTGGTGACGGAGGAGGGGTATTACAGCATCGTTCTGAAAGAGACTGTGAATGGCAGGAACTGTGTCTATGTGGAGGACCGTGGACACCTGATCCGGCTGAAGTGCGGGGAGGATGTGGACTTTGATGCCCTCACGCTGCGGGACGAGCGGGGAGATACCATTTCCTATCAGATGGACTTTCAATGGAACCGGCTGACCCGCACTGGTACGGTGTCTGCCTGTGAGGACACCGGCGTCACCGTTCTGGGAGGTGTCATGGATGTCACCTATGAGGGGGATTCCGGCAGCGTGCCGCTTCTCTTCGGCGATACCAGCGTCCAGTATCTCCGGGACGGGTATTACCCGGACCCCTACGCAGAGTCCGAAAATCTGGTGTTTTTATGTGACGTCCGGTTTTGGCCCTATCATCCGGAGGAGCCGGACCCCACCGGCATCAACACCCGGGCAATCCTGGAAGTGGAGGACTGCATCAACGCCGAGGCGCTGGACGTGGATGGGGACGGAGCGCTGGAGGTGGCCGTCCGCACCCGCTGGCCGGAGAAGCCGTACACCGTCTACGACTATGTGGATGGAGAGATTGTGGAGTCATGGCCGGACACCCTGCCGGAGGAGATTTTGGAACAGATGTGGGCCCCGTGGGAAGGGCTATGAGAGGTGCTGCCTATGGAATCTCCTGCGCCCCCCTCTGAGAGCGGCGGGTGGGGTCTCCTTCCACCCGGAGACAGGGAGCCAGCATCTGGCCTTTCACAGCCGGGAGCGGGTCCTCCGCTGCATCGACCAGTACACCGCGCGGCAGTACCGGCATCAATCGGTACAAAAAGAGGCCCTGGCTTTCGCCAGGACCTCTTCTTGTACGAGCAAGACTGTAAGCCGGGTTCTGTATCAAACAGTCATCTATCTCGACGTACCGTCGCCGGTACGCTCCAGCCA
>NZ_JAOQKG010000003.1:175439-185896 GCF_025567605.1 Oscillibacter acetigenes | reverse complement strand
CCTTCGCCCCTCTTCACACAACACCCCTGCGCCGTTCCGCGCGGAAGCGATTGCGCTGTTCGGGGAAGTTTCCCTCGCCCCGCTCCGCGGGGCATCGCGTTCAGCCGTCGCTGGTTCCCTGACCGATACAGAGTAACTCTGTCGGCGGTATATCTCTGTTGCACTTTTCCTGAAGTCGCCTTCGGCGGGCGTTACCCGTTATCCTTGCCCTGTGGAGCCCGGACTTTCCTCACGACCGGCCTTTCGGCCTGGCCGCGCGACTGTCTGTCTTACTCGCCTGTCTATTTTAGCGGAATCCGACGGGATTGTCAACGCCTGGCCGCAATGCGGCCTCCACATCGGCGGAAGTCGCCAGGGCCTTCCGCTGAAAATACCGGATGGCCCGCAGAGCGCAGTTAGGTCCCGGCTTCATGGCCCCGCAGCCCTGGGAGAAAAAGTCTGGGAAGGGGAGGGGCGTGGTTGTATTTTTTTCCGATCTGCGGTATAATTTCCTTGTCTGTCAATCTCTGCCGCCCAGCGCGGCGTTAGGAGCGTACCCATGAAGTTTGAGGAATATCTGGACTCTCTGCGGAACAAGTCCGTGGCCGTCATCGGCATCGGCGTCAGCAACCGGCCCCTGATCCGGCTGCTGCTGGAGCGGGGCATTCGCGTCACCGCCTGCGACAAAAAATCCCGGGAGGCCCTGGGGCCCCTGGGGGACGAGCTGGAGCAGCACGGCTGCCGCCTGCAGCTGGGGGAGGACTACCTGAAGGGCCTGACGGAGGACGTGATCTTCCGGACCCCCGGCCTGCGGCCCGACGTGCCGGAGCTGGCGGCGGCGGTGGCGCGGGGCAGCCTGCTGACTTCCGAGATGGAGGTCTTTTTTGAGGTCTGCCCCTGTCCCGAGATCGCCGTCACCGGGTCCGACGGCAAGACCACGACCACCACGATCATCGCAAAGCTCCTGGAGGCCGCCGGGCGCACCGTCCACCTGGGGGGCAACATCGGCCGCCCGCTGCTGTGCGACACGCCGGACATCGCGCCAACGGATCTGGCGGTGCTGGAGCTCAGCTCCTTCCAGCTGATGACCATGGACCGGAGCCCCCGCATCGCCGTTATGACCAACCTGTCTCCCAACCACCTGGACGTCCACAAGAGCTACGGGGAGTATATCGCTGCCAAGGAAAATATCTTTACACACCAGACAGTCCGGGATATTGCCGTCTTTAATGCCGACAACGAGACCACGGTCCGCTGCGCCGAAAAGGCCCCGGGCCGGGTGCGGTGGTTCTCCCGCCGGAAGGAGGTGGCGGACGGCGTGTTCCTCCGGGGCACCTCCATTGTCTGCCGGGGGCCGCAGGGCGAGCGGGTGGTGCTGGACACCGCCGACATCAAGCTCCCCGGCGTCCACAACATCGAGAACTACATGGCCGCCGTCGCCGCCGTGGACGGGATGGTCCCAGACGAGGCCATCCGGGCCTTCGCCCGCACCTTCGGCGGCGTGGAGCACCGGATCGAGCTGGTCCGGGAGCTGGACGGCGTCCGGTGGTACAACGACTCCATCGCCTCCAGCCCCAGCCGCACCATCGCCGGGCTCCGGTCCTTTCCGGAAAAGGTCCTTTTGATCGCCGGGGGCAAGGACAAGGGCATCTCCTATGACGCCATCGGTCCGGAGATCAACGAGCATGTGAAGGCCCTGATCCTCTGCGGCGCAACCGCCGGGGTGATCCGGGCCGCCGTGGAGAAGGCCGCCAACTTCACCGGCCTGCCCATCACGGAGGTGGACAGCTACCAGTCCGCCGTGGCGCTGGCCCGTGAGACGGCGCGGCCGGGGGATGTGGTGCTGCTGTCCCCGGCCAGCACCTCCTTTGACCGGTTCGCCAACTTCATGGAGCGGGGCCGGGTCTTCAAGGATCTGGTGAACGCTCTGAAATAAGGCCAGGCCGCCCCCGCATACAATGGCGGGAAGGGGGCGTGATGGCCATGATCTGGCGCGGATTTTACTTCTACCGCCGGCGGATGGACCGCCGGCGGGTGCTGCGGGCCCTGGCGTTTCTGCTGATGGCTCTGGCGCTGACGGTGCTCTTCATCGCCGCCACCCAGATGCGGCCTCTGCTGGAGAGCATGGCCACCACCCGGGTGTCCAACACCGTTACCCGCATCGTCAGCGAGGCCGTGTATGAGGCCATCGAGAAGGGCGAGCTGCAGTACGACGGCCTGGTGTCCTTTGAGAAGGACACGGAGGGCCACATCACCGCTGTGCAGAGCAACATGGCGGCCTTCAACCACCTGCAGGCGGAGATTCTGGACACGGTCCTGACCCGCATCAGCCAGGTGCCCACCGGGGACCTGTCCATCCCCATCGGCAGCCTGACGGGTTCGACGCTGCTGGCGGGACGGGGGCCCCGCATCACCGTGCGGATGGAGTCCGTGGGGTCGTCGGAGGCGAACTTCCGCAACGCCTTCACCTCCGCCGGCATCAACCAGACCAAGCATCAGATCATCCTGACGGTGGATGTCTCCGTCAGCGTTCTGCTGCCGGGGTTCCGCACCGCCACCAAGGTGTCCAATTCCTTCATCGTGGCGGAGACGGTGATCGTGGGCACGGTGCCGGACACCTACACCTATTTCTCCACAGATCCGGATACGTACGAGGAGGATCTGAAAGACTACATTCTGAACAACAGCTGAGAAGGGAGCACACCCTATGGACTACCGCGAGGAAATGAAGCAGCTGCGGGACTTTTTGAACCAGCAGAGCTATCTGTACTATGTTCTGGACGCGCCGGTGATCCCGGACTACGAGTACGACCGGCTGAACCGGCGCCTGGAGGAGCTGGAGGCGGAGCACCCGGAGGAGATCACCCCGGACTCCCCCACCCAGCGGGTGGGCGACAAGATCCTGGAGGGCTTTGAGACCTACGAGCACCCGGTACCCCTGGAGAGCCTCCAGGACGTGTTCAACGCAGAGGAGGTCTCGGAGTTCCTGGATCGGATGCGGGAGGCCCTGGGGGACGGCGCCGCCTACTCCGTGGAGCCCAAGGTGGACGGCCTGTCCGTGGCCCTGGAGTATCGGGACGGCGTGTTCGTCCGGGGCGCCACCCGGGGCGACGGCCGGGTGGGGGAGGACGTGACGGAGAACCTCAAGACCATCCGCGCCATCCCCATGCAGCTGCCGGAGAAGCTGCCCCGGCTCATCGTCCGGGGCGAGGTCTATATGTCCCGGGCGGTGTTCGCGGAGATCAATGCCCGCCGGGAGCTGGAGGGCAAGCCCCTCATGGCCAATCCCCGGAACGCCGCCGCCGGGTCCCTGCGGCAGCTGGACCCCAAGATCTGCGCGGAGCGGAAGTTGGATATCCAGGTGTTCAACCTCCAGCTGGCGGAGGGCAAGACCTTCCAGAACCACTCGGAGACCCTGGACTACATGGCCTCCCAGCACTTCAAGGTGATCCCCCACAAGACCCTCTCCGACCCGGCGGAGATTCAGGCGGAGATCGACCGGATCAACGAGGAGCGGATGGACTACCCCTTCGACATCGACGGGGCGGTCATCAAGAGCGACCACCTGGCGGACCGGGAGCGGCTGGGCTCCACCGCCAAGTTCCCCAAGTGGGCGGTGGCCTTCAAGTACCCGCCGGAGAAGAAGTTCTCCGTGGTCCAGGACATCGTGGTGCAGGTGGGCCGCACCGGCGTGCTGACGCCCAAGGCGGTGCTGTCCCCGGTGCGGCTGGCGGGCACCACCGTCACCAACGCCACCCTCCACAACCAGGACTTCATCACCGAGAAGGACATCCGCGTGGGGGACACTGTGCTGGTGCAGAAGGCGGGGGAGATCATCCCGGAGATTTTGAGCGTGGACTTCGACAAACGCCCGGAGGGCACGGTGCCCTACACGCTGCCGGACGCCTGCCCGGTGTGCGGCGCCCCGGTGGTCCGGGACGAGGACGGCGCGGCCCTGCGCTGCACCGGCGCGGAGTGCCCGGCCCAGCTGCTGCGGAACCTCACCCACTTCGCCAGCCGGGACGCCATGGACATCGACGGCTGCGGTCCGGCGGTGATCCAGCAGCTGATCGACTCCGGGCTGATCTCCAACGCCGCGGACCTGTACAGCCTCCACGCCGCGGACGTGGCCAAGCTGGACCGGATGGGGGAGAAGTCCGCGGAGAACCTGATCCGGGCCATTGAGAACTCCAAGGCCAACGACCTGAGCCGCCTGCTGTACGGCCTGGGCATCCGGCAGGTGGGGGAGAAGGCCGCCAAGACCATCGCCGCCCACTTCGGCTCCATGGACGCGCTGATGGCCGCCACAGAGGAGGCGCTGACGGAGATTCCCGACGTGGGCGGCATCACCGCCCGGTGCATCGCGGACTACTTCCGGGGCGACCAGGCGAAGGACCTGATCCGCCGCCTGAAAGAGGCGGGGGTGAATATGGAGAGCACCGCCCAGCCCACCGGGGACCTGCTGGCGGGATTGACCTTCGTCCTGACCGGCGAGCTGGAGTCCGCCTCCCGCAAGGAGGCCGGGGAGAAGCTGGAGGCTTTGGGGGCCAAGGTGTCCGGGTCCGTGTCCAAAAAGACCGGCGCCGTGGTGGCCGGAGAGGCCGCGGGCAGCAAGCTCCGCAAGGCCCAGGAGCTGGGGGTGCCGGTTCTCAGTGAGGAGCAGTACCGGGTACTGGTAGACGAGGTCCCCGGCGACAAGGCGGAAATCCTGGCCCTGCTGGGCCGGGGCGAAGCGGCAAAAGAAGCGGAATAAACAGGGAAGCGGGGGCGTGAGCCCCCGCTCTTTCGGCTTCTGTGCAGGCTGCGATGCGTGCCCGGCGGGCGTACTGTCAGCAGGGGTCATCGATCTGGATCATGAATTTTGTGACGTATTCCTCCGGGCTGGAGATCGCAAATTCGTTCAATCCAAGCTCGTAGGCAAAGCCTGTCAGGATCAGATGCTGCCGGCGGGCATAGTCGATCATTTTTTGGTACATGGCGGGCGCCTTGTCCCAAGGTCCCTTCTGATAGCCGCAAAGATACCGCCCCGCCGGCCTGACAAACGTATGCGGACCGGATGCGCTGCCGGACGAATAGGTAAACAGCCCGTCGTATGTTTCAAAGGACCCGGCGGTGACTTTGTCCAGGGAGAGGAAGCTCCCGATTCCCATGCGTATCTGCTCAATGCCCCATTGACTTTTCAAATCGGTAAAAAGCCGGGATAAATCGTCTCCGGAAAAATCATACGGCAAAACAGAAATTTTGACCGCGCCGCACGCCTCGACCCTGATTTCCTCATCCGGCAGGCCCTCGCAAAGACGCACCTGCGCTTTTTTGGTCTTCAGTATGTTCCGCGCGCGCTTCAGCCTTCGTATCTCCAGATCGATTTCCGCCTCTTTCCGATCTGCGATCTGCAAAAACTTTTCCGGAGCAGGATGCTTACAGTAGTCCGCAATTTCCGCGATGCTCATATTCAACTCTTTCAGCATACGGATATACTCAAAAACAATGCTCTGTGATGCGTCGTAATAGCGGTAACCGTTTTCCCCCTTTTGGCAGGGGGAAAACAGGCCGATGTCGTCATAATAATGCAGCGTTCTCCGATTGACACCGTGCAGTTCCGCAAACTGGGCGGTGGTCATTTTTACAGTGTTTTGCCTCATCACAAAATAGCTCCTTTTCCGGTATTGACATTACAGCTGCTGTAAGGACTATTATACGGGGTATCCGAGACCAATACCAGGGGGAATATCATGGAGATGCAAATCAGAGAATATCAGAAACAGGACTTTCAGCCCTTAAAGGAAATCATCCGAAGCACGTGGCACTATGATGAGTTCAGCAGTCCCGAAACGGCTTCCAGGCTGGCGGAGGTTTTTCTGCGCAGCTGCCTGACAAATTACACCTTTTCACAGGTGGCCGTACTTGACGGAACTGCGGCAGGGATCATTTTGGTAAAGAACAACAAGGATCACAGATGCGCCCTCTCTGCCAGATTTCAGCAAATCCTGTCCATTGTGAAGCTGTATGCGTCCAAAGAGGGAAGGGCAGTCTCTCAAATCTTCCAAAACGTCAATGAGATCGATGAGCAATTGCTGCGCGGCTGCAAAAAGACCTATCCGGCGGAATTGGCTCTGTTTGCTGTCCGTTCATCCTGTCAGGGAAAGGGCATCGGCAAAAAGCTGTTTCATTCCGCGCTTGCCTATTTGAAACAGCAGGGATTGGATGAATTCTACCTGTTTACAGATACCAGCTGCAACTACGGCTTTTATGAACACCAGGGCATGTGCCGCCGCGGCCAGAGAGAGCATCTTTTCCAGATAAACGGGCAGACCGTAAGCATGAATTTCTTTCTTTATGACCGCGCAACGGTATTTCATGACGCTGCGGGCTGCAATTTTTGAAATTGTATTAACTGCATAAAAAATAATTGTTTTTTTGTGCAGTTCATCAATATTCTGGAGCGAGTCACTCCGAAACATTATCCAGTTCGGCCATAGACACCGGCGGCTCTGCGTGGTATCTTTGTTAAGCACCAGCCGGGAAGGCTGGGAGTCTGATACAGAAAGGATGTGTTTCCCATGCGACTGCGTTCCGAAGCGGACGTGCAGGAGTTCCTGGACGCCGTCAGCCAGTGCGGCGGCGACGTGTACCTGAAGAGCCCGGAGGGAGACATTTTTAATTTGAAATCCTCCATGTCCCGGTATATCGCCATCGGCCGCCTCATCGAGGAGCAGGGCGATACCCTGGAGCTCTTTGCCGACCGGAAGGAAGACCAGGCCCGGCTCATGCCCCTGGTGGAAGACCTGATGAAGAACGGGGACTGAGTCCCCGCAAAAAGCGCCCGCCCCGATCTCCCGGGGCGGGCGCTTTCCATTCAGTGGGTCACTTGTCAAAGGACGGGTTCACAAAGTAGAGATTCTTCTCGTTCATCTTGTCCTTGGCCAGCCGCAGTCCCTCGCCGAAGCGCTGGAAGTGGACGATCTCCCGGGCCCGGAGGAACTTGATGACGTCGTTGACGTCCGGATCGTCGGAGAGGCGCAGGATGTTGTCGTAGGTGACACGGGCCTTCTGCTCGGCGGCCAGATCCTCCGTCAGGTCGGCGATCAGGTCGCCCTTCACCGCCATGCTGGCGGCGCTGTAAGGGAAGCCGGAGGCGGCGGTGGGGTACACGCCGGCGGTCCGGTCCACAAAATACGTGTCAAAGCCCGCGGTCCGGATCTGCTCCTCGGTGAGGTCCCTGGTCAGCTGGTGGACGATGGCGCCGATCATCTCCAAATGGCCCAGCTCCTCAGTGCCGATGTCGGTCAGCAGGCCCTTCAGCTCCGCATAGGGCATGGAGTACCGCTGACTCAGGTAGCGCAGGGACGCGCCCAGCTCACCGTCGGGCCCGCCGTACTGGGAGATGATGACGGAGGCCAGCTTGGGATTGGTGTTCTTGATCTTCACCGGGTACTGGAGCTTCTTCTCATAAATGAACATCAGTCATTGCCTCCTTCCTCCCAGGGCCACGGGTCCTTCAGCCAGGCGAAGCCGTCCTCCGGCGTCAGGTCCGTCTGCAGCAGGGGGCCGTACATCTTCTGGTACTTCTCACGGCCCTCTTTCGCCAGCTTGATATAGGACCAGTACAGCTGCAGCGCCTCCTGATCCTGGGCGTGGGTGGTGAGATACAGGCCCAGCTCGTCAATGGCAAAGTCCAGGGCCATCAGCTCCACCAGGGCGGTGTTGGCCATTTTCGTCTTGGCCTGGATGGCCGCCTTGAAAGGCAGGTCAAGCCCCGGGAACAGGGTGCCGGTTTGCAGGGCCTCCATCCGGCTGTACCGGACAGGGTTCTCCTCCTGCATGGCTACAAAGGGAAACACCATGGGTGCACAGGTGCCGGGCAGAGTGCCCTGGTTCGGCTGGCAGGAGCCGGACGGCGGCATGGAAGGCACGGACGGCGTGGGCGGCGTATTGGTGTTGGGTTTCTCCATCTGCATGGATGCCTCCTTCTGGGGTAGGGTGCGCATGGGAACCATGCGCCCATGCCATCCTATGCGGAGATGGTCCGGGAGGAGCCTGCCCTTGATTTCCGCCGTCCGAGCCGCTATAATCGGGAATATGGGATAAGCAGGCGGGAATAGGCTTTCCCCAGGGGGTGCCGCCTGTGATTATTCTGATCCGAAAGCGCCATGTGGCGTATGTTGTGCTGCTGTGTTGTTTTGTCGCCGGGCTCTCCGCCGTGCTGTGGCATGGGAACGCCGCCTTCACGGCGGCGTTCGCCCCGGGGGAGGAGGGCGCGTCTCCCGTTGTGGTGGTGGACGCCGGCCACGGCGGGGAGGACGGCGGCGCTGTGGCCGCCGACGGCACGGTGGAGAGCGGCCTGAACCTCGCCATCGCCCGGCGGGTCCGGGACCTGCTGACCTTTGCGGGGGTGCCCACCACCGTCACCCGGGAGGGGGACGCCGCCATTTACGACCCCGGCAGCGCCACTCTGCGGGAGAAGAAGGTCTCCGACCTCCACAACCGGGTGGCTCTGGTGAATGAGCTGCCCGGCGCGGTGCTGTTGAGCATCCACCAGAACAGCCTGCCGTCGTCGCCCTCCACCCGGGGGGCCCAGGTGTTCTGGAACCGCCAGGAGGGGGCGGAGGAACTGGCGTCGTCCATTCAGGAGTCCCTGAACGGCGCCGTCAACGCCGGACATGAGAAGAAGGCCGCCCAGGTGCCGTCCTCGGTGTACCTGATGAAGGAGATCACCGCCCCCGGCGTGCTGGTGGAGTGCGGATTTCTCTCCAACGCCGCGGAGACGGAACAGCTGAAGGACCCGGCCTACCAGACAAAGCTGGCGGCGGCCATCGCGGCGGGCGTGCTGAATTCAGATAAGCGTTGAAAGAGAAAAGATCAGACAGTTTGTTCCTTTCTCTTTCCATGGGAGGTTGCAATGAAGCCAAAGACTCTGTTCTACTGCACGGAGTGCGGCAATGAGACGCCCAAGTGGGCGGGGAAGTGCCCGGCCTGCGGGGCGTGGAATACCATCGTGGAGCAGCCCCAGGCCGCCCGGGCGGCAGGGAAGGGGGCCTCCCGCCCGGCAGGAGGGGGGGCCGTCCGCAGGGCCCGGCCGGTGACGGAGCTGGAGGCGGATGCGGAAATCCGGTTCTCCACTGGCATGGGAGAGCTGGACCGGGTCCTGGGCGGCGGTGCCGTCAAGGGCTCGCTGGTGCTGGTGGGCGGCGCGCCGGGAATCGGCAAGTCCACGCTGATGCTTCAGATCTGCGAGAGCCTCTGCCGGGAGAATAAGGTCCTGTATGTATCCGGCGAGGAGTCGGAGCACCAGCTGAAGCTCCGGGCCAAGCGGCTGGACGTGCAGAGCGAACGGCTGTTCGTGATCTCCGAGACCAGCCTGGGGGACCTGCTGGAGTCCGTGGCGGCGGAGGCGCCGGACGTGCTGATCGTGGACTCCATCCAGACCCTGTACAATGACGCGCTGGAGTCCCCGGCGGGCAGTGTCAGCCAGGTGAAGGACTGCACCATGGCCCTGATGCAGCTGGCCAAAGGGCAGGGGATCACGGTGTTCGTCATCGGCCATGTGAACAAGGAGGGGTCCATCGCCGGCCCCAAGGTTCTGGAGCACATGGTGGACTGCGTGCTGTACTTTGAGGGGGACCAGCACACCGCCTACCGCATCCTGCGGGCGGCCAAGAACCGCTTCGGCGCCACCAATGAGATCGGCGTCTTCGAGATGCGGGACAGCGGCCTCGTGGAGGTGGAGAACCCGTCAGAGATGCTGCTGTCCGGTCGGCCGGAGGACGCCCCCGGGACCTGCGTCACCTGTGTGATGGAGGGGGCAAGGCCGGTGCTGGCGGAGATTCAGGCGCTGGCGGTGTCGTCTCCGGCGGGCAACCCCCGCCGCACCAGCAACGGCTTTGACTACAACCGCTTCGCCATGCTGCTGGCGGTGCTGGAGAAGCGGGGCGGCCTGAAGGTCTCCGCCTGCGACGCGTACCTGAACATCATCGGCGGCTTGAGCCTGGACGAGCCCGCCGCGGATCTGGCGGCGGTGATCGCCCTGGCCTCCAGCTATCTGGACCGGCCGGTGCCGGCGGATTTGGTGGCCATCGGGGAGGTGGGCCTCACCGGAGAGCTGCGGTCCGTCAGCCAGCTGGGCCAGCGGGTCAGCGAGGTCCGGCGGCTGGGCTTTACCCAGTGCCTGATTCCGTCCCGCCGGACCGGGGAGCTGGCCGCGCCTGCGGGGCTTCGTCTGATCCCGGTGCGGAATATCGGTGAGGCGATCCGAGCCGCCCTTCGTCCGTCGGAATGAAGTGGACGCAGGCGCCGCCCAGGGCGGGGAGGCCCGCCGCGGCGGCGCTGTCCAGCGTGCAGACGCCGTCCTGCTGATACACACATTGGCTGGTACAGGGAATCAAACTCATACACATCATCCCATCTCCATGGATTTGGGACTAGCTTTGCCGAAAGCGGCGGTTTTTATGTCCGGTCCGGAGATGCGCCGCGCATTCCGG
>NZ_JAOQKG010000003.1:159369-175235 GCF_025567605.1 Oscillibacter acetigenes | reverse complement strand
CCGGCGGCTGCGCGGAGTATCTGCCCGCAAGTTGACACCGTTATGGCTGATTACCGCACCGAAGCGCCGCAGATTCTGCGGGACTTTCTCTCGTACCACGAGACCATCAAAGCCCACTCCAAGCGGACCGTGGACGAATACTTTCTGGACCTGCGGAATTTCTTCCGCTATCTCAAGCAGACCCGGGACCCGTCCCTGTGTGACCGGTCTCTGGATGAGATCGACATTATGGACGTGGATCTGGACTTCGTGGCCTCCGTGACCCTGACGGACATTTACGGCTACATGACGTACCTCAGCCGGGACCGGGTCCAGCACCAGAACAGCCGGAATTCCGGCTACGGCCTGAACGCCGCGTCCCGGGCCCGGAAGATCGCCACGATCCGGTCGTTTTACAACTACCTCACCAATAAGATGCACTTACTTCGTGAAAATCCTGTCAAAGATATGGATTCTCCGAAATTGAAGAAAACCCTGCCCAAATACCTGACCTTGGACGAGAGCATCCAGCTCTTGGACTCCGTGGACGGCAAAAATCAGGAGCGGGATTACTGTATCCTGACGCTGTTCCTCAACTGCGGGCTGCGGATCAGCGAACTGGTGGGTCTGAACCTCTCCGACATCCAGGAGGATGCCCTGCGGGTTCTTGGCAAGGGCAACAAGGTCCGGATCATCTACCTGAACGACGCCTGCCAGGACGCCATCGCCAAATATCTGGCAGTGCGGCGGCCCATCACCGGCCGGGACGCAAACGCCCTCTTCCTCTCCTCCCAGAACGAGCGGATCAGCCGCTCCACGGTCCACGCCATGGTGAAAAAGCGGCTGGGTCAGGCGGGCATCGACCCGGCGGAGTACAGCTCCCACAAGCTGCGGCACACCGCCGCCACGCTGATGCTGCAGAACGGCGTGGACGTCCGGGCCGTCCAGGAGGTGCTGGGCCACGACCATTTGAACACCACGGAAATCTACACCCACATCGACAACGAATCCCTGCGGATAGCTGCAAAGGCAAATCCCTTGTCACACGTGAAAAAATCAAGGAAAAAGCAAAAGGAAACCGGCTGAGAGGCGCTCCCTCCCAGCCGGTTTTCCCTGTTCATTTTGCGCAAACGATTGCCTAAGGCCGGATGGTGCCCAGTACGTGCAGAAACCGGATGTCCTGGAACGTGTAGGTGGACAGGGGCCGGTTGTCGGCGTCGTAGCTGTGGGCGGCGATCAGTACCGTCTCCAGGGTGATGGGCGCCGTCACCCGCACCACCACCGGCGTATGCTGGAACTCCTGGCCGTTGAAGCTCAGCTGCACCAGGTCCCCGGGCTGCAGGTCCTCCAGGGCGCAGGGCTGGGCCACCGGCCCCACGGAGGGCGCCTGCCTGGTCATGAAATTCCAGAAATAGGGCACCCCGGTCCAGGAGGGGGACTTCTGGTTGGCGTCGATGTAGTACCAGCCGAAATCCGGGGTGAAGTTCATCACACCGCTGCCGGCGAACACACACTGAGACGCGAAGTTGGTGCAGTCTCCCCCCACGTTCTCGTAGTCGTAAAAGGCCGGGTTCCGGCCATAGGCCCACTGGTGGGCATACAGCACGGCGGCACTGCGGTCGTAGTCTGCAAAAAAGCGCATGGGCTCCCCTCCTCTTCCCGCCATTGTATGCGAAAGAGGGACGTTTGGTCAGTTGGGAGTTCGGAATTCATGTGTTCTGCTGCAGGCGGAACAATTGGAATGGGTCCGGCAAAGCCGGACCCAGAAATTGCTCATTCCGCATGATTCCTCATTCCTAATTCGCTCCGATAGCGCTCCGCCTGGTCCAGCAGCTCTCCGGCGCTTGCCAGCAGGGCCTCTGTCACGCGGCTGCCGCCGGTGATCCGGGCCAGCTCCGCCTTCCGCTGCTCCCAGTCCAGCAGCACCACACGGGTATAGGTGCGGCCGTCTCGCTCCCCCTTCTCCACGGAGAAGTGGGTGTCCGCCATGGCGGCCAGCTGCGGGAGGTGGGTCACGCACAGCACCTGCTTGCGGCGGCTGACCTGGGCCAGCTTCTCCGCCACCTTCTGGGCCGCACGGCCGGAGACGCCGGTGTCCACCTCGTCGAACACCAGCGTGCCGATGGACTCCTGCTCCGCCAGCACATTTTTCAGAGCCAGCATGATCCGGGCCAGCTCACCGCCGGAGGCGATCCGGGCGATGGGCTTCAAGTCCTCCCCGGCGTTGGCAGACATCAGAAACCGGACGGCGTCACAGCCGTCGGGGCCCGGCTCCTTCTCCCCGAAGTCGATGGCGAACCGGACCTTGTGCATGTCCAGGTCCCGGAGCTCGGACTGGATGCGCTGCTCCAGAACGGCGGCGGCCTCTTTCCGGGCGGCGGTCAGCTCCGCCCCCGCTGCCAGGACGGCCTTCCGGGCCTTCTCCAGCTGCTGTTCCAGCCGGGCCAGGGTGTCGTCCGCCGTCTCCATATCATCCAGCTCCCGGCGGCACTTGTCCAGGTAGGCCAGCATCTCATCCACCGTGGCGCCGTACTTCTTTTTCAGCCGGTACAGCAGGTCGGACCGGCTCTCCACCGCGTCCAGCTCCGCCGGGGAGAAGTCGAACGCCTCCCGCTTGTCCCGAATGATCTCGGCAAGGTCATAGGCTTCACACCGCAGCTGTTCCAGGCGCTGGTACAGCTCCCCCATGTCTCCGGAGAGCGTGCGGACACCGGCGAGGGCCTCTTCCGCGTCCCGGAGGGCGGAGACGGCGCCGCCTCCCTCCTCCCCGCCGTTCAGGCAGTAGTCCGCCCCCGACAGGGCGGAGAGGTACTTCTCCCCGTTCCGCAGCAGGTCCCGCCGCTCTGTGAGGCTCTCCTCCTCGCCGGGCACCAGCTGGGCCCGCTCCAGCTCGTCGATCTGAAAGCGGAGGCTGTCCATCCGCCGGGCCTTCTCCGCCTCGTCCATCTGGAGAGCCCGAATCTTCGCCTGTAAGTCGGCCATGGCTTCATAGGCCGTCTGATACCGCCCCAGGGGTGCCTCCGTCCGGCCAAAGCGGTCCAGATAGCTCAGGTGCTGCTCCTCGTCCAGCAGCTGCTGGCCGTCGTGCTGGCCGTGGATGTTCAGCAGCTCTTCTCCGATCCTGCGCAGCTGGGCCACGGTGACAGGGCGGCCGTTGACCCGGCAGAGGTTCTTGCCGTCCCCCGTCAGCTCCCGCTGGAGCAGCAGGTGGCCGTCCTCGTCCGGGGCAGCTCCGGTCTCCGCCAACCCGGCCAGATCACCGGGCACCTGGGAAAATTCGGCGCTGACAAAGGCCCGGTCCGCGCCGGTGCGGACCAGGTCCCGGGAGGTGCGCCCGCCCAGTACCGCGCCCATGGCGTCGATGACGATGGACTTGCCGGCGCCGGTCTCGCCGGTGAGGGCGTTGAAGCCGGGGCGGAACTGGATGTCCGCCTCCTGGATGACCGCGATATTCTCAATGTGCAGAAGCTCCAGCATGGGACTCCTCCTCTGAAAAAGCGCCCGGCAGGTCCGCCGGGCGCGGCAATGTCAGCTGATGAACATGGCGTCGCCAAAGGAGAAGAAGCGGTATTTCTCCCGCACCGCCTCCTCATAGGCGGCCAGCACGTGCTCCCGCCCGGCGAAGGCGGACACCAGCATGATGAGGGTGCTCTCCGGCAGGTGGAAGTTGGTCACCAGGCCGTCCATCACCTTGAATCGGTAGCCGGGGTAGATATAGATGTCCGTCCAGCCGGACTTGGCCTCCATGTGTCCGTCCTCGGCGGCCCAGGATTCCAATGTCCGACAGGAGGTGGTGCCCACACAGATGCACCGGCCCCCGCCCTTCCGGGTCTCGTTGATGAGGTCCGCCGTCTCCTGGGGGATGGTGCAGTACTCGCTGTGCATGGGGTGGTCCTCAATGGTGTCCTCCTTCACGGGCCGGAAGGTGCCCAGGCCCACATGGAGCGTCACATACCCGATCTTTACGCCCTTGGCCCGGATCTTCTCCAGCAGCTCCGGGGTGAAGTGGAGCCCCGCCGTGGGGGCGGCGGCGCTGCCCAGGACCTTGGAGTACACGGTCTGATACCGCTCCTGGTCCTGGAGCTCCTCCTTGATGTAGGGGGGCAGAGGCATCTTGCCCAGCCGCTCCAGCGTCTCCAGAAAGATGCCCTCGTAGTCGAAGCGGATCAGGCGGCCGCCCTCCTCCAGCTGCTCCACGATCTCGGCGGTCAGCTCCCCGTTGCCGAAGGACAGTCTGGTGCCCTTGCGGAGCTTCCGGCCCGGGCGGACCAGACACTCCCACACCTTGTCTCCCCTGTCGTTCAGCAGCAGCACCTCGCAGATGCCGCCGCCGGGCAGCCGCTGTCCCACCAGACGGGCGGGCAGCACCCGGGAGTTGTTCAAAATCAGGCAGTCGCCGGGGTTCAGGTAGTCCGGCAGGTCGTAGAAATGGTGGTGTCCCGTGGCGCCGCTCACCCGATCCAGGGTCATCAGGCGGGAGGTGTCCCGCTTCTCAATGGGGGTCTGGGCGATCAGCTCCTGGGGCAGGTCGTAGTAAAAATCACTGGTCTTCATGTTGCTTCCTTCTCATTACCGGACACGGATGCCGGTGAAATAAAATTCCAAAATGTCGATGTAGTCGTGGCCCTGCTCCGCCATGGCCCTGGCGCCGTACTGGCTCATGCCCACGTTATGGCCGTTTCCGGTGCCGGTGATGGTGATGCCGCCCCGGGAGGCGGAGCCCCGCCCGCCGGAGCTGCCGCCGGTGAGGTCCGCCGTTCCGGAGGCGGAGATGGCGGCGTGGTCCTCCCCCTCCAGGCGGCTGACGGTGCCGCTGCCGGAGATGACGGACGCACCGTCCAGAGCCGACAGGGTGCCGGAGGCGCTGTTCACCGCGTAGCTGCTGCCGCCCCCGGTGCCGCCGGTGATGGTGAACCGCAGGCTGGGGACGTTCTTGCCCAGGGTGGTGCTGTAAAAGGCCATCCGGGCATCGTCCCCCGTGCGGACCAGGGTCTTTCCCCGGCTGTCCACAAAGGTCACGGAATACACGTTGCCCAGATCGGTGACTTCCGATACATAGGCGTCCACCACGTCCCCGATGTCGTAGCCGCTGTTCTGCAGCACCCAGGTCAGCTCCTCCCAGGTATAGGTGACCGTCCACCTGTAATCAGGAATGGAGATCTGCGCCTCGTAGGGGTCTTCCTTTCCCCGGAGATAGGGCACGTCGGTGCCCCAGACGTTCTCCGCGTCCTCGGTGGCGCCGCCGTCGGAGGAGTGGTAGTAGGCCTGGGCCAGCTCGCCGTCATAATAGAGGCACTCCCCCTCCGTCTCCTCCACCGCCCGGTCCGTGGCGGAGGTGGCCTCACCGATGCCGCTGTACGCCTGGCAGTCTGTGGAGCTGCACACGTCGAATCCGTAGGCGGACAGGTGCTTGGTGGTGAGGCAGGCAAAGGTCCGGGCGCACACGGCCTGGGCCTTCAAGGCCTCCAGCTCCCAGTTCCCCGGCATTTCAGAGGGCAGAACGCCCTTCACATAGTCCTCCAGGTCCACCACGTTCACCACCTGCAGCCCGCCGCCGCTGACGGTGTACTCGAACCCGCCCCGATAGCGGTTCCCCCGGAACCAGGTGACGGGGTCCCGGCCCTGGGGCATCACGGCCAGGGTGTCCTCCCTGCTCTCATAGAGGACCCGGTCTGTGCCGGTGATGGTCACCTGGATGCCGTCCCGGCCTGCCGGCTCCATGGTGATGGCGGTCTCGTCCGTCTCACCCAGGGACACGAAGGTCCGGTCGTCCTCGAAGTACCCGAACTCGTAACCGCTGCCCTCATCGTTTTCCAGGTTGGCGGAGGACATGACGGAGGAGCCGTACCGCAGCCCCACCTTCACCGTATCATTGGTGACGGCGGAGGCGCTGACAGTACCCAGGGCGTAAAATGTCACAATCAGCGACAGCAGGAACAAGCCTTTTTTCATGGAACCTCCCCAAGCCATGCACCTTGACGGAATCGCGGAAGTATGCTAATATATGTACAAATGTCCGTGCTGGAAGTACAGGCTTTCTACATCAATATGGATCATTATAGTACATTCCGGCGCCATATTCAACCAAAATCGACGGAAGGCATCGCGTTTTTCCGCCGCAACATGGGAGCAGGAGGCACATACTATGAAACAGTACAAAGTCGGAATCATCGGCGGCACCGGCATGGTGGGCCAGCGCTTCATCACGCTGATGGAGCATCACCCCTGGTTTCAGCTGACGGCCATCGCCGCCAGCGCACGCAGCGCCGGCAAACCTTACGCCGAGGCGGTGGCGGGCCGCTGGGCCCTGGACGTCCCCATGCCGGAGGAGGCCAAAAATCTGGTGGTCCTGGACGCGGAGCAGGACGCGGAGCGGCTGGCCTCCATGGTGGATTTCTGCTTCTGCGCCGTGGACATGAAGAAAGAGGAGATCCGGGCCCTGGAGGAGAAATACGCGAGACTGGAGTGTCCCATCGTCTCCAACAACTCCGCCCACCGGTGGACCGACGATGTACCCATGGTAGTCCCGGAGATCAACGCGGACCATCTGGCGGTGATCGAGGCCCAGCGCAAGCGCCTGGGCACCCGCCGGGGCTTCATCGCCGTGAAGAGCAACTGTTCGCTCCAGAGCTACGTCCCGGCCCTGCACCCCCTGAAGAAGTACGGCCTGGACAAAATCCTGGTCTGCACCTATCAGGCCATCTCCGGCGCCGGCAAGACCTTCCAGCGCTGGCCGGAGATGGTGGATAACTGCATTCCCTACATCGGCGGCGAGGAGGAGAAGAGCGAGCAGGAGCCGTTGAAGCTGTGGGGCCGCGTGGAGGACGGGAAGATCGTCAGGGCCGACGGCCCCTCCATCACCGCCCAGTGCTTCCGGGTGGCCTGCCAGGACGGTCACATGGCCGCGGTGTTTATGAAATTCGCGGACGGCAAGGCCCCCTCCATAGAGCAGATCAAGGCCGACTGGGCCGCCTTCCGGGGCGTACCCCAGGAGCTGGAACTCCCCTCCGCCCCCAAGCAGTTCCTCCACTACTTTGAGGAGCCTGACCGGCCCCAGACCCGGCTGGACCGGAACCTGGAGCACGGCATGGCCGTGTCCGTGGGCCGCCTGCGGCCGGACACCCAGTACGACTACAAGTTCGTGTGCCTCTCCCACAACACCCTGCGGGGCGCTGCGGGCGGCGCGGTGCTCCTGGCGGAGCTGCTGTGCGCCAAGGGATACATGGACTGATTCCATCTCATACATCCACAAAAGAGACGGCTTGCCGGAGTTGGCAGGCCGCCTCTTTTATCCTCAGACCTGCATCAAATTTAGGAATTGGAAATTTGAAATGGAGGTGTTCCGCCGCAGGCGGAACGATTTTAAATTTCCAAGCTCCACCGGGCACCAAAATTTCTAATTCCCCATTTCCAGCTGAAAAGGAGCGTGTGTACATTGAAAAAGCCTCTCTTCACCGGGTCCGGTGTGGCCATTGTCACGCCCTTTACCAAAGAGACCGTGGATCTCCCCACCCTGGGGAAGCTGCTGGACTTTCAAATGAAAAACGGCACCGACGCCATCATCGTCTGCGGCACCACCGGCGAGGCCAGCACCATGAGCTACCGGGAGCGGATGCGGACCATCGAGTTCTGTGTGGACCACGTGGACGGGCGGCTGCCGGTGATCGCCGGCACCGGCTCCAACTCCACAGAGAACGCCCTGGCCCTGTCCCGGGACGCGGAGCGGGCCGGGGCCGACGGATTGCTGCTGGTGACGCCCTACTACAACAAGGCCAGCCAAGCCGGGCTCATCCGCCACTTCCAGGTGATCGCCGACGGCGTGGATGTGCCGCTGATCCTGTACGACGTACCCTCCCGCACCGGCGTCACCATCGCGCCGGAGACGTATGCGGAGCTTGCCAAGCACCCCAACATCAACGGCGTCAAGGAGGCGGGGGGCAATTTCTCCAACATTCAGAAGACCCGGAACCTGTGCCCGGAGGACTTCTCCATCTGGTCCGGCAACGATGACGAGACAGCGGCCATCTGTATGCTGGGCGGCAAGGGCGTCATCTCCGTAGTGGCCAACGTCCTGCCGGCGGAGATGCACCGGCTGACGGAGCTGTGCCTGCGGAACGACTTCGCCGCCGCCGGAAAGCTGCAGCTGGAGCTGAAGGACTTCTGCGACGCCATGTTCTGCGACGTGAACCCCATCCCCGTCAAAACGGCGCTGAACCTGCTGGGCTGGGACGTGGGCCCCCTGCGCCTGCCGTTGTGCGACCCCACCGAGGCCGGGCTGGAGAAAATCAGGGCGGCCCTGGAAAAGCACGGGCTGACCTCCAGAGTATAAGCCACAGCCGCCCGGCGAAAGCCGGGCGGCTGCTGTTCGGTTTATTTCCGGGTACTGCCGCCGTACTGCTCCGAGGACAGGCGCACCTGGGCCTCTCCATCACCGATGCCGGTGATTTCCACCGTCAGCTTGTTCCGCAGGTCGGCGCTCTCCCCTTCCTGGACCTGGAAAGCCCGGACCAGCGTCTCTCCGGCGGGGATGCGAACCATGGAGAACAGCTCCTGGTTGATATGGCCCACGGTCCAGGGGCGGAAGACACGCACCAGGATGTCCTGGTCCCCCTGGTTCTCGATCACCAGGGCGGCATAGGGCAGCTCCGGCATGAAGTGGAAGGTGTACGTCAGATCCGCCCCCTGGAGGGCCACGCCGTCCACGAACCGCCCCAGATAGGCGGCTGGATCCAGCACCGCCGGGTCCACCTCGGTGAACACCCCGCAGCTGACGCCATACTCCGGCACGGTGGGCGTCTCCATCTGCCGCTGGATGAGTTCCTCCCGGATGGGCGAGTCCTCTTCCAGCCCGTGTCCGACGATGACGGAGGTGCCGTCCCCCACCTGAATCTCCGCTTTCTGGTTGCCGATGGCGATGATGCGCTCCGTGCCGTCTTCGTTCTGCGTGGTCCTTCTGGAGAAGAACTCAGCCCCCGTCCAGTAGATGGGCTGGCCGTTCCCGTCCAGACGGGGATTGCCCTCCGCATCTACGGCCGCCTCAGTGCCGAAATCAATGCAGTTCAGGTCCTCCCGGTACACCGCGCCGTAGACCATGTCCAGCACCTCCGCCGCGGTCTCGGCGCTGATGAAGTAGTGGTCCTCCCCGTTTTCATCAGTGTAGGTCAGCACAGTGGGGATCTGCGCTCCGTCCTCCGTAGTCCAGGCAGCGCCGGCAGGTACCTGTTCCTTGCCGAACAGAGCCACACCCGCCTCGCCGTAGGCCACCTGTCCGTTCAGCGTTCCGCTCTGAGGGACAGCGGGCGGCCTGGTCTCCCCCGCCAGGGAGGCCCCCACCAGCCCTACCAACAGCAGCATGGTGCTCATGCCCGCGATAAAGGGAATGTAATTGCGTTTCATCAGATTCCTTCCTTTCCTGTCACCAGGTCACATTCCTGGCAATCTCCAGCAGCTCTTCGGCGGACAGGCCCTTCCCATGGAGGGCGAAGATGTAGGGCCCGTCCGTCCACAGCAGGTCTTTTTCTGTGCTGTCCGTCTCCTCTTCCACCAGCAGGCCCAGGCGGCCGTTGACCTCCACCTCAGAGCCCTGGCAGGCGGTCCCCTTGGAACCCACCAGGTCCTCTCCCTGGGTCTGCATCAGGGTGAAGGAGGCATCCTCCCCCCTTCGGTACGCCAGACTTCGCTCCCCGCGGATCTCACTGGTGCTGCCGCGGACCAGGATGAAGCCCTCCGGCACACAGCGCAGTTGGGCGTCCTGGAAAGGCCGGGTGGTGGTGTGCTCCAGGCGGATAACGTACCGCAGTTCCCCGTCTGTCTGGGACCAGTAGATCTGGCAGTCCGTCCGGTCCCCCGCCCCCACGGAGAGTCCCGCCGCCAGGGCGCCCAGCACGGCGGCCGCCGCCAGCAGGGCCCGCCAGTGCCGCCGTCTCCGCTGACGGCGGAGCAGCGTCGCCATCCGGGCCTCGAAGTCCGGGGAGAAGTCATGGACGCAGTCCTCCCGGTCCGGCAGAGCGGAGAGGAATTTCTCCGCCGCCTCCGGCGCCGCCGCGTACAGGGCCTCCTCTGAGATCATCATGGCGTCTCCCCCCTCTCATCCAGAATTTCCGCCAGCTTCTTCCGGGCCCGGTGCAAGGTCTGGGTCACGGCATCAGGGGTGGCGGAGAGAAATCCCGCGATCTCCCGGGCGGAATAGCCGTTGTAGTATTTTAGCAGAAGCACCTCCCGGTACCGGGGCGGCAGGGATGCCATGGCATCGGCCAGACCGCCGCCCTCCGGCGGTGCGGACCAGACGGTCTGTTCATCCAGCTCCGTCTCCGGATGGCGCTGGCGGGAGCGATATAGATCGATGGCCTTCCGCTCCGCCACCGTCACCACCAGATTCCGCGTCCGGGGACAGGGGCCGTCGGGGATAGTCGCCATGTGCTCCGCCAGCTTCACGAAGGACTGGTGCACCGCGTCCTCTGCGTCTTGTGGATTTTTCAGGATGTGATAGGCCACATGGTACATGAGGCCCCGGTAGGCCAGGTACAGCGATTCAAACCTGGTCCGATCATCCGCTGTCTCCATGGTTGCCAGATATTCCAGCATGGCGTTCCCTCCTGTCCCTCTGCTCTCTATGACGCTGGAGCGGGCGCAAATCTGACGGCCGGATTTGAAAATTCATGAAAACAGGCGGGAGAACTCCCGCCTGTTCTGCTATGCAGCGCCCAGCTCCGCCTCCTGCTGCCGGACCGAGGCCTCCATGGCCTCCAGGCTGTCCAGGGACAGCAGATCGCTGAATATATAATTCTGCAGCTCCAGCCCCGGAATACCAGTCTGGAACTCCCCGTTTTCCGTGCTGGCCAAAAGGATGCTGTCCTGGAGGAGACCTCGCAGCTCCCAGAAAAACCCGGCGATGGCCTCCGGGTCAAACTGGTGTTCCTCCCGGCCAAAGTTGATGTCAAAGGTTACCGACCTGTTGTCCGATGTGTATGCCTGCCCGTTCCCATCAAAGGCCCACAATTCATAGGCGTATTCCGCCCAGCCCTGGTACATCTCCGGCTCGTATTGCAGCAGGTAGTCCTCGCCATAGATCTTGCAGGCAAATACGCTGGTCCAGCCGGCATGGGACGGATGGGCTCCGGCGGACCACAACTCCACGCCGTCCTGCCGGATGACCTGCAGGATATACCAAGCGGGATAGTAATCTGTCTCCGGGGTGAGCACCGTCACCAGCTCCGTGGTCTCCGGCATGCCGTCGTGGTCGAAGTCGTAGTCCTCCGACAGTACCTCTGTGGTCTGTTCCAAAGCGGAGCCAGACAGCGTTCCGTCCTGGTTCATACGCACGGTGCAGCGGTAGGTGTGGGGCTCCCCTGCGTCCCCACCCCGGCCGACCGTCAGCAACAGGGTGTCCATGTCCGGCCATGTGCCCCAGTCCTCCGGGAGAAATTCGTACTCCGGGATGGGGCTGCCGTCCGGCAGGGTGAAGTCCCAGCTGATCCAGCAGGCGGTGGAGATGACCTTCACCTGGGTCCAGGTCCGGCCGCCATAGGCGATAGCCACCAGATTATTTGCCGGAGACCACCGCGCCGACTGCCAGAGCGCCCCTTGGTCCTGCCAGAGAAGTTCACCGGTCTCCGTGTCCACGATCTGCAGGAATTCCGGCACCACGTATCCGCTGACATACATCTCACTCTTTCCCGCTGTCCGGACCTGGAACCGCCCGTTGGGGGACAGAGTCTCTCCCTCCACCTGGGCTACCGGTGCGGCCTCCAGAGGCGCTTGGTACTCCGCCGTCTCCTGCCGCTGTGCCGCCATTTGGGGGGACGCCACCCCCGCTGTGACCGCCGTGATAACTGCCAGTGCCAACACGCCAAAAATCCGCCGTTTGTCCATGAAAAACCACCCCGCAAGCTGTTTTGCAAACAGTTTACAGGGTGGTTTTGCCTGATGTCAACTACAATCCAGTAACAGCTCAGCCGTTCAGCCGGGCAAGCATCTCCTCCCGGGCCCCGGCGATATACGCATCGTAGGTGCACATCTTGTCGATGAGCTTCCCGTCCACGAACTCCATGACCCGGTTGGCGATGGTCTGGACAAACTCATGGTCGTGGCTGGCGAAGAGGACCACGCCCTTGAAGTCGATCAGGCCGTTGTTGACGGCGGTGATGGACTCCAGGTCCAGGTGGTTGGTGGGCTGGTCCAGCACCAGGGCATTGGAACCGAACAGCATCATCCGGGACAACATGCACCGGACCTTCTCGCCGCCGGAGAGGACCTTGACGGGCTTGTACACGTCGTCGCCGGAGAACAGCATCCGCCCCAGGAAGGACCGCTTGAAGGACTCGGTGCCCTCCTCCGCGTTGTCGGCGGTGTACTGGCCCAGCCAGTCCACCAGATTCAGGTCGCAGTCGTTGAAGAAGGCGGAGTTGTCCAGGGGGAAGTAGCTGGTGGTGATGGTGGTGCCCCACTTGAAGGTGCCCGCATCCGGCTCCAGCTCCTCCATCAAGATCTTGAACAGCGTGGTGGTGGCGATCTCGTCCTCCCCCACGAAGGCGATCTTGTCGCCCTTGTTCACCCGGAAGCTGACGTTGTCCAGCACCTTCCGGCCGTCTACGGTCTTGGTAAGGCCCTCCACCGCCAGAATCTCCTTGCCCGGCTCCCGGTCCATCTTGAAGCCCACGAAGGGATAGCGCCGGGAGGAGGCGGGCATCTCCTCCACCGTCAGCTTGTCCAGCAGCTTCCGGCGGGCGGTGGCCTGCTTGCTCTTGGACTTGTTGGCAGAGAAGCGGGAGACGAACTCCTGGAGCTCCTTGATCTTCTCTTCCTTCTTCTTGTTCTGGTCCCGGATCAGCCGCTGCATCATCTGGCTGGACTCGTACCAGAACTCGTAGTTGCCCACATACATCTTGATCCCGCCGTAGTCCACGTCCACGATATTGGTGCACACAGTATTCAGGAAGTGGCGGTCGTGGCTCACCACGATAATAAGGCTCTCGCACTCCAGGATGAAGTCCTCCAGCCACTCCACGGCGTGGATGTCCAGGTGGTTGGTGGGCTCGTCCAGCAGGATGATGTCCGGCTTGCCGAAGAGGGCCTGGGCCAGCAGCACCTTCACCTTCTCCTTGGCGGTCAGCGTGCTCATCTCGCTGTACAGAATGTCCTCGGATAATCCCAGGCCCTGGATCAGGCGGCTCACGTCGCTCTCAGCCTCCCAGCCGTCCATGTCGGCAAACTCCGCCTCCAGCTCGCTGGCCTTCACGCCGTCGGCGTCGGTGAAGTCTTCCTTGGCGTAGAGGGCGTCCTTCTCCTTCATGATATCGTAGAGCCGCTGGTTGCCCATGATGACCGTGTCCAGCACCGTGTACTGGTCGTACTGGAAGTGGTCCTGCTTCAAAACGCTCATCCGCTGATCCTTGGAGATCACCACCTCGCCAGTGGTAGGCTCCAGATCCCCGGAGAGGATCCGCAGGAAGGTGGTCTTTCCGGCGCCGTTGGCGCCGATGATGCCGTAGCAGTTGCCGGGGGTGAACTTCAGGTCCACGTGCTTGAACAGGGTCTGTCCGCTGAAATTGAGACTGACGTCATTGACTGTGATCATAGCTTGTATCCTTTTTCATATCTGCGTATTTCATCGCGGCAGTAGGCGCGTTTTCCGCGCCTGCTGCCGCTCTGTGATTCGATTAGCCCTCTTCCGCGATCTTGCGGCCCATGAGGGTGCCCATGACAGAGGCCATCATCAATCCCCGGGTCCAGCCGGAGCTGTCGCCCAGACAGTGGAGGCCCTGGAGGCTGGTGTTGAAATCGGTGTCCATCTTCACCCGGTTGGAATAGAACTTCAGTTCCGGGGAGTACAGCAGCGTCTCATAGGCGGCGAAGCCCGGCACCACGTAGTCCATGGCCTGGATGAAGTTGATGATGTTGGTCATGGCCCGGTAGGGCATGGCGGCGGTGATGTCACCGGCCACGGCGTCCGGCAGGGTGGGCCGGATGTTGGACTGGGCCAGCTCCTTCTGCCACGTGCGCTTGCCGTCCAGAATGTCCCCGAACCGCTGGACCAGGATCTGGCCGTTGGCCAGCATGTTGGTCAGCTCGCCCACCTTCTGGGCGTAGGCGATGGGCTGGTTGAAGGGGATGGAGAAATTGTGGGAGCACAGGATGGAGAGGTTGGTGTTGTCGCTCTTCAGGTCCTTGTAGGAGTGGCCGTTCACCACTGCCAGGTTGTTGTCGTAGTTCTCCTGGCTGACGAAGCCGCCGGGGTTCTGGCAGAAGGTGCGGACCTTGTTCTTGAAGGGCTTGGGATAGCCCACCAGCTTGGACTCGTACAGCACCCGGTTCACCATCTCCATGACCTCGTTGCGGACCTCCACCCGGACGCCGATGTCCACAGTGCCGGGGGCGTGGGCGATGTTGTGCTCGGCGCAGAGCTTCTCCAGCCAGTCGGCGCCCCGGCGGCCGGTGGCCACCACGGTATGCTTGGCGTAGATCTCCAGGTCCGTCTTGCCGTCGGAGATGGCCACGCCCTTGCAGACCTCGTTCTCCAGGATCAGGTTGCTGCACTCATAGCCGAAGTACATCTCCACCCCGTTCTCCTGTAAGTACCGCTCGATGGCGAGGTAAATGCCCTGGGCCTTCTCGGTGCCCATGTGGCGGATGGGGCAGTCCACCAGCTTCAGCCCCGCCTGGATGGCCCGGCGGCGGATCTCCTTCCGCTCCTCCTCGTGGCCCAGGCCCTCGATGTGCTCATCCGCGCCGAACTCCAGGTAGATCTGGTCGGCGTAGTCGATGGTCTCCTGGGCCAGGTCCGCCCCGATCAGGGTGGGCAGGTCGCCGCCCACCTCATAGCTGAGGGAGAGCTTGCCGTCGGAGAAGGCGCCGGCGCCGGAGAAGCCGGTGGTGATGTGGCAGTAGGGCTTGCAGTTCACGCACTTCTTGGTCTTGTCCTTGGGGCAGTGGCGCTTTTCCACCGGCTGTCCCTTTTCCACCATGACGATCTTCTGGCGGCTGCCCTTCTTAATCATCTCCAAAGCGGTGAAGATACCGGCGGGGCCGGCGCCAACAATGACAACATCTGCGTTCATAGTCTTCTCTCCTCGTTTTTCCTCATTTGGCTGACAGGTCCACCCCGCGGCGCACCAGGGAATACGGCGGCACCGCCTTGGGAAGGTCCATATAGAATTTCATCTGTGGGGTGCGGGGTTCCACCAGGGGCGCCCCCGCCTCGTCCCGCATCTCCGGCACGGTTATGGAGAAGGGCCGCAGATCCGGGCCCACGATCTCCACCGTGTCCCCGGCGCGGAACTTGTTCCGCAGGGACAGCACGGCGTGCCCGGCGCTGTCGCAGTCCGTCACCACCGCCGCCACCTGCCATTCCCGGACATAGCGGGAAGTGGCGTAATACTGGCCCGGCGGGCCGTAGTAGAAGCCGGTGGAGTAGGGCCGGTGGCTCACGTGTTCCACCTCGTCCCGCCACACGGGATCGACGGACTCCCCTGCCGCCGCGGCGTCCAAACAGTGGCGGTAGGCCCCGGTGACGATGGCCGCGTAGTAGGCGGACTTGGCCCGGCCCTCGATCTTCAAACTGGAGAGGCCCGCGCCGCACAGGTCCCCCAGGTGGTCGATCATGCACATGTCCCGGGAGTTCAGGATATAGGTGCCCTGCTCGTCCTCAAACACCGGGAAATACTCTCCCGGACGCTTCTCCTCCACCAGGGCGTACTGGTACCGGCAGGGCTGGGCACAGGCGCCCCGGCTGGAGTCCCGGCCGGTCATATAGTTGGAGAGCAGGCACCGCCCCGAGTAGCTGACGCACATGGCGCCGTGGACGAAGGCCTCGATCTCCAGGTCCGCCGGGGTCTTGTCCCGGATGGTGCGGATTTCCTCCAGACTCAGCTCCCGGGCCAGGATCACCC
>NZ_JAOQKG010000003.1:134465-159084 GCF_025567605.1 Oscillibacter acetigenes | reverse complement strand
CCTGGGGCAGCGCCTCATCGGAGAAGTTCCCCGCAAAGGCCCGCATCCCAAAGCTGGTGCCCGCCAGATACACTGCGTCCGCGCCATAGAGCACGGCCATTTTCAGCCGCTCCATGTCCCCCGCCGGGGCCAGCAGCTCCGGCTTGTCCCGCTTAACCGCCATAGGAGCTGCTGTTGACGAACGCGTTGTGTTCCGCCAGCGTGGTGGAGAAGTGGTGCTTGCCGTCCGTGCCCAGGGCGTAGTAATAGTAGTCCGTGCTGTTGGGGTTCAGCGCCGCGTCGATGGAGGCCAGGCCCGGGTTGGAGATGGGCGTGGGGGGCAGGCCCGCGTTCTGGTACAGGTTGTAGGGGGAGTCGGTCTGCATGTCCGCGCTGGTGATGGGGCCGGTGTGGTCCGGCAGCGCATAGAGCAGAGAGGCGTCGATCTGCAGCAGGCCGTAGGTCCCCTGCTTGTTGCCGGAGCCCTCCAGCCGGTTGTAAATGACAGAGGCGATGTTGGCCTGATCCGTGCCGTCGGTCTCCTCCTCGATCAGGGAGGCGATGGTGATGATCTCCTGCAGGGAGTAGCTGGACTCCTCCACCTGGGTCATCCGCTCCTCGTCCATGCGGCTGACAAAGTTGCGGATCAGCCGGTCCAGGGCGTCCTCGGCGTTATGGCCCACATAGAACTCATAGGTGTCCGGGAAGAGGAAGCCCTCCAGTCGGCTCAGGTCCTCGGATTCGTTGTCGATGAAGTCGTAGTCAAAATCGCCGGTCTGGGCGGCCTCGGTCAGGGCCTCCTCCGTGTTGACGCCCTTTTCCGCCAGCAGGGCGATGGTCTGGCGGACGGTGTAGCCCTCCGGAATGGTGACGGTCACCGTCTCCGCGCTCAGGTTGCCGGAGGAGCTGCGCATCCCCGCGATCAGGGCGTGGTAGTCCATGTCGGTGTTCAGCTCATAGGTGCCGATGCCCACCTCTTCGCTGGCGCCGGTGACGGCCGCGAACAGGCGGAAGAACCACTTGTAGCGGATCAGTCCGGCGTCCTGCAGCTTTTCCGCGATGCTGCCCATGTCGTCATCCGCGGTGATCTCAATGGTGATCTTGGTGGTGGAGGGGATGTCCCGGCTGAAAGCACACAGGTCGCTGGCCAGCAGCCAGCCCACGCCAGCCAGGATGGCCGAGGCCACCAGCACGCACAGGATATACAGGACCGGGTTGATCCGGCGGCGCTTGCGCCGCCGCCGCTGCGGCTGCTGGGACGGATTGCCCTGGCTCCTCCCCGTATGGCCCGCCTGGCTGCGGCGCACCTGGGACGCGTCCCAGCTGGCGGTATCGCCGTTTTTGTAATCAGACATAGGAACCTCCATTTTCTCGCCCCGGCGGTGCGCCGCCGGAAACGTCCCGGGATGGGGAAGAAATCTTCCCCTCCCTGCAATTTTTTTCAGCGGCCAGGCTCCCTTTGGAAGCCGGGCGCATAGAATGTCTCAAAGCGAGGTGACAATCATGTGCTTCAACAACGGAAACAACAATTGTTCCTGCCTGTGGCTCATCATCATCGTCGTGCTGATCTGCTGCTGCTGTGGCAGCGGGAACGCCCTCGGCGGCAATAGCTGCGGCTGTGGCTGCGGCTGCGGGTGCGGCAACGACGGCTGCAACAACGGCTGCTGCTGACGGCTGCGGAGAAAATGGGGCGTGTTCGTCCCATTTTCTTTGCTCCCGTCGGGGACAGCCCCTAGTTCAGCAGCGGCTCCACCCGAGAGAGCACCTCCCGGCGGATGTCCTCCATTGTCCGGGGCGCGTCCCCGGCGGCGCAGTCGATCACCGACCAGCCCAGATCCCGGGCAATCTCGCGGGCGCCCTCCCGGCAGCGGCGGAGATAAGCCCCGTCCTGCTCGTGAATGTCCGCAGCGGTGGCGGTCGCCTGCTCCCGATGCCGGAGCATCTTCTCAGACACCTCTGTGGGCAGATCCAGGTACAGCACCAGGTCCGGCGCGGGCAGGCCCATGCGGCCGTATTCCAGGTCGAAGAGCCAGTCCAGAAATGCCTGCCGCTCCCCTTCCGGGAGCTTGGATGCCTGGTGGACGGCGTTGGAGGTGGTGTACCGGTTGGCCACCACGATGCCGCCTTCCTCATAGAACCCGCCCCAGTCCTCCTTGTAGGAGGCGAAGCGGTCCACGGCGTACAGCACCGACGCGGCGTAGGCGTTCACGTCCCCGGGCCTGTTGCCCAGGGCTCCGTGGAGGTAGAGGTTCGCCGGTTCGGCAAAGGGGTTGCCATACCGGGGAAAGTCGATCTCCCGATATGCGATGCCCCGCTGGGCCAGGGTCTCGCACAGGAGCTTTGCCTGGGTGGCCTTGCCGGAGCCGTCCGTGCCCTCGAATACAATCAGTTTTCCGCTCATCTGTGTCTCTTCTCCTGCTTGACATGGATTAAAAACAGCGGCAGCTTCATCATCCGGCCGATGCGGCGGGGCTCCTTGCACAGGCGGTAGAACCACTCCAGCCCGTGGTCGGTCCAGAATTTTGGGGCCCGCTCCACCACGCCGGCGAATACGTCCAGACTGCCCCCCAGGCCGCACAACAGCCGGGCGCCTGTGGCGGTGCCGTTCTTCGCCATCCACTTCTCCTGCTTGGGGGCGCCCAGGCAGACGAACACCACGTCCGCGCCGCTTTGGCGGATGGCCGCTACCACCGGGCCGTCCTCCTTGAAATAGCCGTCGTGGGTGCCGGCGATCCGCAGCCCCGGATGGGCCGCGGCCAGCTTCGCTCCCGCCTGCTCCGCAACACCGGGCTTGGCGCCCAGGAGGTAGAGGGACTTCCCTTCCTCCGCCAGTTTATCCATCAAATGGGTCGCGAATTCAACGCCCGGCGTCCTTTCCTTCAGAGGCGTCCCCAGCATGGCCGCGCCCTTGATGACGCCGATGCCGTCCGGCAGCACCAGATCCGCGCCGTTCACCGCGGCCCTGGCCCCGCTGTCCTCCCGGCAGACCTCCACGATCTCCGGATTGGGGGTCACCACATAGTGGGGGCCCGGACTGCGGACCAGCTCCATCCCCCGCTCCACGGCCTCTGTCATGGTCAGGTTGTCAAAGCCGACGCCCAGCACGTCGATGCGCATGAAATCACCTCGCTACATACTCATACAGGATAGCAGTATACCACAAGCCGCCGCGTTTGTCCAACCAAAAATCAACAGGGACGCCAAAAACCGGCGTCCCTGCTGAACGATTCAGTTTTCCGGCGCCGGTACCGCCTGCTTTTTCCGGAAGTCCGGCAGCTGGGCCAGCACCACCGCCGCCAGCATCAGCACGCAGCCCAGGTACTCCTTCCCACTCATCCGGTCCCCTAGGATCAGCGCCCCGGCGACGGTGGCGAACACGGACTCCAGACTCAGCAGCAGGGACACCACCGTGGGGTTGGAGTCCTTCTGCGCCAGGATCTGGAGGGTGTATCCCACGCCGCTGGAGAAGATGCCCACATACAGGACAGGCCCGATACAGGCCAGCAGCCCCGCCCAGTCAGGCGTCTCCATCACCAGCATCAGCCCGGCAGAGAGCACCGCCATCACCAGGAACTGTACGCAGGACAGGGCCACCCCGTCCACCTTCCGGGTAAAGTGGTCGATCAGCAGGATGTGTCCGGCGAAGCAGAAGGAGCACAGCAGCACGTACCAGTCCCCCTCCGTGATGGAAAAGGACTCCTGCACGCACAGCAGATACAATCCCACCACCGCCAGCGCCACACTGAGCCAGATCGCCCGGGGCGCCTTTTGCCGGAGGAAAATCCCCGCAATGGGCACGATGACAATATAGAGGGCCGTGATGAACCCCGCCTTGCCGGAGGTGGTGGTCTCCAGCCCCATCTGCTGGAGGTTGGTGCCCATTGTCAGGACCACGCCGCAGCAGATACCGCCGATGGCCAGATCCCGCCAGGAACCGGGCCGGGCCTGGGCCTCCTCCTGAAAATCCCGCCGCCGCAGGCAGCGGAACACCAGACACAGCACCAGCAGAAACACAAAGGCCACCGCGCTTCTGGCGGCGGTGAAGGTGAAGGGACCCACATGGTCGGCGGCCACGCTCTGGGCCACGAAGGCGGTGCCCCAGATCAGAGCCGCCAGCACGGGGAATACATTTTGACGGATGTGGTTGACTTTCATCAGACTTGCTCCTCACCAGGATCTATGCTATACTTTTGCAAACTCCCGTAGATTTGATGTCCGGGATCAAAAGCCGCGAACAAATAAAAATTTTAACACAACGGGGCGGAAATGGCAAGACCCGGTTCCTCCCCGAGAAAAGGAGGCGGCCCATGCTGCTGTTTGACATGGACGGGACGCTGATCGACTCCAACGGCGTCTGGAAAAACGTGGACCGGGAATTTCTGGCCCGGCGGGGCATTGCGTACACCCACGCCTATTACGAGGGCGTAGCCCATATCATCCTTCCCCTGGCCGCCAAGTTCACCAAGGAGTACTGCCGCCTCACGGAGTCCTGCGAGGAGATCATTGCCGAGTGGATGGAGATGGCCAGGGACGCCTATGCCCATGTCACGGTGAAGCCCGGCGTCCGGGCGTATTTAAAGCAGTGCCGGGCAGAGGGCCGCCGGATGGCGGTGGTGACCTCCAGCGTGCCGGAGCACTGCCGCACCGCCCTGACCCACCTGGACCTGATGAAGTACTTTGAGGGTGTCACTCTGGCCCACGACCTGGGGTTGGAGAAAAAGGACCCGGCCCTGTGGCGTGCCGCCGCAGAGCACTACGGCGTGGCACCGGAGGACTGCACGGTGTTCGATGACAGCCTCTCCGCCTGCAAGGGCGCCAGGGCTGCAAAGATGCGGGTGGTGGGCGTTTACGACGGTTTCTTCGCCCAGGACGAGGCGGCCATGCGGGGATTTTGCGACGTGTATATCCGGAGCTTTGAGGAGCTGCTGCTCCCGCCCCGGCAGGCACTCCGCCCATGAGCGGCCTGCCTGAGGCCCTGGAGACGGCGCGGGAGGCCGGAGAGGTGCTCTCCGCCGCGGTCCTTTCCCAGGAAAACGCCGAGGGGCTGGACGGCTCCGGCCTAGACTTCCGGGACTGCCGGTTCCAGTCCTGCCGCCTGCGGAACTGCGATTTCACCGGCGCAGCCTTTTACGGCTGCACCTTCACCGGATGTCTCCTGGAGAACTGCCGCCTCTCCGCCACCTATTGGAAGGACTGCCGCCTCTCCGGCTGCAAATGGGACGGCGCGGACCTGCGCCGCTCCCGGTGGAAGGACAGCGTTCTGGAGGAGACTCTGCTTCGTTATGTCAACTTTTCCGGCGGCGTCTGGGAGCGTATTTCCGTGAAGGGATGTGACTTCACAGAGTCTACGCTCTCAGAGATGCGGCTGAAAAAAGCTGCCATGGAGAAGACGGACCTGACCGGGGCGGAGCTGTTTCGCACCAGCCTTGCCGGCATGGACCTGACGGCCTGCACCCTGGACCGGATCGTGCTGTCGGAGACCTGCCGGGAGCTGAAGGGCGCCGTCATCAACGCCGCCCAGGCCGCGGTGGTGGCCCGGATTCTGGGCATCCGGGTGGAGCCGTAGGGGGGTGCATCTGTCCAGCCGCAGGCATGGCTGATCCCCGTGCAATGGACCGGATCTCCCACCCCCGATCACACACAAAACACCAGGGCCCGCCGAAAACGGCGGGCCCTCTGCTGTTCAGATTGCTTTCTGCTGGCCGATCACGTCCCGGCACCAGGCAAACAGCCGGTCCGTGAGGGCTGTCAGGTCCTCCCGGCACTCCCCTGCTTTCAGGGCCTGGGCAGTTTGCAGAATCTCCAGGTCCTGCCCGGTCAGGTGCTGTTCCAGGTCTGATCTCCGGCGGCAGTAGAGCCCCTGCTCTACATACAGCTTGGCCTGCAGCAGGAACACGGCGGCCTTGCAGGCCTCCGCCACCGCCTCCCGGCTTCTGCCGTGGAGAAAGTTGTGGCAGCACAGGTGATACAGTCCGCAGGCCCCCTGATGGAGGGCCCGGCGGGCGTCCCCTGGCTCCTCCGGCGGCAGCAGGTCCGCAAGGCGTCCGCACCAGTCGGTGGTGTCCCGGCGGAACTGGAACAGCTCCCCCCGGTCCCAGGCCGCCAGCTCCGCCGTACCGGAGACGAAGCCGCACAGCTTGTCCCGGTCCGGCAGGTCCTTCACGGCTGCCCGATAGGTCTCCAGGTCTTGCAGAGAGCAGCTGTCCAGAATGCACACCACGTCGATGTCGCTGTCCGGTCCGGCTTCTCCCCTGCCCCGGCTGCCCTGGAGGCCGATGTACCGCACCCGGTCCCCAAAGGCGGCCCGGACGGCCCCGCAGTATTGCTTCATCCAGTTTTCGATCTCCATCATCACAGTTTCCTCATGTGGGCTCCCGCGGATTTCAGCATCAGCTTCTTTTTGCCCACGGTGTCAAAGGCCACTTCCGCCAGGGCGTCGCCGCCCATGGGCCGGACAGAGAGCACCATGCCCTTCCCGAAGGCGGTATGCTCCACCATGTCCCCCTGCTGTAATTGCAGCAGAGGCGCCGCCGGGGCGGCGTTCTTCCGGGTGGAGGACGCCTGCTGGACAGAGGCCAGGGGCCGCTGGGGCGCCTGGGCCGGGGCCCGGTAGCTGTGGACGCCGCCGCTGCTCCAGGAGCCGCCGGCGCGGGCGGGGGAGCTGCCCCAGCCGTCCTCGTACCGGTCGCCGCCGAAGGTGCCGTCGTGCTCCATACCGCCGAAACGGGGCTCCGGCTTGCTCTCCCAGCGCATGTTCTCCTCCGGGATCTCTTCCAGGAACCGGGAAGCCCGGTTGGCGCTGGTACGGCCGTACAGCATCCGCTGCCGGCAGTTGGTGAGGGTCAGCTTCTCCTTGGCCCGGGTCATGGCCACGTAGCAGAGCCGCCGCTCCTCCTCCAGCTCCTCCTGGTCGTACTGGGCGGAGGCGCCGGGGAAGATCCCCTCCTCCATCCCCACCACGTACACCACCGGGAACTCCAGCCCCTTGGCGGAGTGAATGGTCATCATGGTGACGCAGTCGTCGCTGGCCTCCACGCTGTCCAGATCTGTGTACAGGGCAATCTCGTTCAGGAAGCCGGAGAGGGTGGCGTCCTCCGGCTGCTGCTCCAGGAAGCCCAGGATGTTGGATTTCAGCTCCTGAACGTTCTCGATGCGGCCCCGGCTCTCCATGTCGTTCTTCTCCTCCAGGGCCTTTACATAGCCGGTCTGGTCGCAGACGGCGTCGTAGAACTCCGGCAGGGCCAGCTCCGTGCCCGCCCGCCGCAGGCCGTCGATCAGGTCCGCGAACTTCAGCAGCTTGGCGGAAGACGCTTTCAGCTCCGGGAACAGGTCCGCGTTGCGGATGATCTCATACAGCGACGCCCCCTGGCTCTCCGCCAAGGCGCCCACCTTGTCCAATGTAGTGGCGCCGATGCCCCGGGGCGGGTTGTTGATGATCCGCCGCAGCCGCAGGTCGTCCAGGGGGTTGTTCAGCACGCACAGATAGGCCAGCATGTCCTTGACCTCCGCCCGGTCGAAGAACTTCATGCCCCCCACTACTTTATAGGGGATGCCGTTGCGCTTCATGGCGTATTCCAGGGCGTTGGACTGGGCGTTCATCCGGTAGAGGACCGCCGTGTCCCGGAAGTTCCTGCCCCGGTTCACCCCCATCAGGATGTCCCCGGCCACGTAGTTGGCCTCGTCGCTCTCGTTGAAGGTGGTCTTGACCGTCACCACATCGCCCCCGCCGTTGTCGGTCCAGAGGGTCTTGCCCTTGCGGCCCTGGTTGTTCTGGATGACGGCGTTGGCCGCATCCAGAATGTTCTGGGTAGAGCGGTAGTTCTGCTCCAGGCGAATGGTCCGGGCGGTGGGGTACTGCTCTTCGAAGTTCAGGATGTTTTCGATGTTGGCCCCCCGGAAGCGGTAGATGGACTGGTCGTCATCGCCCACCACACAGAGGTTTTTGTACCCCCCCGCCAGGAGGCTTGTCAGCAGATACTGTAAGTGGTTGGTGTCCTGGTACTCGTCCACCAGCACGTAGCGGAACTTGCGCTGGTAGTAGTCCAGCACCGACCGCTCCTGCTGCAGTAGTGTTACCGTGTGAAAGATGATGTCGTCAAAGTCCAGGGCATTGGCGGTGCGGAGCTTCTTCGCATAGGCGGCATAGATCTTGGCGATGCGGGTCATCTTCCAGTCCCCCGCCGCCTCGTACCGCTTGGCAAAGTCCTCCGGCGTCTCATACTGGTCCTTGGAGTGGCTGATGGCGGCCAGGACGCTCCGGGGCGGGAAGGTCTTCTCCTCCAGGTTCAGCTCCTTCAGAATGTCCTTGATGACCCGCTTGGAGTCGTCGGTGTCGTAGATGGTGAAGTCCTTGTCGAACCCCAGCCGGTCGATGTCCCGCCGCAGGATGCGCACACAGGCGGAGTGGAAGGTGGAGGCCCAGATGTCGTTGGCCTCCGGCCCCAGCCGGGCGGCCAGCCGGTCCTTCAGCTCCCCTGCCGCCTTGTTGGTGAAGGTGATGGCGATGATCTCCCAGGGCTTGGGCGCGTCCAGGGCGCAGAGCCGCCGGGCCCGGCGGACGTCCTCCTCCGTGGGCCGGGCGGGGAAGCTCTCCAGAAATTGAAGATCCTCTTCCGTGGCCCAGGCCGGCACCTCTTCCGAATCGCTTCCCCGGCCGTAGGTGAGCAGGTTGTACACCCGCTGGATCAGCACCGTGGTCTTGCCGCTGCCGGCGCCCGCCAGCAGCAGCAGCGGACCCTCCGTGGTCATGGCAGCCTGGCGCTGCATGGGGTTCAGCCTGGATAAGTCCTGGGCGATGACCGCCCGGCGGGCGGCGATGTAGCGTTGTTTGAAGTCTTCCATAAGTCCACCGTTCTCCATCCGTCTCAAAAGTCTCGGCCCCTATTTTACGGCAAAATCCCCTTCCGGTCAAGGCGGGAAACGGCTGTTGCCGGTTTGCCGCTTTTGTTACCAATTTGAGGTTGACAAATGTCTACCTATTTGATATGGTCCAATCAGAAGACCAGGTAGACACTCGTATACCATGGAGGTGAGACTATGCAGGTGAACCTGTCCGACAGCGAGTGGAAGCTGATGAACCGGCTATGGGAGCAGTCCCCCCGGACCATCATGGAGTTGACGGCCTCCCTGAAGGAGGACACAGGCTGGAGCAAGAACACGGTGATCACCATGCTCGCCCGGCTGGAAGCCAAGGGGGCCGTCCGGCACGAGGAGGGCGGCCGGGCCAAGCGGTACTTCCCCGCGGTGGACCGCGAGGACGCCGCGGCGGCGGAGACGGAGAGCTTCCTCTCCCGGGTCTACGGCGGCAGCCTGGGCCTGATGATGAGCGCCATGGTGGAGAGCCGCCAGCTGACGGAGGCGGACATCGCGGAGCTGTCCGCTATTTTGGAACGAGCGGGAGGCGAGGAACATGCGTGAGATCCTGTTGACATCTTCCGTGCTGATCCTGGCGGTCCTGCTGTTGCGGCGGGCCTTCCGGGACCGGATTTCCCGCCGGGCCCAGTATGTCCTGTGGGCGCTGGTGCTGGTGCGGCTGCTGGTGCCGGTGAGCCTGCCGGGAGCGGACTTCTCCGTCCTGTCGGCGGCGGAGCCGGTGGGCCGGACAGTGACGGAACGGCTGGAACAGCGGGAAATTTACAGAGTGCCGCTGGCCCCCTCTCCCATGGGGACAGCGCCCCAGGTCACATCCCCCGCACCTCAGATAGAGGGAGGCGGCTCCCCCTCGGGGGAGGCGGCCGCGCCCTCCGGCGGGGAGGAAGCCTTTTCTTACCCGGTCATCCGGGAGCGGGTGGTGACGGCGGCGGACCTGCTGACGGTCCTCTGGCTGATCGGCATCGCCGCCATGGCGGTGTGGTTTCTGGTGACCAACCTGCGCTTCTGGCAAAAGCTCCGGAGGACGAGGGCGCCCTATGCCGCGGAGAACTGCAGGTATCCCGTCTATCTGGTGGAGGCAGGTCTCCCCTCCCCCTGCCTGTTCGGGCTGTTCCGGCCCGCCATTTATCTTACCCCCGCCGTTGTCACCTCTCCGGAGCGGCTGCGGCATGTGCTGGCCCATGAGACCGCCCACGCCCGCCATCTGGACCCGTTGTGGTCGCTGCTGCGGAGCGTGTGCCTCGCGGTGTACTGGTTCGACCCTCTGGTGTGGATCGCCGCCGCCGTCTCCAAGGCCGACGGGGAGCTGGCCTGCGACGAGGCCGCCATCCAGGCCCTGGGAGAGGGCGAACGCATCCCCTACGGCAAAACGCTGCTGTCCCTGATTCCGGTGCGGACGGGTCCCGGCTCTCCCCTGCTGTCCGCCACCACCATGACGGCAGATAAGCGGCAGCTGAAGGACCGGATCACCCGCATCGCCCAGGGACAACAGACCCGGGCAGCGGCTTTGTTTCTGGTTCTGGCGCTGGCAGCGGGCGTCTGCGCCGTCACCTTCACCGGGGCCAAGGCGGATGGGGAAACCGGCGGTGTCCGCTCCCTCACCGGCGACGAGCTGGCGTATTTTAATGAGGAGTTCTTCAATCAGGAGGGTACTTACAGCATCCGCAACCAATTTTTGAACTCCCTGTACGAGAAGCCGGAGGACATCGACCTCTTTGAGCTGTTCTATTGCGGCACGGGGATCGACGCGCCTATGACCGATGAGGAGCTGCGGCAGGTGGGCAGCTTTGACACCGCAGGGGAGCTGATCTGCCCTGTGGACAAGATGTCCGTGGAGGCCATCAACCAGGTGCTGCTGGAGAACACCGGCCTCACGCTGGAGGAGACGGGGCGGATCGGGATGGACTACTTCCAGTACCTCCCGGAGTATGATGCCTACTATCACAGCCACGGGGATACCAACTACTTCTCGGGCGTCAACATCACTGCCGGGGAGCGGGTGGGCGATACCATCCGGCTCTACTACGACGACACGTTCCATGTTGACGGCTGGAAGTGCGTGACACTGGAAGAACAGGCCGACGGCTCCTACTGGTTTGTCTCCAACCAGCCCAGTGAGCGGCCCGCCATCCCTACCGTGTACCCGGAGGGGGAGCCGGTGCTGACCATTCCGCTGACAGACCTCACACCCTATGAGCCGGAGACCATGGAGGCCATTCGGCACCGGAATGACTGCGCCGAGCGTGGCACTGGCTATATCATGCACACCGAGGACGGCGATGAACTCTCTGTCCGCACCTATCTCTCCACCGACGGCAATCTCTACGCCGCCGTGATTTATGACGAGGCGGCGGGCCGGGACGGGATGCGCACATGGGATGTGGGCTGCTTCTTCACCTTCCCGGAGCATAACACGCTGAGTTACAGCGATTCCGGCGGCTACGCCGTCTCCATGGACTCCTTCTCCGATCTGTTCGGCCATGATGGGCTGGTCATCCGTTACTCCGGCGAGCTGGACGAACATACAGGCGCCACCTTCCACGACTATTACTATTTCGACACCGAGGGAAATCCCGTCCTCCTGGCCCGGGTCTACGGTGACACCGCCCAGTTCGACCTGGATGGCAACGGCGCAGACGAGTTGTGTGCCTCTTCGGCAAACACCGCACAGATCTTTTTCCAGCGGGATGGGCGGATCTATGAGGCGGACATCGACGAGGATTTGAAACAGGCTTGGCCGGACGCGGAGTACTTGAGCTTCAACCGTTGGGACGTGAGCCGCCGGAATCTGGCCCTGTGGGCATTCGTCCCCATTCCCGACAGTCCCCAGGACGGCACCGCCGACCGGTGGCTGTACTTTGATGGAGAAAACCTGCTGGTGTACCGGGACGGCCGTGCCACGGCGGACCACTTGATGGAGGGCGCGGAAGCGCCGGAGGACGTAATGGCGGTCCTGCGGGACTACGTGCAGGAGCAGTACACCGGCGACCATGAGGGGTTGCTGTTCGTGGAGGGCGGCGACTTTGTCCCCGCCCCGCTGGAATATGACGACTGGCGGATTGAGTCCATCGAGGGCCCCTCCTATGTATCCGTGGGCGGCCTGGATTTTGCCATCTGGAGCATGAACTATGAACTGCACACCACCACGCCGGAGAGCGTCATTTTGGCCGGCGGAACGTACATGACCGAGGACTGCTGGGTCAGCCCCGGTTACCCCGGGTGTGACTACTTCTACTTCCAACTGGACGAGGGCGGAACCCGCACCTATCTGTATCACCGCATGGAGAACGACTGCGTCCCCGGAACAGAGCTGTTTTTCTCAGGCATGGCCTACCAGCTCCGGGAGATGGGGCTGCTGTCCTTCTATGACCTGACGGGGCGGGAGCTGCTGGATATCAGCTGCAGTCAGCCAGTCCACTTCTTCAACACGCTGTCGGAGACGAACCTCTCGGAGCAGTCCCAGGCCCTTGCCGCCATGGCGGCCTGTGTCGCCGCCGGAGACGATCCCGGCACTCAGGAGATCTATGACAGCATTGCCCATTATATGGAAATCTTCTCCGATGATCTGACAGACGGCGGTCGGGCCGCGTGGCAGGCGCTCCAGTCTGCCCTGTCCATCTGGACAGCGGCGGGAGATGGCACGGTCTATGAGAGCGGCGGCCTCTCCCTGTGGGTGCCGGAGGGCTGGGCAGACATGGCGGCGGTCACCGCTGAGGACGCTGTCTGGTTCGGAGAATCTGTGCCGGGGTTCGACGTCTATGAGCGACTTGCCCACATATCAAATCCCGATACAGGTCTGGTCTGGAATGTCCGGGCCCTCACCCGTGCCCAGTTCCAGGCCGCCTTTGGGGACGCGGACTGGTCGGAGATTTTAGGGGCTTCCAGCTATGTGATCGGCTCTGACGACGCCTACATCTATCTGCTCTCCACCCCCACGGACGTGCAGTTCCTGGTGGAGGACCCCACCAGTATGGCCCAGTATGAGCTGCTGCGGAATCAGTCCCAGACGGTAATCGAGGGCTTCTTCTTCCGCAACGGTATCACCCCCAACCCGGACTGCCCGGACGCCGACGGGTGCTATGTGGGCCCCGAAGCTTCGGGGCGGCCGGAGGTGAACGAGGCGGCCAAGGCTGCTGTTCAGGCGGCGATGGACGGGATTTTGGCCCCCGGTGCCTTCTCCCTGACCCTCTCCCCCGCCCCTGGTGGGTCCGGCGGCGGAAGCTATATACTGCCGCTGGATATGGCGGCGGCCATCTCCCGGATGCCGGAGAATTTCCTCTGGTACCCCGCGGAGGCGGGCTCGCCCCCGGCGGGCCTGGCCTCCCTGACCCTCACCGCAGAGGACGGCAGCGCCGCCCTCCAGTGCTGGGAGGGCAGCTCCCTGGTCCGCTGCACCCGGAGCGGCGTGACACAGTGGTTCTACGCCCCGCCGGTGACGGCGGACGCAGTCTTCAACGGCACGGTCTTTGCAGCCTTGCGCCAGATTTATGACGAAGTAGAATGGGAGGCCCTGCGGGAGGGCATCATCATCCCGGACCGGGGACAGAGCCATCTGGAGATCGCCCAGGCCTGGGCCGATGCGGATACGCAGCCCGCCCTGGAGGTCACAGACGGCAGCATCTTCGCCTGCACCTATGTGCGGACTGTGGCCGATGTGGATAGCTGGGCAGATATGCCGGAGACCTCCTATCCGGAGCAATCGGAGGGGCACGAGCGGTTCTGGTTCTCCTACCGGCGCATCTTTGTACCGGAGAATGAGGCGGCCCGCAGCTGGCAGATGGCCGGCAACACCGTGGAGTACGACGGCAGGTACGGCGAGGCCCCGGAGGGCGCCTATGAGAATTTCCAGGTGGGGGTCCTCTACCTGACGGATGAGGGCTGGCGGTGCGACGGCACCGGCACCGGCCCGTGAATTCGGATCAAAAAAGAGAGCGGCCGAAACTCCGGCCGCTCTTTTCTGCGCTCACTGGGCCAGGAACACCAGGTTCCGGTCCGTGATGAAGTTGGGGATACTATACACGACGCAGATGGCGTCGATGCCGTTCTCCGCCGCGTACTGGGCGGGGGGCATCCGGTAATACCGCGGGTCCAGCAGGTGGACCTCGGCAAAGCTCTGGGCCAGGAAGGGTGCCAGGGCGTCGGAGTAGGAATCCCGGATCAGCAGGAGCTTGCCGCCGTCTCGGGCGTTCTCATTCTGGATGACGCACAGGGGTTGGTTGCCGCCCAGGAAGGAGGCGTATTTGTCCTTCTCGGTCAAATAGCTCCGGTCGTACAGTATGCCGGGTTCCGGAGAGCCGGTGCGCCAGGAGGTGACCATGAGGCCGTCCTCTTTGACCCAGAATTCCATGGTGTCCGGCGTCAGCCAGTGGATGCCGGACTGGGAGTACAGCGTGCCATTGAAGCTGGTACTGGCAATCTCTGGTGTAAAGCTTTCCTGCTTTAATGATTCTCTTCCCAGGACTTCCAGCAGAGCATTGGCCCCATAGAAGGCCCCGAGGGACGTCCAGTGGTGGTCTGTGCGGTAGAAGATGGGCTCGTCGGCGTGAGCGGTCAGGGCGGCGGAGAAGTCGATCATGGGCAGCCCCAGGCCCGCCGCCTGGGAGAGGTAAGCGTTCTGGTCCCAGGACTCCGCGCCCTCCGGCAGTTTGTCCCGCCACACCTCCGCCGCGGAGGGGATCAGCCCCAGATACATGGGGATGTCCGACTTCTCCGCCAGCTGGGAGACGTAATTCAGGTTCGCCTTCTCCAGGCCGTCCGCAGGGGCGTCCACCTTGGAGATCAATGTTTCGCCTTCACAGAGATAGATGTTGTTGAACAGCCGTTTGCCGATCAGCTGCTCCGTCCGGGCCTTCAGGCCCGTCCACTGGTCCCGCAGGGGAAACTGGTCCTGGACGTAGGCCTCCACGTCCTCCATATAGCTGCCGTCCAGCACGCTGGACAGAGTCAGTGCCGGCCGCTGCTGGAGGGTGCGGTTCTCCACGTCGGACCGCTCCCGGTCCGGCAGGAGCATCTGCCACACCATCAGCCCCCCCAGAAAGAGGCAGAACACCGCTGTGAGAAATCTTGCGTATCGTTTGGACAAGGTCTCTGCCTCCTCTCAGAACCGGAAATACAGGAAGGGGTTGTAGCTGCCGTCCACCAGATAGGCCGTGCAGACCACCAGGGAAAGGCCCATGAGCACCGGGGTGGCCAGCTGTTCTGCCTGCCGGGGCAGCTTCGCCCACAGCCGCTGGCCCAGAGCGGTGGAAGCCAGCACCAGTACCGCCAGTGTCACGGCGTAGCTCCGCAGCCGGAACAGGTCCGCCCCGCTCCAGAGCGGCGCACCGCCGAAACAGGCGGCAAGGTAGTCCCCGCACACGCCCAGGTCCACCATGGCAAAGAGGCCCCAGCCCACGAACACCACGATGAGGGTGTAGAGGTGCTTGAGGATCGCCGGGGTCTTCTCCAGTACGCCCCGAAGGACGTACCGCTCCAAGATCAGCCAGGCGGCGAAGTACAGTCCCCACAGGATGAAATTCCAGCTGGCCCCGTGCCAGAAGCCCGTGCAGAACCAGACGATCAGGAGGTTCCGGATGGTCCTGGCGGTGCCGCCCCGGTTGCCTCCCAGGGGGATATACAAATAGTCCCGGAACCAGGAGGTCAGGGACATGTGCCACCGCCGCCAGAAGGTGCCCACGGAGTCGGCGCAGTAGGGGTGGTCAAAGTTCTCGTTGAACCGGAAGCCGAAGATCCGCCCCAGGCCGATGGCCATGTCGGAGTAGCCGGAGAAATCGAAGTAGATCTGGAAGCCATAGGCGGCGAGGCCCAGCCAGCCCCCCAGCACCGTCAGCGTCCCGGCCCCCTGAGCGGCGAGGCAGTCCTCCCACAGGGCGCCGATGGAGTTGGCCAGCAGCACCTTCTTGGCAAGTCCCACGCAGAACCGCCGGGCCCCCAGAGCGAAGTTCTCCGACGTGTGGAGCCGGTGCCGCAGGTCCGCTGCCACCGTTTTGTACTGGACGATGGGTCCGGCGATCAGCTGGGGGAACATGGTGACGAAGGCGCCGAAGTCCACCATGTTGCGCTGGACCGGTGCGTCCTTCCGGTACACGTCGATGGTATAGCTCATGGTCTGGAAGGTATAGAAAGAGATGCCGATGGGCAGCGGGATGCCCAGCTGGGGCAGATCAATGCCCGGGATCAGGGACAGATTGGCTGCGATGAAGTCCCAGTACTTGAAAAAGCCCAGCAGAGCCAGGTTGAAGATCACCGACTGGGCCACGAACCACCGGGCCTTTTTGTCATCACTGCGGAACTTCTCCACCAGCAGACCGTGGGTGTAGTCGATGATGATGGAGAGGAACATGATGACAATGTACACCGGTTCTCCCCAGCCGTAGAAGAGCAGGCTCACCACCAGCAGCACGAAGTTCCGCCACCTCAGCGGCGAGAGAAAGTACACCAGCAGCGTCAGCGGCAGGTAGAGAAATAAAAATGTCAGGCTGCTGAAGACCACCGGCGCCCCTCCCCTCTTCTCCGTTTCACACAGCCAGCCGCGGCGGTGCCGCGGCTGGCTGCCTCCTTACGCAAAGAGCGCATTGAACTGCTCCGCGATCTCCTCCTGATGGTCTGCCGTGGCAATCATGGCCACATAGGTTCCATTCTGGACTACCTGTGCGTTGGACCAGGTCTCCATGGACTCCGGGTACCAGGCGCCGCCCTCTGCCTGGGCGTCCACCCGGTCCTGCAGGATGGAGGCGGCGGTGGCAGCGTCCTCCTCCGTCCCGCACTCCGCCAGCACGATCTCATTCACCACGGCGCTGATCATAGGGGCTTTGGCGATCAGCTGCTTGGTGGCCACATCGGCCAGGCCGGGATAGGAGCCCTCCAGCATGTCGCCCTCCAAGTTCATCATCATGATGTCCTCTTCGCCGCTGGAGGCGGCGTCCTCCGCCCAGCCGTACTCCTCCGCCAGGGTGTTGTAAAAGGCCGTCAGATCCACAGTCTTGTCCGTAGTCTTGCCGCCGCAGGCGGTCAGCAGGCCCATCGTCAGCAGCGCCGACAGCGCCAGGGTCAAAAATTTCTTCATGGTGTATTGATTTCCTTTCTGAATGTTCTCGGGGAATACAGACGGACCTCTCCGCTGAAAAGTTCCCTCTCACCGCCAGTATTTCCAATTTTTTTTCTTTTACCATCCCATCCGCCCTGCCCTTGCAATTCTCCGCCGGAGGCGGTATCATGGCTCTATCACAAGGAAAAAGGCGGGAGATCACAATGTACAGTTTCCGAAACGATTACAGCGAGGGCGCCCATCCCAAGGTCCTCCAGGCCCTGGCGGACACCAACCTCCGGCAGACCGTGGGCTACGGCATGGATCCCTGCTGCCAAGCCGCGGCGGATACCATCCGCCGCCTCTGCGCCGCGCCGGATGCGGCGGTTCACTTCCTGGTGGGCGGGACGCAGGTGAACCTCGTTACCATCGACGCGTTTCTGCAGTCCTATGAGGCGGTGGTTGCCGCCCAGACCGGCCACGTCAGCACCCATGAGACCGGCGCCATCGAGGCCACCGGACACAAGGTCTGCACCGTGGAGAGTCCCGACGGCAAGCTGACCCCAGCCCTGGTCGAGTCCGTTCTGGCGGGCCACAACGGCACGGAGCACATGGTGCTGCCCCGAATGGTGTACATCTCCGACACCACGGAGATCGGCACGGTCTACACCCGGGCGGAGCTGGCCGCCCTGCGGCAGTGCTGCGATGTTCACGGCCTGTTCCTCTATCTGGACGGCGCCCGGCTGGGCTCCGCCCTCACCTCCCCCGACAACGACCTGACATTGCCGGACCTGGCCGCCCTCACCCACGCCTTCACCATCGGCGGCACGAAAAACGGCGCCCTCTTCGGGGAGGCGCTGGTGCTCACCCGTCCCATGCCTCACTTCCGCTGGCACATGAAGCAGCGGGGCGCCGTGCTGGCCAAGGGCCGGCTGCTGGGACTCCAGTTCCAGGCCCTGCTGGAGGACGGGCTCTACTTCGACCTGGCCCGCCGCGCCAACGAGCTGGCCTTCCGGCTCCGGGACGGCGTCGCGGCCCTGGGATATCCCTTCCCGGTGGCCTCCCCCTCCAATCAGCAGTTCCCGGTACTGCCCAATGAGACGGTGGCAAAGCTCCAGGAGATGGGCTATGAATTTGAGACCGACCACCCGGTGGATGCGAACCACACCTGCATCCGTCTGGTGACCAGCTGGGCCACGCCGGAGACGGCGGTGGAGGACTTCCTCAGGGACCTGGCCGGGTGCTGAACATCCAAGGGACCGCCAAACAGGCGGTCCCTTTTTGTGTGGTGCTTCCCGCTCTGCTGGCCCATGGGAGCTGTCAAACTCTCTCGTGCTTTTGTTCGATTTCTGCTTGACAGAAACGTTTGTTCGAGTTACAATGCAATTAGAACAAAAGTTCGATCAAGGAGGTTTTTTCCATGAGCGGCTGGACTTTCTTTTTTATTCTGGTAGGCGTGGTCTTTCTGACCTCTCAGCTCTTCCGGGTCATCGACGCCATCGAGCGTCCCAACCGGCGGCATGACCGGCGGCGGACAGCCCTGCGGTGAGATGGACGTTCTGGAAAAGCTCACCATCCTGACGGACGCGGCCAAATACGATGCGGCCTGCACCTCCAGCGGTGGGAACCGGAGGGCCAAGGCGGGGTATATCGGCAATACCACCTCCTCTATCGCCGGGTGCTGCCACTCCTTCTCCGCCGACGGGCGATGCGTGACCCTTTTGAAGGTGCTGATGACCAACCGGTGCGTGTATGACTGCAAATACTGCGTCAACCGCCGCAGCAATGAGGCGAAGCGGGCCATGTTCACCCCGGAGGAGCTGGCGGACCTCACCATCCAGTTCTACCGCCGGAACTACATCGAGGGGCTGTTCCTCTCCTCCGGCGTGTACCGCTCCCCGGACTATACCACGGAACTGATGATCCGGGCGCTGCGGATCTTGCGGGAAGAGTACCGCTTCAACGGCTACATCCACGCCAAGGCCATCCCCGGCACGGCTCCGGAGCTGGTGGAGCAGATGGGGTTCCTGGCGGACCGGCTCAGCGTCAATATCGAGCTGCCGTCAGAGGCGGGACTTCGGACCCTGGCCCCGGACAAGACGAAGCAGGCCATCCTGGCTCCCATGGGGCAGATTCGGGTGCGGGGACAGCAGAGCCGGGAGGAGCTGGTGAAGTACCGCCACGCCCCCAGGTTCGCCCCTGCCGGGCAGAGCACCCAGCTGATCGTGGGGGCCACGGCGGACACGGACTTCCACATCCTGCGGCTGACCCAGGGGCTGTATGACCGCTACCAACTCAAACGGGTGTTCTACTCCGCCTACGTGCCGGTGGTGGAGCACGCCCTGTTGCCCGCCAAGGACACGAAGCCGCCCCTGCTGCGGGAGCACCGGCTGTATCAGGCGGACTGGCTGCTGCGGTTTTACGGCTTCCGGGCGGAGGAGCTGCTGGATGCAAGCCATCCGGACTTCAACCCCCAGGTGGATCCCAAGTGCAGTTGGGCCCTCCGGCACCTGGACTTCTTCCCGGTGGAGGTGAACCGGGCGGACTACGAGGCCCTGCTGCGGATCCCCGGCGTGGGCGTGGTCTCCGCCAAGCGCATTCTGGTGTCCCGCCGGGCCCGGAAGCTGCGGATCGAGGATCTGCCCAAGCTGGGGGTGGTGATGAAGCGGGCCCAGTATTTTCTCACCGCCTCCGGCCGCATGGCAGACGGCCTGCGGTTCACACCGGACAGCCTGCTGCGGAATCTGATCGCGGCGGAGCGGCCCTCCCTGCCCCAACCGGAGCTGGAGCAGATGTCCCTGTTTGCCCCTGTGTGAGGGAGGTTCCCCATGACCGAGATGATTTATGAATACGACGGCAGCTTTGAGGGATTCCTCACCTGCATCTTTGAGAGCTACGCCCAAAAAGAAGTCCTCACCGCCATCAGCTGCGGTGAGGACATTCCATTCACGTTGTTCCCTGTGCGGACCGTCCTGACGGACCGGGACCACGCCGCACGGGTATATCGGAAGGTGGTCAAGCTGTCGCCGGAGGCGGCGGACCTGCTGCGCCGCGGCTTTCTCACCTGCCTGCCGGACCGGGAAATGCACCTGTACCGTCTGGTGGTGAAGCTGCTGGAGGAGGGGCCCCGGTTCCTCCGGGATCTGTCCGATGAGACGCTGTATCCCATTCTGCGGGCGGTGCGCCACCTGAACGGTGAGGTCCACCAGTACAAGGGCTTCGTCCGCTTCTCCGACCTGGGGGGCGTACTGGGGGGCGAAATCGAGCCGAAAAACCGGGTCCTGCCCCTGCTGCGCCGTCACTTCTGCGACCGCTACCGGAACGAACGGTTCTTCCTCTACGACCGTACCCACCAGGAGGCCCTGTTCTACGCCGAGGGCCGCTCTGCCGTCCGGCCCCTGGAGCACTTCCAGATGGCCCCGCCGGATGAGGCGGAGGCCCGCTACCGCCTGCTGTGGAAGCGATTCTACGACACCATCGCCATCCGGGAGCGGGAAAACCCCCGCTGCCGCATGACCCACATGCCCAAGCGGTACTGGGGCACCATGACGGAATTCCAGGGGGAAGCGCATTTCAGGGCGAGAGGAACTCCCGCAACCGTTTCAGGCCCCGGCGCTCCAGCCGGGATACCTGCACCTGAGACACCCCCAGGATCCGGGCAGTCTGTTCCTGGGTCAGTCCCTTGAAGTAGCGGAGAAGAATGGTCATCCGCTCCTTCTCCGGCAGCTGATCGATGGACTCCCGCAGGGCGATCCGCTCCACCATGCCCTCCTCCGGGGCGTCCGTGCCCAGCATCCCCTCCAGGGTGAGGCCGTCTGCGGTCTCCCGCTGGAGGGACTCCGGCGTGTCCGTGGCGATCTCCACCTGGGCGATCTCCTCCGGCGTCAGGCCGGAGGCCTCGGAGAGCTCGCTGAGCACCGGCTCCCGGCCCAGCTCCTGCCGCAGCCGCTCCCGAATGGTGTAAAGTGTTTGAGCCTGCTCCCGCATGGTGCGCCCCACTTTTACCGCGCCGTCGTCCCGGAGAAAGCGACGAATCTCCCCGGCGATTTTGGGCACGGCGTAGGTGGAGAAGCAGGTGCCGTAGTCAAAGTCGAATCCCTGCACCGCCTTCAGAAACCCCAGGCACCCCAGCTGGTACAGGTCCTCCGGGTCCACGCCCCGGCCGTAATACCGCCGCACCACGCTCCAGATCAGGCCGTTGTTCTCAATCACCGCCTGCTCGCAGGCATCCCGGTCCCCCTCCTGGGCCGCCCGCAGCAGCTCCAGCGTGGCGCTCATTTTGTGCCCTGCATCCGGGGTGCCAGCCGCTTGCGCATCACCACGGTGGTGCCCCGGCCCGGCGTGGAGCGGACCACCAGCCTGTCCATAAAGCTCTCCATAATGGTGAAGCCCATACCGCTGCGCTCCTCCCCGCCGGTGGTGAACATGGGCTGGCGGGCCTTCTCGATGTCCGGGATGCCCCTGCCGTGGTCCCGCACCGTCACCTCCAGCACCTGGTCCGGGCAGATGCGGACTTTCACCACCACCTGGCCGATGGAATCCGGATAGGCGTGGACGATGGCGTTGGTCACCGCCTCGCTGACGGCGGTCTTGATGTCCTCCAGCTCGTTGAGGGTGGGATCCATCTGGGCGGCGAAACAGGACACGGCTGCCCGGGCGAACCCCTCGTTGCTGCTGCGGCTGGGAAATGCCAGCGTGACTTCGTTGTTGGCCTTGGTCTTCATGGTATGTACTCCCCCTTTTATCGTATCGTCACCAGCCGGCCGATGCCGGCGGCATCCAGGACCCGCCGTGCCTGCTGAGGCACGTTCCGCACCAGCAGGCTCCCGTCCAGCAGCTGCATCCGCTGCTGGGCCCGCAGGATCAGCGCGATGCCGGAGCTGTCCATGAACGTCACGCCCGCCAGGTCCAGCACCAGTTTTTTCGGCAGCGCCGCGTCGATGGACAGCTCCAGCTCCCGGAGGGCGTTCCGGGCCCCGTGGTGGTCCAGCTCCCCCTTCATCTCCAGCAGCAGATTCCGGTCCGCGCTTGTGGCTTCGATCTCCATAAAGTTCCCTTCTTCCTTGTCGTTTGTGTACCAAGATACAGGGTACCCCGTTTTTCCTCCCATTATAAGGAAACGGCCCATTCTTTTTTGTCGGAATCACACCCCGCCGCAAAATCTTCCCATTTCTCCGCTTGCATCGGCACCTGCGGCGGGGTATCATGAAGGTATCTCAAGGGAAGGCAGGCATATACATGAAAATTTTGCTGATTAATGGCAGCTCCCGGCCCAACGGCTGCACCTACACAGCCCTGCGGGAGATTGCTGATACGCTGGAATCCGGCGGCGCGGAGACGGAAATCCTCTTTCTGGGCAGCGGCCCCGTCCGGGACTGCACCGCCTGCCGGACCTGTCAGAAGACGCCGGGCCGCTGCGTGTTCGATGACGATATGGTGAACCCAATCATTGAGAAGGCCCGGGAGGCGGACGGCTTCGTGTTCGGTACGCCGGTCTATTACGCCCACCCCTCCGGTCGCATCCTCTCCGTGCTGGACCGGGTGTTCTACGCCGGAAAAGACGCCTTCGCCCACAAGCCCGGCGCGGCTGTTGCCTCCGCCCGCAGGGCGGGCACTACGGCCTCTGTAGATGTGCTGGACAAATATTTCACCATCGCCCAGATGCCGGTAGTTTCCTCTACCTACTGGAACATGGTCCACGGCAACACGCCGGAGGAGGTGCGCCAGGACGCGAAGGGAATGCAGACCATGCGGAATTTGGCCCGAAACCTGCTCTGGATGGTCCAGTGCATCCAGGCGGGAAAGGCCGCTGGACTCCAGCCGCCCCAGGCGGAGAGCGAGGCCCGGACCAACTTCATCCGCTGAAGCGCGAAAGCCCCCGGAGGGGATTTCCCTCCGGGGGCTTTGCTGTATTTAGGGCTCTTTCATGTTTGCTCCCACACCATGGGCGTGTATCGGATGCCGTCCGGGGACAGCTGTTCCTCTGCCGTGGGAGAAAAGCCCAGATGGCGGTAGACCTCCACTGCATAGGGGGAGCTGTGAACCGTGATCCGCCCGCGGCCGCCCTCCGCCAGATATGCCTGGAACAGGAGGCGGCCGATGCCCTGGCGGTGAAACGCCGGGTCTACGAAAAACAGGGCGATGTGGCTCCCCTCCGCCGCCAGGACTCCCAGGAGCTCCTGCCCCTCCCAAGCGCCAAATAGTGTCAAGTGATTTACCTGTTCAATATCTGAAAGATAAGCACGAAATGCCTCCACGCCCTCCGGCGGATACTCCGGCGCCTCAAATTCAAGGAACACCCGCCAGCACAGGTCCATGGCCGCCGGAAGCTCGCCACCCTGTATGCGTCGAATCTCCATCGCACACCTCATTCCCCCAGAAGGGACCGTACCCGGTCCAGCGCCTCCGGCGCCGACGGCTTGATGCCGATCACGGGTACGGTCAGCCCTGCCGACTCCAGTGCCGCCCGGAGAGATGCGATAAACACGCCCCGGCCGGGCAGTTCCCGGTCCTGGTCCGAGGTGGTGTTCACCCCGCAGCAGGGGGAGCGGTCCATACCTACGATGCCCAGCACGGCAAATCCGTGCTTCTGGTACTCCCGAATCTGCCAAACCACCTGATCCGTCAGCTCCCGCAGCCGGGCAGATGCCTCCGGCTGGCCCATGGCCCGGCGGATGCGGGTGTTCTCTGCCTCCACTGGTCGTTCCCCTCCTTTGGGATCTCCCCGGTCCAGCCCCAGACAGCACAGCTCCGGGCACGGCATTTGAGCCACGCTTACCTGAGCATCCAGAATCAGCCGCAAAATCTCCCGGTGGGCGGCAGGCACCTCCGCCGTGCCGTCGGAAATGGCGTTCTGATTCAGCAGGCAGTGGGCCAGAAACACCACACGCCTGCTCCTTCCGTCGGTAAACATCCCGTCTCTCCTTTCATCGGCGGGGACTTCCCCTTTCTCAGCCTCTCAGACATCTCAGCGCAGACAGCCGGTGACGAACTTCAAGGGCACCTCCATCCGCGCGGCGATCTGCTCCGGCGTCATGCCCTGGTCCCGGAACCGACGGCAGACGGACTTCATATTCTCACCCACCTCAATGATGTGGCGGTCCGGGTCATAGAGCCGCACCACCCGCTGCCCCCAGCGATGCTCCAGGGGCGGGCGGACGTACACCACATCCGCGCACCCAACCAGGTGCGCCAGGAAGCCGTCGAAGTCGTCCTCCTCAAAGTAGACCTCGCTGTCATTTGCACCAAAGCGGATCTCCTCCGCCTCTTTTCCAAGGAAATCCGTCCAGGTATCCAGTGTTTGGAGGCACAGGCCGCCGGTGAGGGTCACGTTGGCACCGAAATCCATCACCACATGAAGCCCCAGGACCTCCCGGTAAAAGGTCTTGGACCGCTCCATGTCCCGGACTGCCAGCAGGGGATTTTTCAGCTTCACAAGATCAGCCCTTTCTTGAAACGGATTGTGCTGCCGGGCCTGACGGCCGTCTGGACAGCACCCTTGCTCTATGATAAAATTGAAAAAACCATACAGGGAGGATTCTGCGATGGCAATCACTGTCAATATCTATTACACGGGCAACCGCGGAGCTGCCCGGAAATTCGCAGAGGAGATGACCGTCAGCGGCGTCGTGGATGCGATCCGGGCAGAGGCAGGGAACCTGCGGTATGCCTATTTCTTCCCCATGGAGGACCCGGAGACTGTGCTGCTGATCGACAGCTGGCGAGATCAGCAGGCTTTGGACA
>NZ_JAOQKG010000003.1:120498-134188 GCF_025567605.1 Oscillibacter acetigenes | reverse complement strand
CCAGCTTGGCGATCAGCTCTTTGTACTTGGCGGCCTTCTCCCGCTCGGCGTTCACCACCGCCTCCGGGGCCCGGGAGACGAACTTCTCGTTGGAGAGCTTCTGCTCGACGCCCCGCAGGCCGTTCTGGGCTTTCTCGATCTCCTTGCGGATCCGCTCCAGTTCCGCGGCGATGTCCACCAGCTCACTGAGGGGCAGATAAGCCGTGGCATTGTGGGTGACGGCAGTCACCATGCCGGACACATCCGCCGGGGCGGCGTCCGCGAACTTCACCTCACTGGCATAGGCCAGCCGCTGGATGAAGTGCCTGCCCTGGGCGTAGACGTCCGGGGTGGCGGTGACGATCAGCACCTCCGCCTTCCGGGAAGGGGGCACGTTCATCTCCGCCCGGCGGGCCCGGATGGCCTTGATGGTGTCCATGACGGCCTCCATTGCGGCTTCTTCCTCCGGGAAGGCCAGGTCCGCCCGGTACTCAGGCCACCGGGAGGTCATGATGAATTGTTCCTCGTGGGGCAGGGCCTGATAGATCTCCTCCGTGATGAAAGGCATGAAGGGGTGCAGCAGCTTCAAAAGCTCCGTTAGCACAAAGCAGAGCACATTCTGGGCCGCCAGCTTGGCCCCCTCGTCCTCTCCCTGGAGGCGGGTCTTGGTGAGCTCGATATACCAGTCGCAGTAGGTATCCCACAGGAAGTCGTAGACCTTGGCGGAGGCCACGCCGATCTCGTAGGCGTCCAGGTTCTCCGTGACCTCCTTCACCAGGGTGTTCAGCTTGGAGAGGACCCACTTGTCCTCCGGCGCCAGGGCGTCCGCCGCAGGGAGTTCACACTTGTCGATGGTGAGGTTCATCATCACGAACCGGCTGGCGTTCCAGATCTTGTTGGCGAAGTTCCGCATGGCCTCGCACTTCTCGGTGTAGAACCGGGTGTCGTTGCCCGGGGAGTTGCCGGTGATGAGGTTGAAGCGCAGCGCGTCGGCACCATACTTCTCCGCCATCTCCAGCGGATCGATGCCGTTGCCCAGGGACTTGGACATCTTGCGGCCCTTGTCGTCCCGCACCAGACCGTGGATCAGCACGGTGTGGAAGGGGATCTGGTGCATCTGCTCACAGCCGGAGAAGATCATCCGGGCCACCCAGAAGAAGATGATGTCATAGCCGGTGACCATGACGCTGGTGGGATAGTAGAAGTCCAGATCAGCGGTCTTTTCCGGCCAGCCCAGGGTGGAGAAGGGCCACAGGGCGCTGGAGAACCAGGTGTCCAGCACGTCCGGGTCCCGGGTCAGATGGGTGGAGCCGCACTTTTCGCACTTGGTGGGGTCCTCCCGGGAGACGTTGATGTGGCCGCAGTCGTCGCAGGTCCAGGCGGGGATCTGGTGGCCCCACCACAGCTGGCGGGAGATGCACCAGTCATGGACGTTCTCCATCCAGTTGGTGTAGGTCTTGGCGAACCGCTCGGGCACGAACTTCACCTCGCCCTCCCGGACCACCCGCAGGGCCTCCTTGGCCAGGGGCTCCATCTTCACGAACCACTGGGCGGAGATCAGGGGCTCCACGTCATTGTGACAGCGGTAGCAGGTGCCCACATTGTGGTTGTAGGGCTCGGTCTTGACGAGATAGCCCTGCTCCTCCAGGTCCTTGACGATCTGCTTGCGGCACTCGTACCGGTCCATCCCATTGTAGGGGCCGCCGTTCTCGTTGATCCTGCCGTCGTCGCCGATGCAGCGGATGACCTCCAGGTTATGGCGCAGGCCCACCTCGAAGTCGTTGGGGTCATGGGCGGGAGTCATCTTCACGGCGCCGGTGCCGAAGCCCAGCTCCACGTAGTCGTCCGCCACAATGGGGATCTCCCGGTTCATGATGGGCAGGATGCAGGTCTTGCCCACCAGATCACGGAACCGCTCGTCCTCCGGATTCACAGCCACGCCGGTGTCGCCCATCATGGTCTCGGGACGGGTGGTGGCCACCACCAGATCGCCGCTGCCGTCGGCCAGGGGATAGCGGATATACCACAGGTGGCCGGGCTTGTCCACATACTCCACCTCGGCGTCGGACAGGGCGGTGATGCAGTGGGGGCACCAGTTGATGATGCGGCTTCCCTTGTAGATCAGGCCCTTGTCATACAGCTCGCAGAAGGTCTCCCGCACAGCCTTGGAGCAGCCCTCATCCATGGTGAAGCGGGAGCGGCTCCAGTCGCAGGAGACGCCCATCTTCTTCTGCTGCTCCACGATGCGGTTGCCATACTCCTCCTTCCACTTCCACACCCGCTGGAGGAACTTCTCCCGGCCCAGATCATAGCGGGTCAGGCCCTCCTTGACGCGCAGTTCCTCCTCCACCTTGATCTGAGTGGCGATGCCGGCATGGTCGGTGCCGGGGACCCACAGCGTGGAGTAGCCCTGCATCCGCTTGAAGCGGGTCAGGATGTCCTGCAATGTGCAGTCCAGGGCGTGGCCCATGTGGAGCTGGCCCGTGACGTTGGGTGGCGGCATGACGATGGAGAAGGGCTTCTTCTTGGGATCCGGATCCCCGTTAAAGCAGTCGTTGTCCTCCCACATCTGGTAGATACGGGACTCCACCTGTTGGGGTTCATACACCTTGGGCAGTTCTTTCATCATACGTTCGATCTCTCCTATTCTCTGAACTTTCGTCCTTTTTGTCATGACTGGGGCGCCGGTCCGCACCGCCCTGCCGTTCACCAGATCGCAGCTCAGCTCCAGCGGAATGCTTTATGCGCGCTTACACAGCAAAAACGCCCTGGGCCTTTCGGCTCAGGGCGAACAAATGTCCGTGGTACCACCTGGATTCGGGAAAACCCGCACTCTGCGGCGCATTTGCGCCTGCCCTGTCAACGGTGGGCCTCCGCCGGGGCTTACTGATGCTTCGGCTCCGGTGCTCCGGGACGACTTCTCCGGCGGCTTTGGGAGAACTCACACCAACCGTTCTCTCTCTTGGCCGCTGCCCACCGGATACTGCTTCCCTTCCTCGCAGTTTGCCATATTTTATTTTAGTATAGTATACCCCGGTTCGATTGTCAAGCGTCAGCTCAGCCGCAGGATCTCCTTCTTCAGCCGGGAGATGATGCGCTTTTCCAGCCGGGAGATGTAGCTCTGCGAGATGCCCAGCTGGTCCGCCACCTCTTTCTGGGTCTGCTCTTTTCCGCCCCCCAGGCCGAACCGCAGCGTGATGATCTGCTTTTCCCGGGGCGAGAGAACGTTGATGGCCGCCGCCAGCAGGTCCCGCTCCACATCCTCTTCGATGGGGCGCATCACCACGTCCGCCTCAGTCCCCAGCACGTCGGAGAGCAGCAGCTCATTGCCGTCCCAGTCGGTGTTCAGCGGCTCGTCGAAGGACACCTCCCCCTTCCGCCCGGCATTTTTGCGCAGGTACATCAAAATCTCGTTCTCGATGCACCGGGAGGCATAGGTGGCCAGCTTGATGTTCTTGTCCGTCCGGTAGGTGCCCACCGCCTTGATGAGCCCGATGGTGCCGATGGAAATCAGGTCCTCGATCCCCACTCCCGTGTTTTCGAACCGCCGGGCAATGTACACCACCAGCCGCAGATTATGTTCGATCAGCTCCTTGCGGGCGTCCTCCTCCCCGATGCGCTCCAGCAGCTCCGCCTCCCGCTCCCGGCTCAGGGGCGGTGGCAGGGTGTCGCTGCCCCCGATGTAGTGCAGCTCCGCCGGCGGCAGCAGCCCCACCCGCACCAGCAGCCGCCGCCATTGTTTCATCCAGTCCTTCATGGTTTCTTCTCCTTCCAGCCGCGCCGCCCCACAGGGCGCTGTATCCCGTCCCCAGCTCTGTGGGGGAAAAGGCAACCGGCAGTCCGGCATACCGCTCCCCCGCCACCTCCGTCCAGTCGCTGCGCACCGCCAGCAGCAGTCCGCCCGCCACTCCCACCGCGTGGTAGGGGATCAGACGGAACCGCAGCTCCGGCGCCGCCCGCATCATGGGCTCCAGCAGCTCTGCGGGGCGCTCCAGCGCCCCGTGGTCCAGCAGAGAGCGGACCTCTCTTGGAAGCGCACCGTCCAACCGCCCCGGAGCCACCACCAGCACCGGCGCTCCGGAGACCGGATCCCGCAGGGCGTTTCCCGTGTCGCAGAAAGCGGTAAACGCCGTGGTCCGCCCGGCCAGACACACCTGTGCCCGCACCAGCTCGCCCCGGACGCCCTTTCCCGCCGCCGCACGAAACACCACTGTCAGAACCAGATAGGCCGCGGCCGCAGCGGTCAGCAGCACCTTTGCATCCACGTCCGTGTAGAACACGCCGTTCACCATCGGCACGCCGCCCCCCGCCACCAGGCCCAGGGCCAGCACGCACCCGGCCATGGCACAGGAGACGGCGAACAGTAGCAGCGTCAGCCGCAGCAGCTTTGCCTCTCCTCCATAGGCCGCCAGCGCCAGCAGTATGCCTGCCGCCAGCTTCACCGGCGTTGCGGAGAGAAAGCCCAGCCCCGGCAGAAATACCGCCACGGCATAGGCGCCCCCCAGCAGGCCCGCCAGAAGGTAGCGTCTCCGCCGGAGGGGAATGCCCGCCAGACGCGCGGCGCAGAGCACCAGCAGATAGTCCATCAGCGCGTTCAGCACAAACACGCTGTCCACATACACCACGGTCAAGCGCTCCGCCTCCCTTCCGTTCCGTGGGACTATTATAGGGCAGACCGCAGAGAAATACGGTCGCAAAAGGGGGACGCGCCCTGTAAAAAGGTGCGTCCCCCCGGCAGCCGATTGGGGCCGCAGCACAAATGCTGCGGCTCCGGCGGCACGGAAATACTGTGATGGGAAATAACTTTACAGCAATGATAAATACGGAACAATCAGCGATGCCAGCATGGAAATCACCAGAATGACCACCAGGATCGCGGCAAACAGTCTGTGCTTGTTGCTCACTTGTTTCCCTCCTCCGTCAGGATCTTGCGGATGCTCTTTTCCGCCTTGCTGCGGGGCAGCATCAGCTCATGCCCGCAGCCCAGGCACTTGAGCTTGATGTCCATGCCCACCCGCAGAATCTCCCACTGGGTGCTGCCGCAGGGATGGGCTTTCTTCAGCTCCACTTTGTCATGCAGATGCAGGTCCATATTGGCCTCCTTGTCAAAGCAGCCTCCCGGGCTGCATATAGTAACGGTATGGAACAACACGCCGCCGTTGCGGCAGATAGGATGCGATTACAATATGCCGGAAAACAAGCTGTATCCGCCGGAGGGCCTGCGCCCTCCCTCTTCTTTCACGCTCCAGAGCCTGCGGGAGGCCATGGAGCAGAACACGGTGCTGGAGGATCGGGTCCTCCGGTGTGATGCCGGACACAACCTGCTTCTCTCCCTGGGAGGCATCCAGGCCCGCATTCCCCGGGAGGAGGTCCTCTCCCCCTGGATCAGCGGTGCCCAGCGGGACATCGCCGTCCTCTCCCGGGTGGGAAAGCCCGCCTGTTTTCTCGTGACGGCCCTCCGGGCCGATGAAAAGGGCGCGCCCACGGCACTGCTCTCCCGCCGGGCCGTTCAGGAGCGGGCCATGGACTTCTTCCTGGAGCACCTGCGCCCAGGCTCCGTGGTCACTGCGGTGGTGACGCATCTGGAGTCCTTCGGCGCTTTTTTGGATATCGGCTGCGGCATCGTGGCTATGCTGCCCATCGAGCACATCTCCGTCTCCCGCATTTCCCATCCGAAGGAGCGGTTCCGGCCCGGGCAGAAGATTCTGGCAGCCGTCCGGTCCATAGACCGGGAGAAGCGCCGGATCACCATGACTCACAAGGAGCTGCTGGGCACCTGGATGGAGAATGCCAGCTGGTTTCATCCCGGCGAGACAGTCCGGGGCGAGGTCCGCAGCGTGAAGGAGTACGGCAGCTTCATCGAGCTGGCCCCCAACCTCTCCGGCCTGGCAGACGCCCGGGAGGACCTGCGCCCGGGGGACGGCGTCTCTGTCTACATCAAGTCCATCCGTCCGGAGCGGATGAAGATCAAGCTCCAGGTGATCGAAAAGCTGCCGCCCTTGGCAGAGCCGGAGCCGCTGCGCTATCAGATCACCGACGGGGTACTGGACCGGTGGGTCTACTCCCCTGCCGGGTATGAGAAGCCGGCCGTGGAGACGGTGTTCACGGCTGAGGACCCTTGATCTCGTCCCAGTAGTGCTTGGCGGCCTGCTCCGTCTTGTTATCGCCGTATTCGTAGTAATGGACACCCTTCAGGGCATCGGGCAGATACTGCTGCTGTACCCAGTGGCGGGGAAAGTCGTGGGGGTACAGGTAGCCCTGCTCCCGCTCCATACCGGCGGAGTCCGCGTGAACGTTCTGCAGTTCCCGGGGCACGTCCCCGGTGCGGCCTGCCCTCACGTCTGCCCAGGCCCTGCCGATACCGGCTGTCACGCTGTTGGACTTGGGGGCCGTGGCCAGCAGGATAGCCGCCTGGGCCAGGGGCAGCTGGGCCTCCGGCAGCCCCAGCTGCATGGCAGTATCCACACATGCCTTCACAATGGAGACCGCCTGGGGGTACGCCATCCCCACATCCTCGCTGGCGGAGCACAGCAGCCGCCGGCAGGGGGTGATGAGGTCCCCCGCCTCCAGAAAGCGGGCCAGGTAGTGGAGCGCCGCATCCGGGTCGCTGCCCCGGAGGGACTTCATCAGGGCGGAGGCGGCGTCGTACATGGCGTCGCCGCCTCTGTCGTACCGCATGGCGCTGCGCTGGGCCACCTGCTCCACGTCGTCCAGGGTCAGCATCAGCTTCCCATCTCTGGGCATGGCTGCCCGGCACAGAAGTTCCACCGCATTGATGGCCTTGCGGACGTCGCCGCCGCAAGCGGTGGCGATCTGCCGGGGCACATCCTGCTCCCAGTCCAGGGGCAGAGGCGAACGGTCCTGCTCGATCTTCAGTGCCCGCAGGACAGCGGGTTCCACCTCCTCCGGCGACACGGCCTTGAACTCAAACACCGTGCTGCGGGACAGCAGGGCTCCGTACACATAAAAGTACGGGTTCTCCGTGGTGGAGGCGATGAGGGTCAAAGAGCCGTTCTCCATGAATTCCAGCAGGCTCTGCTGCTGCTTCTTATTGAAGTACTGAATCTCGTCCAGGTACAGCAGAATGCCCCCTGGGGCCAGCAGCGTCCCCACGTCGGCAATGATGTCCTTCACGTCCTGCAAGGATGCGGTGGTGGCGTTGAGCCGGTGGAGGGTCTTATTGGTCTGCCGGGCGATGATGTTGGCGATGGTGGTCTTTCCGGTGCCGGAGGGGCCGTAGAACACCATATTCGCCTCCGTGCCGCTGTCGATCAGCCGCCGGAGCACGGCGCCGGGGGAGAGCAGATGCCGCTGGCCCACCACCTCGTCCAATGTTTTGGGGCGGATCTCATCCGCAAGAGGCCGCTGCATGGCGGCACCCCCTTCCCTGTTGATCTCGGAACATTCATTATAGCATGGCCCATTGGAAATTTCCACCGGGAAAACGCCAAAAAGCCGGGAAGACAGTCCGTCCTCCCGGCTTTCGGCCTGTAAACTCAGCCAACGGTCTTCCAGTGCTTGTCCACGTGGTTCAAAATCTCGCAGCCGTCCTCCGTCACCAGCACTAGGTCCTCCACCCGGACACCGAATTCGCCGGGCAGATACACGCCGGGCTCAATGGAGAAGATCATACCCGGCTTGGCCAGGGTGGTGTTGGTGGCGCTGACGTCGCCCTTCTCATGCTCCGTCTGGCCGATGAAGTGGCCCAGCCGGTGGGTGAAGTATTCTCCGTATCCGGCGGCGGAGATGTGGTCCCGTGCGGCCTTGTCCAGGTCGCACAGGGGCACGCCGGGCCGCAGCATGGACTCCGCCAGCTCGTTGGCCTCCCGCACCAGGTCGTGGATGGCGGCGTACTTGGGATCCGCCGCCCTGCAGAAGAAGGTCCGGGTCATGTCGGAGCAGTAGCGGTTCTTCCGGCAGCCCATGTCAATGACGATGCAGTCCCCAGCCTTCAGGCGGGTCTGGTCCGCCTCGTGGTGGGGGTCCGCGGCGTGGGCGCCGTAGGAGACGATGGGCAGGAACGCAGTGGAGTCACAGCCCTCGGCGGCATACTGGGCCACGATGTAGTCGGCCACCTCCCGCTCGGTCATGCCCTCTTTCATGTAGGCGGCAGCCCGCTCCATCACCACGTCGTTGATGCGGGAGGCCTCCCGCATCAGGTCCCGCTCCACCGCGTCCTTGCAGGCCCGGGCGTCGTCCACGCAGTCGGAGGCCAGCACATACTTGCAGCTGGGATTGTGGGCCATCAGGGGCAGCAGAAACCGGGCGGGCCAGTCCTTGTCCACGCCCATGTCTTTTTCCCCGTCCACGGCATTTGCCAGAATGGCGAGATAGTCGTCCGTGTCGGAGAACCACACCTGCTCATAGGGTGCCTCCGGCACCGGGAACAGTTTGTTCAGAAATAACTTGTGCTGTCCGTCCTTCCGCAGGTAAAAGGCGTACAGCCGTTCAAACGGGAACACATCGTACCCTGTCAGATACCAGATGCTGTCCGGATCGGACACGAGCATCTGCTCCAGGCCCATCCGTTCCATGGCGGCCAGTACGCGGCTGATTCGCTCCTGATACATGATGTCACCCCTCTTTTTTTCCGATAATGGTCTCCACCAGCTCCGGAGAGACCAGAGCCTTTACGGTCTTGACGCCGGTTTTCAGGGACTCTACCGGCGCATACTCGTACCGGCCGTGGGCGTTGTGGCCCGCGCTGGGCAGGTTGGGGCACAGCAGGCCCTTGTAGGTCAGCACACTGCCGTCAGTGCCGCCCCGGATGGGAGAATGGGTGGGGTGCTCAATGCCGGCGGCCTTCATGGCGGACTCTGCCAGCTCCAGAATCTCCATGTGGTCCTTCAGCACCTCGTACATATTGTAGTACTGGTCGTGGGTGTCCACCACCGCGGTGCCGTCGCCCCAGCGGCGGTTGATCTGCTCCGCGGCCTTGTCCATCATGGCCTTGCGCTCCTGAAACCGCTTCATGTCGTGGTCCCGGACGATATACTCCATCGTGGCCTTCTCCGCCTTGCCGTGCATCTCCTGCAGATGGAAGAAGCCCTCGTACCCCTCCGTGTGGGCGGGGGTCTCCAGCGCCGGCAGCAGGGCGTTGTACTCCATGGCGATCAACAGGGCGTTGCGCATCTTGTCCTTGGAGGTGCCCGGGTGGATGCTGAAGCCGTTGATGGTCACCACGGTCTTGGCGGCGTTGAAGGTCTCGTACTCATAGTCGGTGATATCGCCGCCGTCCAGGGTATAGGCAAAGTCCGCGCCGAAGCCGGATACATCGAAGAAGCTGGCGCCCATGCCGATCTCCTCGTCCGGGGTGAAGCCCAGGCAGATTTTGCCGTGGGGAGCCTTCTCTGCCAGCAGCTCCTCCACCGCCTGAAGGATGATGGCGATGCCCGCCTTGTCATCCGCCCCCAGCAGGGTGGTGCCATCGGTGCAGACCAGCTCCTGACCCACGAATTTCTGCAGCTCCGGGAACTGGGCGGCCTCCATGACGATGTTCTGCTCCCGGTTCAGCACCACGTCCCCGCCGGTGTAGTGGATGATCTGGGGTTTCACGTCCTTGCCGGTCATGTCCGGGGTGGTGTCCATGTGGGCGATCAGGCCGATGGCGGGCAGCTGTTCGCACCCCGGCGTGGCATCCAGGGTGGCGTAGACGTAGCACTTGTCATCGTACCGGGCGTTTTCGATGCCAAGGCCGTGGAGCTCCTCTACCAGCAGCTTGGCCATGTCGAACTGGCGGTCCGTGCTGGGGGTGACAGTGCGGCCGGCGTGGTAGTCACTCTCGCTGTACACCTTGGCGTAGCGGATCAGGCGGTCAACAACGGTATCCATGTTCTAGATTCCTCCTTATTCTTCCTTGGAGAGCAGATTCTCCGGATTCAGGCATTTCAATTCGTCCAGCACGAAGAGGCCGTCCTTGCGGATCAGCACGTCATCGAACCAGATCTCGCCCCCGCCGTACTCCGGCGTCTGGATCTGGATCAGGTCCCAATGGACGGCGGAATGGTTGCCGTTGGAGGCATTGTCGTAGCTGTTGCCGGGGGTCAGGTGGAAGCTGCCGGCGATCTTCTCGTCGAACAGAATGTCCCCGATGGGGTGGTTGATCTCCGGGTTCACACCGAAGGCGAACTCGCCGATGTACCGGGCGCCCTCGTCGATGTCCAGGATCTCGTTCATATAGTCCGTGTTGTTGCTGGTGGCCTTGACGATCTTGCCGTCCTTGAACTCCAGATACACGTCCCGGAACAAAAAGCCGTCATAGGGGGACGGCACGTTGTAGGTGATGTGCCCGTTGACGGAGTTCTTCACGGGCGAGGTGTAGATCTCGCCGTCGGGGATGTTCCGGTTGCCGTGCATCCCGAAGCTGGGGATGCCCTTGATGGAGAAGGAGATGTCCGTGCCGGGAGCGACGATGCGAACCTTGTCAGTCCTGGCCATCAGGTCCTGGAGGGGCTGCATGGCCCGGCCCATCTTGTCGTAGTCCACCAGGCAGGCCCGGAAATAGAAGTCCTCATACTCTTCCGTGGAAACGCCCGCCAGCTGGGCCATGGCATCGTTGGGGTACCGGAGCACGGACCACTTGGTATGGTTGCACCGCTCCGCCAGATGGATGGGGCCCCAGTAATACTGGCGGTAGCGCTTCTGGGCCTCGTCGCTGACGTTGTGCCACATGCTGATATTGGTGGTGGCCCGAATGTCGATATAGGCGTCCATGTCCCGCATCCGCTCCAGCTCGTAGGAGGCGATCTCCTCCATGTGCTCCGCGTCGGCTCCCTGGACCAGGGCACCCTCCACGGCGTAGTCGAAGATGTGGACAAAGGGCTTGCCGCCCACAGCATAGGCTTCCTGGACCAGGGACTTCATCAATCCGGTCTCACTGCCGTGGAGCTCAATCAGGATCTTCTCGCCCTTCTCCAGGCCCACAGCGCTGCGGATCAGGAACTGGGCGAATTTGCGGATACGGGGATCTTCCATGGTGGTTCCTCTCTTTCCTTTCAGTCCTTGCGCGTCACCGCACAGAAAAAACGGGGCAGAAGAGCATCTCTTCTGCCCCGCCTGGAATCAGTTGTCCTGGTACAGGGCTTCCAGAGACCGCTTGGGATCGTTGCAGCGGGTCACGGCGCTGACGATCAGTATGGCAATCACCGAGGCAGGCACCGCCACAATGGCGCACTGGATGCCGTAGGGCGTGCCCATCAGCGTCCAGATGATCGTGACCAGACCGCCCACCAGGATACCGGCCATGCCGCCGGCGGGCGTCACCTTCTTGGAGAAGAGGGCGAACAGGATCGCCGGGGTGATGGCGGCGCCGTACATGGTGTAGGCCGTCATCTGCAGGGACAGCACAGTGGGGAAATACAGCGTCAGCGCCACAGCGATGAAGCTGAACACAATGATGGTACCCCGGAGGACCAGCATCTTCTGCTTGTCGGTGGCATCCTTGCGGATGTACTTTACATAGATGTCGTTGGTCAGGTTGGTGGCAGAGGAGAGCAGATAGCTGTCCGCCGTGGTGACGATGAAGGCCATGCAGGCGCACATCACCAGCGCACCGAAGGCCAGAGGCAGGTAGTCCACCGCTACCTGGAAGATCACATTGGAGGGAACGTCCAGGGTGGGATACAGCTTGGCTGCCTGGGTGACTACCAGGACAATGCTGATGATGACCAGGATCTCGCCGATGAACATGCCGATGTTGGACTTCTTGGCCTCGTCGCTGTTTTTGGCAGAGGCGAACCGCTGCAGCATGTTCTGGTCGCCCAGCATCAGGGCCAGGGAGGGCAGGAAGTAGCCCAGCAGCTCCCAGCCGGACATACCGCCGGTAATGGTCATCTTCTCCGGAGGCAGAGTGGCGCCCTGAGAGTTGGCCACGCCGATCAGGAAGGGAATCGCCAGGAAGAAGCCGCCGATCATCAGCAGGGCGCTGATGGCGTCGGAATAGGCCACAGACACCAGACCGCCGCCCACGGTGATGATGGCGATCAGGGCTGTGCAGATGGTCAGGGCCAAGCCGTGGGAGATCTCAATCCCGCTGGAAGCGCACAGCAGCACGATGATGTCCGCCGCAGCCTTCAGCTGGGTGGCCAGCACGCCCACATAGGCCAGCATGACGCACAGGGCGGCGATGATGCTGGCGGCCTTGCCGTAACGGGCGCCCATGATCTCCGGCACCGTGACCTTGTTGGACTTGCGGACCTTGCCGGCGATGAAATACAGCAGGATGATGCCGATGGGCGGCGCCGCAAAGGTGATGAGACCCACCCAGGGGCCGCCGGTGTACACCACGCTGGCGGAGCCGGTGATTCCGCCGCCGCCGCACCAAGTAGCAAGCAGTGTGCCCACCAGGATGATGAAGGGGATCCGGTGGCCGCCGGTCACCATGTCATCCGAGGTCTTGACTTTCTTCCGGGCCACGATCAGCCCGAAGATCGTGAGCAGCACCAGATAGGCGCTGATCGCAACAATGTAAGTCATATATTCTCCTTCTCCTCACACAATAGAATAATAAAGAGATTTTACTCTTTCAGGGGAATAATGTCAAGTTGTATCCCGTCCGGCGTATGCGCCGGCATCCGGACGCGGCAATTTTTCTCTGGCTTTTTGTCGAAATCTGTGGTATCCTGTCCCCGAGGTGAGCGACATGACATCCAAGGCTGCGGTGAACCGCATCATTGAGACACTGAAGGGCATTTACCCGGACGGGCTGTGCTCCTTACAATATAAAAAGGACTACGAGTTGCTGTTTGCGGTGCGCCTGTCCGCCCAGTGCACAGACGAGCGGGTGAACAAGGTGACCCCGGCGCTGTACGCCCGCTTCCCTACCCTGGAAAGTTTTGCCGAGGCGGATCCGGCGGAGGTGGGAGAATACATCCACTCCTGCGGCTTTTACAACGGCAAGGCCCGGGACATCGTGGCCTGTGCCCAGAAGCTGGTGAATGAATACGGCGGCAGAGTCCCCGGCACCATGGAAGAACTGACCGGCCTTCCCGGCGTGGGGCGCAAGACCGCCAATCTGATTCTGGGGGACGTGTTCGGCCAGCCCGCCTATGTCTGCGACACCCACTGCATCCGCATCACGGGACGGCTGGGGATCACCGACGGCTCCAAAGATCCCCTTCAGGTGGAGCGGCAGCTGCGGGAGCGGATCCCTCCCAAGGAGTCCAACAACTTCTGCCACCGGATGGTGCTCTTCGGCCGGGATACCTGCACCGCCCGCTCCCCCAAGTGCGAGGGCTGCCCCCTGGCAAAGGACTGCGACACCGCCAAAGCCGCCAGACGGGGCTGACAGCATTGGAATCACTCTGGAACTTCACGTGTCTGCGCAATGCGCAGGCACGTTTTTTTGTCTTCCCTCATATACTGAGATGAAATCCATCCGACAGACGGCACAAGGAGGCACTATGGACGAACAGACGGCCCGTATGATCCAACAGCTGAAAAGCAACCCCGCCATGCTCCAGGCGCTGATGCAGTCCCGGGACGGGCAGGCGCTGATGCAGATGCTCTCCGGGGGAGACCGTGGAGCATCTCTCCAGCGGGCGGCCCAGTCCGCCGCCAAGGGCAACCCGGCGGAGATGGTCCGCATGGTGAACCAGCTGATGCAGAGCCCGGACGGCGCAGCTTTGATCGACCGCATCAACAAGACCATGAACGGCCGGTAACGGCAAGTACAGAAAGGGGGCGGACCGGCGGTGGCGGAATTCGACGATAA
>NZ_JAOQKG010000003.1:0-120216 GCF_025567605.1 Oscillibacter acetigenes | reverse complement strand
CACTGCGGCCCTATCTCAAGCCGGAGCGGCAGGAGAAGGTGGAACGGGCTCTCCAGCTGGCGCGCCTGTTCCACCTGGGCCGGAAATTTCTGGCTGGATGGGAGGGGTGAGACATGTATAACCGCTACATCCGCAACGACCAGGGCACCTACACCCGTATCCCGGAGGAGGAGCCCCGGCATACACAGGGCGGCACCTCCCCTTCCGGTCAGCCGGAACACCCGCCATCCGGCGGCGGGCAGCAGCCTCCCCATTGGGACAGCGCCCCCCCGCCCCGCCCTGATCCTCCCCCCTCCGGCGAGAATGGGCCGGACAGCCTCAGCAGCCTGCTCCGGCATCTGCTGGACCAGTTTCACCTGAGCAGTGTGGATTCCGGGGACCTGCTGCTGTTGGCCATCCTCTTCTTCCTCTTCCGGGAGGGCGCGGATGAAGAGCTGCTGGTGGCCCTGGGCCTGCTGCTGATCTTGTAAATGACAGAAAAAACACGCCGCAAGCATTCTGTGCTTGCGGCGTGTGGCGCAGAAGGAGGGATTTGAACCCTCGCGGCGTTTTTTAGACACCCTACTCCCTTAGCAGGGGAGCCCCTTCGGCCTCTTGGGTACTTCTGCAGATACGATATTCACTGATTAAAGATGTGGCGGAGAGAGTGGGATTCGAACCCACGGACGCTTGCGCGTCGCCGGTTTTCAAGACCGGTTCCTTCAACCGCTCGGACATCTCTCCATCATGGAAAGGCGCCATCCGTCGGACGCCTGATTATTATACTATATCGATTGGCGATTTGTCAACAATCTGCTCCCATTTTTATTTTTTTAATTTTTTTCATTTTAGGGGTTGCATTTCCAGAAACAGTATGCTATTATAACTGAGCTGACTTCGAGCAGCACATTTCCGGGTGTGGCGCAGTTGGTAGCGCGCTTGACTGGGGGTCAAGAGGCCGTGAGTTCAAGTCTCGCCACTCGGACCAATCGAAGCATCCAATTTGGATGCTTCGATTTTTTTTACTTTCACCGACATCTCCCCTGGCTTGTTTGTGACTGGCCGCACACATTGCCCGCTCGGCAATGTGTGCGGCCTTATTGTTCAGAATATACCGGCGGAAACAAACACAGCATCCATGTTGTACAGATTGCGGCGGGCGTCTTCTGATTCGCAGTCCCCCCTGCTCTTCCGCTGCCGACCTAGCTGTCCGGAGATTGCATGCCATGACCGGCCATCTAAAGATTTCCCCATTTTGAAACTTTTTTCGACAAACCGGCGTCTATTAGGTAGAGCAGAACCAAAAGCAACAGATCACATAGGCGCCCGAGGAGGACTCCCATGGTTTATACAAATGATAGAGCCGCAGGCGTACATAGCTCAAAAGGGCGGCGTAGAAAGCGCTCCCGCAGACTGCGCTGGCCTTTGAAGCTTTTCTGCATGTGTCTGGTATTGTCTGCCGTGGTTTTGACTATACGCACAGTGAGATCCTTTTCCGCCCCCATGTCTGCGTTGGAGCCTGCGGAACAACTGGCGGAGCAGCACCCGGAGTCTTCGCTGCAGGAACCCGATGCCCTGCCGCCGGTCGAGCTGAATCCGGCCCCCCAGTCCGGCGCCGTTACTCCGGATGACTGGCAGATCCTGCTGGTGAACCGCTGGAACCCTTTGCCCGATGGATACACGTTTGAACGGACAAAGCTGAAGTATGGCCACTCGGTGGATTCCAGAGCATACCCGGATCTGCAGGAGATGATGGACGACTGCCGGGCAGCGGGATTGGACCCGGTGATCTGCTCGTCCTACCGGACACAGGCCAAGCAGCAGGAGCTGTACGAAAACAAGCTCCAGCGTTTGATAGAAGAGGGATATTCATACGAAAACGCCGTCACGGAGGCTGGAACTGTGGTAGCCGTGCCGGGCACCAGTGAGCACCAGACGGGCCTGGCCCTGGACATTGTAGACGCCTCCTATCAGATTTTGGACCAGGGGCAGGAGGACACCCTGGTCCAGCAGTGGCTGATCGAGCACAGCTGGGAATACGGTTTTGTCCTGCGCTATCCCAACGCCAAAAGCGAGATCACAGGCATTATCTATGAGCCCTGGCACTACCGCTATGTGGGCCGGGAAGCCGCCCGGGAGATGACGGAGCTTGACCTGTGCCTGGAGGAATACGTAGACTGGCTCTCCGCCCAGTGAGCCATCGTATATATGCAAACGACGCCTTGGACAGATACGATGTCCAAGGCGCTGTTTTGTCATGGTTCGTCGTGCTCACTGCCGTCTGGCCGTGCGGTAATCGTCGCCGGGCCGGTAGAAGGGACAGTCCCGTGTGCCGCCACGGAGAAACCGCTCCATTTCGTCCTCGTCCAGGTCCGCTTCGCAGACGTAAGCCGCCAGTTCCTCGTCGTAGTCGTAGTAGACACACTCCTCGCAATTTGCCGACATGCTCTCTCCTCCTCACAGCAGGACGGCGTACAGGCCGTCCACGTCCAGTCTTTCCCGGATCACCAGGGCCTCCAGATCCGCCCGGGCCGACGGCGGCGCAGACCAGCACATCCCGCAGCCGGCGGTGATGCTCCGGGGCACCGGAATCAGCCGCCCCGGCAGCCCCGCCGCCTGGCAGGCCCGCTCCATGGCCATGGCCCCGGTGGTGGTGGCGAAAGTTACCACGAACCGCTCCTCTTTTTTCCGCATGGTCAGACTGCCTCCGCCGCCAGGATACGGACCGCCTCTGCAGCCGCGTCGGTCTCTGCCTCTGTATTGAAATAGGACCAGGAGAACCGCACCGCGCCCTGGTCCTCGGTCCCCAGCGCCCGGTGGAGCCGGGGGGCGCAGTGGGCGCCGGGCCGGGTGGCGATCTCAAACCGCTCCGCCAGCTCGTCCGCCACCTCCGAGGAGTCCAGATCAGCGATATTCAGGGACACGATAGGCGCCCGGAGCTGTACAGCAAAATTCCCATACACTTTTACGCCAGGAATGGTTCTAACGGTTTCATAGAACCGCCGGGCCAGGACGGACTCGTGCATGCGGACTGCGTCCCGACCGGTACGCTTCAGAAACGCCAAAGATGCTCCCAGGCCGGCAATACCATGGCTGTTGAGGGTCCCCGCCTCCAGCCGGGTGGGATAGGCCTCCGGCTGGGTCTCAGAGTAGCTCTGGACGCCGGTGCCGCCCACGGCAAAGGGGCGAATCTCCACCCCCGCTCCCACACAGAGCCCGCCGGTGCCCTGGGGGCCCATCAGGCTTTTGTGGCCGGTGAAGCACACCACGCTGATGTGCTGCCGTTCCATGTCAATGGGAAATACCCCTGCGGTCTGGGAGGCATCCAGAATGAACAGAAGCCTGTGCTTCTGGCAGAAGTTCCCCACCCGCTGGATGTCCATCAGATCCCCCGTCAGGTTGGAGCCGTGGGTGCACACCACTGCCTTTGTATTCGGCCGCAGGAGCCGCTCAAAGTCCTCGTAGTCAATCCGCCCCTGCCGGTCTGCCGGGACGAAGTCCACCGCCCCTCCCTGCGCCCGCAGTCTGTACAGCGGACGCAGAACCGAGTTATGCTCCAGATCTGTGGAGATCACATGGTCCCCCGCCCCCAGCAGGCCGGAGATGGCGATGTTCAGCGCCATGGTGGAATTGGGCGTGAAGGCCACACGGTCCGCCCGGGAACAGCCGAAGAGAGCCGCCAGCGCCTGACGGACGCCGTAGATGCTCCGGGCCGCCTCCAGGGCCTCCGGATGGGTGCCCCGGCCGCTGTTGCCGTAGTCATTCATGGCCGCGGCCACCGCCTCTGCCACACCGGGAGGCTTGGGCCGGGTGGTGGCGGCGTTGTCCAGGTAGATCATGGCTTGATGACCTTCCCGGCATTGGCCAGGGCCTCCACAATGGCGTACATATTCGTGACGCCGCCCACAGCCAGCTTCTCCGCCAGACCGTAAAAGTTCAGGCAGGTGCCGCAGGTGAGGATCTCCACTCCCTGGGCCTCCATATTCCGCAGGTCCTCCAGAGATTCGGAACCCTCCACCGTCAGCTTGGCACCGCCGTTATAGAACAGGACGGTCCTGGGCAGCCGGGGCAGCTGGCTCACGGCAAAAAGGAAGCTCTTCATCAGCAGCTTCCCCAGTTCGTCGCTGCCCCGTCCCATAGTCTCTGAATCCACGGCCACCACCAAGTCGCCCCGGGCGTCCGGAACACAGGTCAGAGCAGGTTCCTCCGCCGGGGCATCTCCCACCGGCTCCGCCACTTCCATGGTCACCACAAACAGGTGCTCTCCCTTCTTCTCCGCCTGGACCGGCAGGTGGTTCCCCGCCGCCATGCGGGTCAGGTTCTGCACCGCGATCTCATTGTCCACCCGGACCTCCAGCGTTCCCGGCTCTCCCAGCTCCCGCAGGGCTTTCGTGGCCTTCACCACCGGAACGGGGCACGGCTCCCCCACAGCGTCCACGATCACAGTTTTCATCTTGTTCTCCTCTCCCCGCCCCTCGGCGGCTGTGTGTTTTATCCGTTCGCCTGCGGCAGGACGGAGGATTTAGAGCCCGTCCCCAGGCGATCTTTCCGGCCGCATACCGCTCGACCACCAGCCTAACGCTGCCCGCGCGCACAGAATCATCATCCGGACCGGCAGGGACAGTTCCGCTGCGGAGCGGTTGCCGCTCCTTCTAGGCGGGACGGCACTCTACGGCCATTGTATCGTCTCTTTCCTGGAAAAGCAAGGGATGTTTTTTGAAAAGAACATCGCTCTGCCTGTCTGTTTGGGAAAATCAAGGACTGTTTTTCCGTTTTTTGGGCAAATTTCTTGACAGAGACATGGATGTGCTCGTAAAATAGGACACATCTATAGCACCGCAAAATTCGACGCGGTAGAGTTTATGAAGATTTGAGGCTGTTGATATGAAGACCCCCTTTGTCACAAAGGACCAGCTGGAGGCCATCGCCGCCCAGTACCCCACCCCGTTCCACATCTATGATGAGCAGGGCATCCGGGAGAATGCCCGCCGCCTGCGGAAGGCATTTGCCTGGAATCCCGGCTACCGGGAGTATTTCGCCGTGAAGGCCGCTCCCACCCCTGCCCTGCTGAAGCTGCTGCACGAGGAGGGCTGCGGCTGCGACTGTTCCTCCATGACGGAGCTGATAATCTCGGAGCGGTGCGGCATCACCGGTGAGAACATCATGTTCTCCTCCAACGATACCCCGGCGGAGGAATTCCAGATGGCGGACCGGCTGGGCGCCATCATCAACCTGGACGATCTGACGCTGGTGGACTATCTGGAGCGGTCCATCGGCCATGTGCCGGAGAAAATCTGCTGCCGCTACAATCCCGGCGGCGTGTTCACCCTGGGCGAGACCCGGGAGGGCTTCCAGGTGATGGACAATCCCGGCGACGCCAAGTACGGCATGACCCGCGCCCAGATCGCGGAGGCATTTACCCGCCTTTCCGCCATGGGCGCCAAGGAGTTCGGCATCCACGCCTTCCTGGCCTCCAACACCCTGTCTAACGACTACTACCCCGCCCTCGCCCGCATTCTCTTCCAGCTGGCAGCGGAGCTGAAGGCGGAGACCGGCGTCCATATCACCTTCATCAACCTCTCCGGCGGCGTGGGGATCCCCTACCGTCCGGAGCAGCCTGCCAATGATATCGCCGTCATCGGCGAGGGAGTCCGCCGGGCCTATGAGGAGGTGCTGGTGCCCGCCGGGATGGGTGACGTGGCCCTGTATACCGAGCTGGGCCGCTTCATGACCGGTCCGTACGGGCATCTGGTCACCCGGGCCATCCACGAAAAGCACATCTATAAGGAGTACATCGGCGTGGATGCCTGTGCCTGCAACCTGATGCGTCCGGCCATGTACGGGTCCTACCACCATATCACCGTGATGGGCAAGGAGGACCAGCTCTGCGACCATAAGTATGACATCGCCGGCAGCCTCTGCGAGAACAATGACAAGTTCGCCGTGGACCGGATGCTGCCCAAGATCGACATGGGGGACCTGCTGGTGATCCACGACACCGGCGCCCACGGCTTCTCCATGGGCTACAACTACAATGGCAAGCTCCGCTCCGCCGAGCTGCTGCTGAAGGAGGACGGCTCCGTGGAGCTGATCCGCCGGGCGGAGACGCCGGAGGACTATTTCCGCACATTGGTCTGGTGAGGAAACCGCCCAGTCCCGCAGCAACGGATCAAAATCAAAAGCGCCACCGCAGGAGCGGTGGCGCTTTTTCTGTTTTTGTCAGGCGGAGGCACCTGTCTGGTCTTCAGCAGTGAAGTAGACGAAGAAAGTCTCGCCGGTGCTCTCCTCCCCGGAGTCATCCACAAACTGCTCCAGATAAGCGATGGAGAAGTCCGTAAAACCGGAGGGTACCTCATAGACCAGTTCGCCGCTGCGCTCCTCGTCCACGGCCATGGGATATGTACCGGGCAGCTGGTTCTCCCCCACCGGCTCCACTTCCGTATAGGTCTCCATGTCTGTGGTGATGGGATAGGCATAGGCGTCATCGCCGTCGTCCCACTGGACCTGGAAATCAGTGTCATACATCTCAATGCTCTGCTCGAAGGTGTTCTTTACGGTGATGTCCGCCACCAGCAGTACGTTCCCCTCCCCAGGGGTACGGCCCGCGTAGTCGCTGGTAAGGTATGCGCTGTTGACTGTGAAATCAAAGAAGTAGGTCTCCATGGTGTCGCCGGTGCGGCCCTCGCTGGAGCCGCTTCCGCCGCAGGCGGTCAGCCCCAGTGCCATCACCACAGCCGCCGCCAATGCAAACAGTCTCTGTTTCATTTCACTCTCTCCCTTGCCAAAAAATAGATCCGGGCCTCCGCCGCCCCCGGCAGAACGCCCCACGACCAATCTCAGTGTACCATGGCGCCCAGCCGGGCGCAACTGCCGTTCAAAAAAATTTTTCTCAGCGCGGGGGCTTCCCTTTGTGCACCTTTATCGGGTGGGGATGATCTCGATCCAGTATCCGTCGGGATCTGTCACAAAATAGATCCCCATGGCAGGATTCTCAAAGCAGATGCAGCCCATGGCGGCATGCTTGGCGTGGGCCGCCTCATAGTCCTCTGCCCGGAGGGCCAGATGGAATTCGCACTCCCCCAGGTCATACTTCTGGGGATGGTCCCGCAGCCATGTCAGCTCCAGGCGGAAGTCCGTTTTTCCATCCCCCAGGTAGACGATGATGAAGCTGCCGTCGGCCGCCGCCTTCCGCTCCCCCACCGGCTCCAGGCCCAGGGCCTCCTTGTAGAACGCAAGAGATTTGTCCAAATCCGCTACATTGAAATTGAAGTGATTGAATGTCAGCATAAGCTCCTCCTGATCGCCGGGGGCCCTCTGCCTCCGGCTTGGTTTGGGTTCAGTATAGCATTTCTGCCCCCTCCGGGGCAAGGCCCTTTCCAAACCCTGCCCGCCGCTTCTTCTTTTTATCCATGTTATACAATTTCCAGAGAAAAATTTGTCGGCTTTTGGCTTGTTTTATAGTTGCCTCCTAAAGTGCACGATGATAAACTTCTAATTGTTAGACAATGCTAACTTTTGAGGAGGAACGTTCCGATGACACTGGACAAGCTGCCCCTGGGGCAGGAGGCCGTCATCACGGCTGTGGGCGGCGAGGGCGCCCTGCGCTGCCGCCTGCTGGATATGGGGCTGATCCCGAAGACCCGCGTGCGGGTGGAGAAGGTCGCACCCCTGGGCGACCCGTTGGAGCTGCGGGTGCGGGGGTACTCCCTGTCCCTGCGGAAGGAGGACGCCGGGAAAATCGAAGTGGAGGTGGCCGGGACATGATTTTCGCACTGGCCGGCAACCAAAACTGCGGCAAGACCACGCTGTTCAACCAGCTCACCGGCTCCAACCAGCACGTGGGCAATTTCCCCGGCGTGACGGTGGATCAGAAGTCTGGCGCCATCCGGGGGGAAAAGGACTGCACGGTGGTCGACCTGCCGGGCATCTACTCCATCCGGCCCTATACGCCGGAGGAGATTGTCACCCGGGATTTCATCCTGAACCAAAAGCCCGACGGCCTCATTAATATCGTGGACGCCACCAATATCGAGCGGAACCTGTACCTGACGCTCCAGCTGATGGAGATGCGTATTCCCATGGTACTGGCCCTAAACATGATGGATGAGGTCACCGCCGGCGGCGGCACCATCGACGTGAAGGGAATGTCCCAGGCATTGGGCATCCCGGTGGTGCCCATCTCCGCTGTGAAAAACCAGGGCGTGGACGAGCTTGTGAAGGTTGCCGTCCAGACTGCCCGGACCAAGACGCTGCCTACGGTGTACGACTTCTGCTCCCCCGGACCGGTCCACCGGTGCATCCACGCGGTGGTCCACCAGATCGAGGATCACGCGGAGGCTGCGGGCCTTCCCGTCCGATTCGCCGCCACCAAGCTCATTGAGGGAGACGAGGACATCGTGACCCGCCTGGCCCTGGACCAGAACGAGCTGGAGCTCATTGAGCACAGCGTCAAGGAGATGGAGGACGAGTGCGGCATGGACCGCAATGCCGCACTGGCGGATATGCGCTACACCTTCATCGAAACCATCTGCTCCGGCACGGTGGTGAAGTGCCGGGAGTCCCGGGAGCGGGCCCGCAGCGAGGCCATCGATCGGGTGGTGACCAACAAATACCTGGCCCTGCCACTGTTCTTCGCCATCATGCTGGGCATCTTCTTCCTGACCTTTGAAGTCATCGGCGCCTTCCTGTCGGATCTGCTGGCCGCGGGGATCGATGCCCTCACCGCGGCGGTGGACAGCGGCCTCGCCGCCTATGGATTGAACCCCGTGGTCCACAGTCTGGTGATCGACGGCGTGTTCGCGGGAGTGGGCAGTGTACTGAGCTTTCTGCCCATCATCGTGGTGCTGTTCTTCTTCCTCTCCATTTTGGAGGACACGGGCTACATGGCCCGTGTGGCCTTCGTCATGGACCAGCTGCTGCGGAAGATCGGTCTCTCCGGCCGGAGCATTGTCCCCATGCTGGTGGGCTTCGGTTGCTCAGTGCCCGCCATCATGTCCACCCGGACACTGGCCTCGGAGCGGGACCGGCGGATGACCATCCTGCTGACGCCCTTCATGAGCTGCTCTGCCAAGATCCCTATCTACGGCGTGTTTTCCGCCGCCTTTTTCCCGAATCATGCCGCCCTGGTGATGATCGGGCTGTACATCCTGGGTATCCTGGTGGGCATCGTGGCGGCCAAGGTGCTGGGCACCACAGTCTACAAGGGCAACCCCGTGCCCTTCGTCATGGAGCTGCCCAACTACCGCTTCCCCTCCGCCAAAAGCGTGTGGCAGCTGTGCTGGGACAAGGCCAAGGATTTTCTGACCCGAGCCTTCACCATCATCTTCGTGGCCACCATCATCGTCTGGTTCCTCCAGACCTTTGACACCCGGCTGAACCTGGTGGATGACAGCGCCGACAGTCTGCTGGCCACCGTGGGTGCCTGGATCGCCCCGCTCTTCGCTCCTCTGGGCTTTGCCGATTGGCGGGTCTCCACTGCCCTCATCACCGGGTTCATCGCAAAGGAGTCCGTCATCTCCACCCTTGGAATCCTTACCGGGTCCGGCGCGGATGTCAGCACCGCCGCCCTGGGGACGCTGTTCACCCCTGTCACTGCCGCCGGGTTCCTTGCCTTCACCCTGCTGTACACCCCCTGCGTAGCCGCCATCTCCGCAGTGAAGCGGGAGCTGGGCTCCGGCTGGAAGGCCGCCGGTGTGGCGTTGAGCCAGTGCGTGATTGCCTGGATGGTGGCCTTCCTGGTCTACCACATCGCGGCGCTGCTGCTGGGATAGAGGAGGCTGCCATGCTGGAAGTTTTGATCCTGGCGGCCCTGGGCATCTGGCTGGCGCTTGCCCTCCGTTCCTGCCTCCGCCGCAGAGGAAAGGGCTGCGGCGGCTGTGATGGCTGCTGTGACCGCTGCGGCGGTGCCTGCCGCAGCGACCGCCGCTGACATACCCCATATTGTCGGTAAAACGGCCCCGGCGGAATGTTCCGCCGGGGCCTTGCTGAAAAGAACCCCCGCCGGCTGTCTCCGGTGGGGGTTCGCCTCATGTGTCCAGCAGCACCGTGCCGTCCGGCAGGATAAACCGGTCTGTGGAGGGGGTGCTCAGATCTGCCGTCAGGGATGCCATGCGGTAGATGGTCTCCCCCTCCAACAGCCGCTCCGACGCTACCAGTAAGCCTGTCTCCACGCTGACCCAGTACCGTTGGGTGTAACCCTCCGGATCCTGGACCGTCTCCACGTAAATGCAGTTCACATCGGAGACGCTGCGGTAATCCGCGGCGGCGATATCCTCCACCGGCAGGTCCAGGATGGTCTCATAGGTGGGGATGGCCTGCTCGTCATCCGGGGTGATGTCCCCCGCAGGGGCGCTGTAAACGCTGCTCTCACTGCCATACCAGATATAAGTGATCTCCCCGTCGGTGATGGTGTGGCGAACCTGTCCGTCCGACAGGGAGCGATCTGTCCGTGTCCAGCGGCCGCTGACCGTGACGGTGGTCTCAAAGGAACCGCTGCCGCCGTCCCACAGCTGCTCCACCCGGATCACCCGGCTGTACTGCCGCGGGCGGGTCAGCGTCTCAATGGCGGTCTGCACCGTCTCCGGCGTCACCGCGATCACTGTCAGGGCGTCACCGCCGGAGGCATTGGTATCATCCTCTGTCTGTCCGGGGGAGCTCCCCTCCTCCGGCAGCGTGATATGGGAGGAGCGGCGCAGACTGTTGCTGAACATCAGGATCAGAACCATCACCACCAGGACAATAAAGCCCGCGGTGATCCGGTTCAGCTTCCGTTTCTCCATCTCCGCCCTCCTCTCTCAGGGTGCCGTCCGCGGCAGGTCAGACGCCGAATTCTGCCGGCCGATCCCGCCGCAGGCCGAACTTCCACTCGATGGCATCGGCAATCCGGCGGCAGGCATGGCCGTCACCGTAAGGATTCACCGCGTGGGCCATGGCGTCGTAGGCGCTCTTGTCCCGGATCAGCCGCTCCGCCATGGTGACGATGTCATCCTGTACCACGCCGCAGAGCTTCACGGTCCCGGCCTCTACCGCCTCCGGCCGCTCCGTCTCCCGGCGCATCACCAGCACCGGCTTGCCCAGGGCAGGGGCCTCCTCCTGGAGACCACCGGAGTCTGTCAGCACCAGATAAGACCGGGCCATAAGGTTATGCATCTCGTCCGCCGGCAGCGGGTCGATGAGATGGACCCGGGGCGCGCCCCGAAGATAGGTGTCCACTGCTTCCCGCACCACCGGGCTCAGGTGCACCGGGTACACCAGCTCCACGTCCCGGTTCTCCTCGGCGATCTGCCGCAGGGCCAGCATGATGTTCTTCATCGGCTCGCCATAATTCTCCCGCCGGTGGCAGGTAACAAGAACGATCTTCTTCTCCCCATAGGGCAGCTGATTCAGCTCCTCTGTGGAAAAGCGGTAGTCCGGCCGGACTGTGGTCTTCAAAGCGTCGATGACCGTGTTGCCGGTGACGAACAGCCCCTTGGTAATACCCTCCCGCTCCAGGTTGGCCCGGTTGTTGGCGGTGGGACAGAAATACAGGTCCGCAATGGCGGACACCAGCTTCCGGTTCATCTCCTCTGGAAAGGGAGAATACTTGTCATAGGTTCGCAATCCTGCCTCCACGTGCCCAACGGACACCTGATGGTAAAAGGCTGACAGGGCACCGGCAAAGGTGGTGGAGGTGTCCCCGTGAACCAGGATCATATCCGGCTTCAGGGCGTCGATGGCCTCGTCCATGCCGGTGAGGCACTTGCTGGTGATGGTGGACAGCGTCTGCCGGGGGGTCATGATGTCCAGATCCCAGTCCGGCTTCACCTGAAAGACCTCCAGCACGCTGTCCAGCATCTGCCGGTGCTGGGCGGTGACGCAGCAGAGGCTCTCGATCCCCTCCCGATTCGCCAGCTCCTGCACCAGGGGGCACATCTTGATGGCCTCCGGCCGGGTGCCGAAGACGCTCATGATCCGCAGCTTTTCCATTTACTTCTCCTCCGTCTTTCCATCATCCTCCGGCTTGTCCGCTGGATGATGGCCGTGGTGGCCGTGCTCCTTCAGCTCCTCCAACTCTTCGTGCAGCTCCTCCTTGACCTCCTTGGGGAACACCACCCGGGCGGCCACCACTGCCACGATGCACAGCACCAGGAACAGCAGCATGGCCCGGCCCTCCCCACTGGTAGTCAGCACCACGGCGCTCAAGCCCAGGATGGCAGAGATCACGTACAGAGTAGCCACCGCCTGCTTCTGGTTCAGGCCCATGTCGATGAGCCGGTGGTGGATGTGGCTCCGGTCGGCGTGCATGGGGCTCTGGCCGTGGGCGATGCGGCGGATGAAGGCAAAGGCGGTGTCAAAGATGGGCAGTCCCAGAATCAGGAATGGCACCGCAAAGGAGATGATGGCATAGAACTTGAACAGGCCCTGGATGGACATGGTGGCCAAAATGTAGCCCAGGAAGGTGGCGCCGGTGTCGCCCATAAACATCTTGGCGGGGTTCATGTTGTAGGGCATGAAGCCCACGCAGGCCCCCACCAGGGCCGCCATCACCACAGCCACCTGAAACTGCCCGCCAATGAGGGCGATCACCAGCACTGTGGTGGCGGAGATGGCGGAGACGCCGTTGGCCAGGCCGTCCAGGCCGTCGATCAGGTTCACCGCGTTGGTGATGGCAACAATCCAAAGCACCGTCAGGGGCACGGAGAGATTTCCCAGCACCCAATAGGGATTGTCCGAAAAGACGTTGGGGTTGGAAAACGCCTGGATCACCACGCCGTGGGTGGCGGGGATCAGGGCGGCCACGATCTGCACCACAAATTTCAGCAGCGCCGGCAGGGCCATGATGTCGTCCACCACGCCCAGCACCACGATGATAACGGCTCCCAGCAGGATGCTGCGCATCTCGGCCGTGATCTCCACAAACAGCAGGATGCTGACCATGAAGCCGATAAAGATGGCCAGTCCCCCCAGCCGGGGGATGGGAGTCTTGTGCATCCGGCGGGCGTCCTTGGGTACGTCGATGGCCCCCACCTTGTAAGCAAAAGTCTTGACGATGGGCGTCATCAGAAAGCTGACGACCAGCGCCACCAGCAGCGCCAGCAGCGTATAGGCGATCAGCCGGTTTTCGATCAACATGATGTCTCCTCCATCACCGGGGCAGGAAGCCCACCTTTTTATAGACCTTGTTCAGGGTCCGGTTGGCTACATAGGCCGCCTTCTCCGCACCGGCGCGGTAGACGCTCTCCAGATAGCTCTTGTCCGCCAGCAGGCGTTCCGTCTCCTCCCGGATGGGCCGCAGCAGCTCCACCACGGACTCACCCACCGCCTGCTTGAAGTCGCCGTAGCCATGGCCGGCGAACTCCTGCTCGATGGTCTCAAAGCTCTTGCCGGTGGCCACGGCGTAGATCTGCATCAGGTTGGACACACCGGGCTTGTCGGCCGGGTCAAAGCGGACGCAGGCCTCGGAGTCCGTCACGGCCTTCTTGAACTTGCGCAGGATGTCCTCCGGCTTTTCCAGCATGTAGACGCAGCCGTTGGGGTCCTTGTCGGATTTGCTCATCTTCTTTTCCGGGCTGGTGAGGCTCATGACCCTGGCGCCCACCTGTGGGATATAGGGATCCGGCAGCTTAAAGGTATCACCGTAGATCCCGTTGAACCGGGTGGCGATGTCCCGGCAGATCTCCACGTGCTGCTTCTGGTCGCCGCCCACCGGCACCAGGTCTGCCTGGTACAGCAGGATGTCGGCGGCCATCAGGGCCGGATAGGTGAAGAGGCCGGCGTTGATGTTGTCGGCGTTCTTGGCGGACTTGTCCTTGAACTGGGTCATGCGGCTGAGCTCGCCGAACATGGTGTAGCAGTCCAGTACCCAGCCCAGCTGGGCGTGGGCAGGCACGTGGGACTGGACGAACAGCACGTTTTTCTCCGGGTCCAGGCCGCTGGCAATGTAGGCCGCCACCTGGGTCAGGGTATGCCGCCGCAGCTCAGCGGGCACCTGCCGCACTGTGATGGTGTGCATGTCTGCCAGCATGTAGTAGCAGTCATATTCGTCAGCCAGAGCCGCCCAGTTCTTGATGGCCCCCAGATAGGAACCCAGGGTCAGGTCGCCGGAGGGCTGGATGCCGCTCAGGATTCGTTTTTTCTGTACTTCGTTTTCCATTTTGTATCCACCTCAAATACTCAAGCTGCCAGGCATCTCTGCCGGATGGCGGCCGGTTTTCCTTATATCGAGATAACTATTATATTATACCATACAACATTATTCTGTGCAATCTTTGATTGCGCTCCCAGACGTTGCGTGTTACAATACCCCCATAACCGCAGCTGCTCTGCAAAGAGGAGGGATGGGACGTGCTCCCCAAAATCGGAATCCTGTGCGCCGGAGATGACGAGCTCGCGCCGTTCCTGCCTCTTCTGGACAGGCGCTCCGTCCGCCGGCAGGCCATGCTCACGATCCACGAGGGATGGATCTCCAGCGTTCCTGCCGCCGCTCTGTACAGTGGTGTCTGCAAGGTCAATGCGGCCATCGCTGCCCAGGTCCTCATTGACAGCTGCCGGGTGGAAGCCATCATCAATGCGGGCACAGCAGGAGGCATCGACCCATCCATCTCCATCTTTGATACCGTCATCAGCACAGAGACCGCCTATCACGATGTAGCTGAGGATATTCTCACGGAGTTCCATCCCTGGATGGACTCCATCTGGTTCCCGGGGGACCCCTTCCTGCTCTCCTTGGCCACCCAGGCGGCCCAGGACTCCGGCCGCCCCGTCCGCTTCGGGCGGATGGTGACCGGAGAAGCCTTTCTCTCTGGCCCTGGGACAGAGGCCGTGCGGTCCGCATTTCACCCCCTTTGCGCGGATATGGAATCCGCGGCCGTTGCCCATGTCTGCCATGCAAACGGCATCCCATTCCTCTCCATTCGCACCATCACCGATTCGGCCGACCGATCCGCCGCCGCCTGCTTTGAGGAAAACTGCCGCCGGGCTTCTGAAATCGCAGCCCAGGTGACCCACGCCCTGTTGAAACGCCTGGCCGTCAGCGAGTCCTACCCGATTGAAAAAGGAGAACTGCCATGACGCATTTCTGTACCTGCCAAAACACCGCCTGCCGCTGCCATCCCTCCAACCATAGCCAGGGGTGCGATCTGTGCATTCAGAAAGAGCTGCGCAAAGGCGAGATCCCCAGCTGCTTTTTCAATCTGGTGATCCGACCCGGGGAGACAGTGGAGGATTGTACCATGGCGGCCTTCGCCCGACGGGTGCTGGAGCGGGAGGCGGAGATGGCCGCCTCTGATAAACAGTAGCTGACCCCGGACAGAAAAACGGAGGGAGCGCATCGCGCTCCCTCCGCCTTCTTTTCAAAAACAGGGTCCGGGGCAGGCTCAGGCCTTGTGGTCGCAGCCCAGCACGTCCACGATCTTGTGGGACACCAGCTCCTTGATGGCGGCGCGGGCGGGCTTCAGGTACTCGCGGGGATCGAACTTGTCGGGGTGCTCCGCCATGAACTTGCGGATGGTGCCGGTCATGGCCAGACGCAGGTCGGAGTCAATGTTGATCTTGCACACGGCGCTACGGGCAGCCTTGCGCAGCTGTTCCTCGGGAATGCCCACGGCATCAGGCATCTTACCGCCGAATTCGTTGACCATACGGACGAACTCCTGGGGCACGGAAGAGGAGCCATGAAGCACAATGGGGAATCCGGGCAGGCGCTTCACGACCTCGTCCAGGATATCAAAGCGCAGGGGAGGCGGAACCAGCTCGCCCTTCTCGTTGCGGGTGCACTGGGCGGCAGTGAACTTGTAAGCGCCGTGGCTGGTGCCGATGGCGATAGCCAGGGAGTCGCAGCCGGTCTTCTCCACGAACTCCTGGACCTCCTCGGGATGAGTGTAGTGGGACTCCTCGGCAGAGACCTTCACGTCATCCTCGATGCCGGCCAGAGCGCCCAGCTCGGCCTCCACAACCACGCCGTGGTCGTGGGCGTACTCAACCACCTTCTTGGTGATTTCAATGTTCTCAGCAAAGGGCTTGCTGGAGGCGTCGATCATGACGGAGGTAAAGCCGCCGTCGATGCAGCTCTTGCAGGTCTCAAAGTCAGGGCCGTGGTCCAGATGCAGGGCGATGGGGATGTTGGGGCACTCGATGACGGCCGCCTCCACCAGCTTCACCAGATAGGTGTGGTTGGCGTAGGCCCGGGCGCCCTTGGACACCTGGAGAATCAGGGGAGCCTCCAGATCCCGGGCGGCCTCGGTGATGCCCTGGACGATCTCCATATTGTTGACGTTGAACGCGCCGATGGCATAGCCGCCGTCGTAGGCTTTTTTGAACATTTCGGTCGTGGTAACCAGTGCCATAAGATCAACTCCTGTTCATTTATTTGTCCCGCTCTCCCACATCGGCCGACAGGTCCGATCCCGGTTGTCAAAAAACGCCGATTCAAAAGAACGAAAACGATTTTCCCTTATGATAATATCACAAGATTTTTAAAATGCAAGTATTTACAATTCTTTTTTTGAATGATATGATGAAAGAAAGCATCCCGAAACCAAATCTGAGGAGGATTTTTCCATGAGTGAACTGAAAGGCGCCTGCATTTTCGGCCAGTCCGGCGGCCCTACTTCCGTCATCAACGCTAGTGCCTACGGCGTCATCGCCACGGCATTGAAGAACCCCAGCATCACCCGCGTCCTGGGCGCGGAGCACGGCATCAAGGGCGTTTTGAACGACCGGCTGTTTGATATGGGCCAGGAGGACCCGGCAGAGCTGGAGCTGCTGAAATACACCCCCTCCTCTGCCCTGGGCTCCTGCCGGTACAAGATGGCGGACCCGGATGTGGATGACACCGACTACAAGCGGATTCTGGAGATCTTCAAGAAGTATGACGTCCGCTACTTCTTCTACAACGGCGGCAACGACTCTATGGACACCTGCAACAAGATCAGCAAGTACATGCAGAAGGTCGGCTATGAGTGCCGCGTGATGGGCGTGCCCAAGACCATCGACAACGACCTGTTTGGAACCGACCACTGCCCCGGCTTCGCCTCCGCCGCCAAGTATATTGCCACCAGCTGCATGGAGGTCTATCAGGATGCCCGAGTGTATGACACCGGCATGGTCTGCATCATCGAGATCATGGGCCGCCACGCCGGCTGGCTGGCTGGCGCCGCCGCCCTGGCCACCGCCTACGGCGCCGGCCCCGATCTGGTGTACCTGCCCGAGGTGGACTTCGACATGGATCAGTTCCTGGCCGACGTGGAGCGCATCTACAAGGAGAAGGGCAACTGCATGGTGGCCGTCTCCGAGGGCATCCACTACGCCGACGGCTCCTTCGTCTCCGAGGCCAAGACCTCTGCCACCGACGGCTTCGGCCACGCCCAGCTGGGCGGCCTGGCCTCCCTGCTGGCCCAGGTAGTCAAGGAGAAGACCGGCGCCAAGGTCCGGGGCATCGAGCTCTCCCTCCTCCAGCGGTGCGGTGCCCACCTGGCGTCCGAGACCGATATCGAGGAGGCCGTCATGAGCGGCATGGCCGCTGTGGAGAACGCCGTCAATGGTATCACCGACAAGATGGTGGGCTTCGAGCGCAGCTATGAGGACGGCCAGTACGTCTGCAAGACCAAGCTGCTGCCCCTGACCGATGTGGCCAACACCGAGAAGAAGGTGCCCATCGAGTGGATCAACGCTGCCCACAACGGCGTGGAGAAGCCCTTCATCGACTATGTGCTGCCCCTGATCCAGGGCGAGCCCAAGCTGCCCAAGGAGGACTCCCTGCCCCGCTTCGCCAAGCTGAAAAAGGTGCTGGTGAAGTAAGCGGCAGCGAAACCCCAGAACAGGAAAGAGATCACCCGCTTTGGGTGATCTCTTTTTCTTCAGCACCGTGTCTCTCGGTAGACAGAGTACAAGAAATGAAGCATTTCTCCGCTGTAATATCGGGTGAGAAACGTATCTTCCTTGCGCATGCCGATGCTCTCCGCCACCCTGATTGACGCAAGGTTATCCGATTTGATGATGGACGATACCCGGTCCCGCTTCAGTTGTTCAAACGCATATCGTTTACAGCCTTCAGCTGCCTCTCTTGCATACCCGCAGTGCCAGAACTCCTTCTTGAGCAGATATCCGATTTCAAGCACGTCTTTATTTCGATATGGCTGCATAGTAAGGCCTGCCTGCCCAACCATGACACCACTGGTTTTCGATATGACCGCCCACAGGCCAAATCCATAGTCCCGATATCGTCCGATCTGCCGGTCAAGCCATTGTTGGACATCCGAGTTGGAAAAATCATGTTCATAGGCATACATCACCTTCGGATTTTGCAGCATCTCCGCCAAATCAAGAAAATCATCCTGATTCATTTCTCTGAAAGCCAGACGTTCTGTCTCGAAAACCACAGGACTGCTTGCCCCCAATGTCATTGTTCTCACTTGTTCTTCTGATAGATCGCCCACAGCCCGTCCATCAGCAGGTACTTGTCGTAGACGATCTTGTTCCGGCAGTATTTCACGATCACCGGGGCATTGCCGCCGGTGGCCACCACGCTGAGTGTCCGTCCTGAGAACTGCTCCCGGATGCGGTCGATGACGCCGTCCAGCATCCCGGCGGTGCCGTAGACGATGCCGGAGCGCATACAGTCCTCCGTCGTCTTGCCAATCAACACCTTGGGGTGCTGGAGGGAGATGGCGGGCAGCTGGGCCGCCCGGCGGCTCAGGGCCTCCAGGGACACGTTGACCCCCGGCAGCAGCATCCCGCCCTCGTAATTCCGGCCCTCGGAGATGACGCCGATGGTGGTGGCGGTGCCCATGTCGATGGTGACGATAGGAGGCTCGAATTTCTCCAGCGCCGCCACCGCGTCGGCCACGATGTCCGCCCCTACCTGGGACTGGACCGCCAGCCGGATGTTCAGCCCCGTCCGCACACCGGGCCCCACCACCATGGGCGGCTTGCCCAGCAGCCGGGCCAGAGCCTTCTCCATCATGAAGTTCAGGGGGGGGACCACGCTGCACAGGATCGCCCCCGTCACATCCTCAAACCGGAAGTGATACAGGGCGAACAGGTTCATCAGGTCGATGCTGATCTGGTCTGCGGTCTTGCGGCTGTCCGTGTCCAGGGATGCCAGAAACCGCAGCTGCTTGTCCCTGTCAAACAGCCCCACAGAGGTGTTGGAGTTTCCTACATCAATGGCCAGCAGCATAAGCCTCTCTCCTTTTTTCTTCTGATCTTGATCGTGTTCTATGGTATCACGCCTTGCCGCCGGATGCAAGGCCGGGACAGAGGGAAAATTTTTCGATGAAACGTCCGAAAACGGGAAGAAATCTGCCGCCGGATCTGCTATACTTTTGTTGAACACACGCGAAAGGAGGAGGCGCCATGGATTTTCCCTATGGTGAAACGGAGATTGCCTATCTGCGTGCCAGAGACCTGAAACTGGGCGCGGCCATGGACCGGATCAGCCCCATCCATCGGGAGGTGGACCCGGACCTCTTCTCCTCCGTAATCCATCACATCATCGGCCAGCAGGTATCCATGGCTGCCCAGCGGACAGTGTGGCAGCGGCTCCAGGCAGCGGCCGGGACGCTTGTGCCGGAGACGGTCGCGGCCATGCCGGCCGAGGCGCTCCAGGCCCTGGGCATGACCCGCCGCCGGGCGCTGTACATCCTGGAATTTGCCCGGAAAGCGGCCTCCGGGGATTTTGATCTAGACGCCCTGGCGGAAATGGAGGACCGTGAGGTGCTGGCCCGCCTCACCTCCCTGCGGGGTGTGGGGCCTTGGACAGCGGAGATGCTGCTGATCTTCGGCCTCCGGCGGCCGGATGTGGTCAGCTGGGGCGACTTGGCCATCCTCCGGGGGATGCGGATGCTGTACCGAAAGCGGTCCATCGACCAGAGGACCTTCCAGCGCCTGCAGAAGCGGTACAGCCCCTACGGCACCACTGCCAGCCTGTACCTCTGGGCCATCGCCTGCGGCGCCCTGCCGGAGCTGACGGACCCTGGCGCCGGACGGAAACCGGACAAAAAACGGGGGCGGCACACATGACAGACCGGCAGCGCTGGCAGGCGGTCCTGGACAACGACCGCCGGTATGATGGCACATTTTTCTACGGCGTAGCCTCCACAGGCATCTTCTGCCGTCCCTCCTGCCCCTCCCGACCGCCGCGGCGGGACCGGGTGCGGTTCTTCCCCACGGCGGACGCTGCACTGGCGGCGGGGTTCCGCCCCTGCAAGCGCTGCCGCCCGGACCTGACCGATTTTTCCCCGGGCCAAGACGTTGCTGCGGAGGCCATGGCGCTGCTGCATCGCCACTTCCGGGATCAGGCGGACTTGTCAGCCGCGCTGAACGGCCTGGGACTCTCCCGCCGGAGGTTGGCCGATCTGTTCCATGCAGCCTACGGCACCACCCTCCACGGCTGCCTGGGAACGCTTCGGGTAACCGAAGCCTGCCGCCTGCTGCGGGAGACGGACCAGCCCGTTGCCCAAATAGCCGGGGAGGCCGGATTTGACAGTCTCTCCGCCTTTTACCGGGCCTTCCGGTCCGGCACAGGACAGTCCCCGCTGGCGTACCGCCGGAGCGCCCATTCCGCGCCGGACAAATCAAGCGGTCCCTGTTGAACGACTTACATTCGTTTGCAATCGCTCCATCACTCTGATCCTGATTTGAGGTGTAATTGTATGTGGATGATCTTTCATAAGCCCTCCCCGGTGGGAATGCTGACCCTCTCCTCGGACGGCACAGCCCTCACAGGGCTGTGGCTGGATGGGCAGAAATACTTTGGTGCTGGACTCCCAAATGCTGTAAAGGAAAATGACCTGCCGGTATTTGAGCAGGTCTCCGCCTGGCTGGACGCCTATTTTGCCAAGGCTCCCCTTCCGGCTCTGCCGCCTCTGGCCCCCCAGGGCAGCCCCTTCCGCCAGGCGGTGTGGCGCCTGCTGCTGGAGATCCCCTACGGCACGGTCACCACATACGGCGCCCTGGCCCGGACGCTCCGGGGCCAGGGGATTTCTGCCGCGGCCCAGGCAGTGGGCGGCGCCGTGGGCCACAACCCCATCTCCATTCTGATCCCCTGTCACCGGGTTGTGGGCAGCGACGGAAGTCTGACAGGCTACGCCGGAGGCGTGGCCAACAAGCAGTTCTTGCTGGAGCTGGAGGGCGTGGACATGACCGGGCTGTATGTCCCCACTCGTGGCACGGCGCTGTGAGACGCAGGTGGTCTCCATGGCGCACACACGAAAAAAGATGTTTTACGCGCCGAAGGCGTTCAACGGCTATGGGCCGCCGGAGCCTCCGATTCCGGCAGCTCAGGATCGGCCCGGGCGCTATCCCTGTCCCTGCTGTGGGCAGATCACCCTCCCGGTCCCGCCGGAGGAGGCGGTGGCTTACATCTGCCCGGTATGCTGGTGGGAGAACGACGTGTTCATTTCCTCCGACAACGAGCCCAGCGACGAAAATCATGGGCTGACCCTGTCCCAGGGGCGGGAAAATGTCCGGCGGTTCGGCACCTGCGATCCCCGGATGAAGCGGTGAGGGCATCGGAGGAAATTTCTTCTTCAGGGATGCCTTTGGGACATCTGAACAGGAATCCCCCAATCCTTGCGCTGTTCGGCGTCTTTTGGTTCCCTTTGTGGTGGTCGGTCTCACGTATACCGGGCGAGTCGGCCTTTTCCCAGCTCCCTCCGGGACAGGCTGGAATAGTAAGAAAGGGCGCCGGATTCCTCCGGCGCCCTTTCTATGATGTCTGCGTCACAGAATGATGCAGATGAGTCCCCCGCTGCCCTCATTAATGATGCGGGTCAGGGTCTCCTGGAGCTTCCGCCGGGCGTCCTCCGGCATCCGCTTGAGCTTTGCCTGCAGATCCTCGTTCACCAGCTCGTGGAAGCTGCGTCCGAAGATGTTGGACTGCCAGATCTTGCTGGTATCCCCTTCAAACTCCTGCAGCAGGTAGTTCACCATGTCCTCGGACTGCTTCTCGTTGCCCACGATGGGGCTGACGGCAGTCTCGATGTCCGCCCGGATCATGTGGATGCTGGGGGCGCTGGCCTTCAGCCGCACGCCGTACCGGCCGCCCTGCTTCATGATCTCCGGCTCCTCCAGCTTCAGCTCGTCGATGCCGGGGACCACGATGCCGTAGCCCGTCTCTCGGACGTCGTGGAGGGCGCCGGCTACCTTGTCGTACTCCGCCTTCACCGCCGCCAGCTTCGTCAGCAGGCTCATCAGATCCCCATCATCCCCCACCTCAAAGCCGGACTGCTCCGACAGGGTCTTGTAGAACAGCTCCCGGGGCAAGGCCAGCCGTGCGGCGGCCACGCCGGTGCCCAGGTCGATGGCTGAGATTCTGGCCTCACTGATGTGCTCGCTCTCCCCCAGGGCGGCGATGACGCCCTCCACCTCCCGGATGTGGCGGAGCTGGGCGGTGTTCTGACGGATGGCGTCATACAGGCCCGCTTTGATAGGATGGTCCGCCGGCAAGGCATCCACCCAGGGGGGCAGGAACAGGTCCAGCTCCTGCATGGGGAACTCGTAGAGCACCGCCTTCAGGATGGCGGCCACGGCGTCCTCGTCCAGCTCCAGGCAGTTGACGGCCATGCAGTTCACCTCATACCGGGAGGAGATGTCCTTGGCGATGGCTTGGGCCCGGTCGCCCCGGGGGTCTGCGGAGTTCAGCAGGACGATGAAGGGCTTCCCCAGCTCCTGCAGCTCCCGGATCACCCGCTCCTCCGCTTCCAGGTAGTCCTCCCGGGGGATGTCGGAGATGGTGCCGTCGGTAGTGATGACGATGCCGATGGTGGAGTGCTCGGCGATCACCTTCCGGGTGCCGATCTCCGCCGCCTCGGTCATGGGGATCTCATGGTCGTACCAGGGGGTGGTGACCATCCGGGGGGTGTCGTCCTCCATCTGGCCGATGGCGCCCTTCACCATGTATCCCACACAGTCGATCAGCCGCACGGAAAAGCTCGCCCCGTCCGGCAGCTGGATCTGGGCAGCCTCCTCCGGGACGAACTTGGGCTCGGCGGTCATGATGGTCCGGCCAGAGCCGCTCTGAGGCAGCTCATCCCGGGCCCGCTCCTTGCGGTAGACGTTGTCGATGTTGGGGATCACCTGGGTCTCCATGAACCGCTTGATGAAGGTGGACTTCCCGGTGCGCACGGGGCCCACCACGCCGATGTAGATATCCCCAGCGGTGCGGGTGGCGATATTCTGATAGATACTGGTATTCATAGCATCCCGTCCTTTTTCCGCTCCATAGTCTTGTTCCACTCTATGTCCGGCTGCTGCGAAGTATGACAGCCCGTCTTGTTTTGGAGAAGATGCACAAATTCAGGAGCCGGCCTTCTCCGTTCTTGGCTGATTTTGCGGCTTTACACGGATAATTTAGTGTGGTAAACTGCTAATGTAATGAAACGGACGGTATCTCCGTCCAGAGATTTGGAGGATTGACGATGAAAAACATGAAGAAGCTGTGGGCAGCGCTGCTGGCCCTGGCCATGACCTTCTCTCTGGCCGCCTGCGGCGGAACCTCTGACGAGGACGCCGCCACTGATGACCAGCCCACAGGGGAAGAAGTCTCCGGTGACACCGCTCCCGAGAGCGACGTGGCCTATATCCAGGATAAGGGCACCCTGGTGGTGGGCATTACCTACTTTGCCCCCATGGACTACAAGGAAGAGGGCAGCGATGAGTGGATCGGCTTTGACGCCGACCTGGCCAAGCTGTTTGCCGAGAGCCTGGGCGTCTCCGTGGAGTTCCAGGAGATCACCTGGGACTACAAGGTGGAAGAGCTGGACTCCCGGGCCATCGACTGCGTGTGGAATGGTATGACTCTCACCGACGACGTTCTGGCTGCTATGGGTACGTCCAACCCATACTGCACCAACTACCAGACTCTGGTCTATCCTGCCGACCGGGCCGCTGAGTTCGAGGGCCTGACCTCTCTGGAGGGCCTGAACATCGCTGTGGAGTCCGGCTCCGCCGGTGAGGATGCCGCCGTGGCCTTGGGTGCCACCACCGTGCCGGTCCAGGCCCAGTCCAACGCCCTGATGGAGGTTGCCGCCGGCACGTCCGACGCCGCCGTCATCGACGTGCTGATGGCCGCTGAGATGACCGGCGAGGGCACCAGCTACGCCGATCTGATCTACAGCCTGAACCTGAATGAGGCCCAGGACCTGCCCTCCGAGGAATATGGCGTGGGCTTCCGGCAGGGGTCCGACTTGGTGGACGCCTTCAACACCTTCCTGGCGGAGAAGACGGCTGACGGCACCGTGCTGGAGGTGGCTACCACCTACGGCCTGCAGGACGCCGTGATCCTGGAGTGAGCTTCTTCCCCTGCGGATCTTCCAAAAGCAGAGTGCGCAGTGCGCGCTCTGCTTTTCGGCGGCTTTCCCCCTCTACCACACTGACCTTGAGAGGACGATACCATGATTGAATTTTTTACCTCCAGCACATTCCGGACCGTGCTGTCGGCCCTGAACAGCGGATTTCTCAAGACCCTTCAGCTGTTTTTCATCACCCTGATCGGGGCACTGCCCCTGGGCTTGGTTATCAGCTTCGGTTCCATGAGCCGCTTTCCTCCCCTGCGGTGGCTGACCCGCCTGGTGGTCTGGGTCATCCGGGGCACGCCTCTGGTGCTGCAAATCATTGCACTGTTCTATGTGCCCGGCATCCAGAAGTGGTTCAACTGGCCCAGCGGTGAGTCCGGGCGGATGATGGCCGTGTGTGTGGCCTTCATCATTAATTACGCCTGCTACTTCTCCGAGATCTACCGGGGCGGCATCCAGGGAGTGCCGAAGGGCCAGCAGGAGGCAGGCCAGGTCTTGGGCATGACCAAAGCCCAGATCTTCCGCCACATCACCCTGCTGCAGATGATCAAGCGAATCGTCCCCCCCATCTCCAACGAGATCATCACGTTGGTGAAGGACACCTCCCTGGCCCGGGTCATCGCATTGCAGGAGGTCATCTGGATGGGCGAGTCCTTTATGAAGGGCAACTCCGGCATTGCGGGCCTGGTGTGGCCCCTGTTCTTCACCGCTGTCTACTATCTGATCTTCAGCGGCATCGTCACGGTGTTGCTGGGCAAGCTTGAAAAAAAGCTGGACTTCTTTCAGTAAGGAGGGAACCGATTTATGGCAATTCTGGAAGTACATCACATTGAAAAGCATTTCGGCGCCACCCGGGTGCTGGAGGACATCAGCTTTGATCTGGAGCAGGGCCAGGCCCTGGCCATCATCGGCTCCTCCGGCTCCGGCAAAACCACCCTGCTGCGGTGCCTGAATTTCCTGGAGAAGCCGGAGCAGGGTACCATCTCTGTGGCGGGTAATCTGATTTTTGACGCCGCTGATCCCGCCACCCAGCGGGAGAGCGAGGTGCGGAAGAAGCGGCTCCACTTCGGGCTGGTGTTTCAGTCCTTCAATCTGTTCCCCCAATACACGGCGCTGAAGAACGTCACCCTGGCCCGGGAGCTGCTGGCCCAGGAGCAGCCGGACTTCAAGCAGAACAAAAAGCAAATCCTGGAGGAGATCCAAGCGGACGGCCGGGAGCTGCTGGCGAAGATGGGCCTCAGTGAGCGGGCAAATCACTACCCCAGCCAGCTCTCCGGCGGACAGCAGCAGCGGGTGGCCATCGCCCGGGCCCTGGCCTTGCACCCGGACATCCTCTGCTTTGACGAGCCCACCTCCGCCCTGGACCCGGAACTCACCGGCGAGGTGCTTCGGGTCATTCGGGAGCTGGCGGAACAGCGGACCACCATGATTATCGTCACCCATGAGATGGCCTTTGCCCGGGATGTGGCAGACCAGGTGATCTTCATGGACGGCGGCGTCATCGTGGAGCAGGGTGACGCCCACCAAGTCATTGAGCACCCCAGGGAGGAACGGACCCGTCAGTTCCTCGCCCGATATTCCGAGGGATAAAACGGAACAGAAAAAGAGCGGAGCTGATGCTCCGCTCTTTTGTTATCTTGTGCCGTCTTGTTAAGACGGGGCAACGGGAAACTCCGTCAATCAGGCAGGTTTGGATCTCCGGCGGCCCAGCAATCGCCCGATGAGAAGGCCCAGGGCAGAGATGGCCGCCCCGATGAAAAACAGGTCCCACTGAGGCAGGTTGATCTTGTCAAAGGCCAACATATTGGCGAGCCGGAAGGTGAGAAAGTCCGCCAGCATATACAAAAGTCCCAGGGCCAGAGGCAGCAGCCACATGCGCCCATCCCTGCGGACCAGTTCCCCAATCCGCAGGGAGATCACAAAGGCGGCGATGGGCAGGAGCAGCCAGTGGAATAAAAGGGCGTACCCCATGGCGTCCGTGGGGTCCATCAACAAGAACACCACCAGGGCAAAAACCCAGAGTCCCAGGTAAACCGCTACCAGCCGCCTCGGGGACCGCCAGCTCCTCCCCTTGGCTCCCCGAACACGCACCGCAAAGTCCGGCATAGGCACCTCCACTTCCCAGAGGGCAGACGAAACAGACCGAATACCCGTTTTTTCCAGTCTACCATGGGCTGCCGGACCCGTCAAGGGTGACTCAGGTCCGCTTCCGGGGGATCAGCAGCAGCTGGTCCCGGGAGATATCTCCTTCCGTCTCCAGTTGATTGGCTGCCAGGATCACGCCGATGGTGGTGTTGTACCGTTTCGCCAGATCCCAGGCGGTCTCCTGCTTCCCCAGGCAACGCAGCACCAGGGACGGCGCGCCGGTGGTCTCCTTAGGCGCGTCTGTATTGATCTTTCCTGCGGACACGCACACCCGTTTCACACGCTGGGCCGCCTCCGCCCGGAAGTCCACCGGGAACCGGACCTCGATGCCCCGGTCCGTCAGGCTGCCCTGGACCTCTTCCGGGCAGACGGCCCGGGCAGCGACCCGGCAGTCCTCCGGCAGCTCCAGCTGGCAGCTGACGTCGATGCTCCGCTCCGCCACCAGAGGCACGCCCCCCTCGTCCAGATACAGTGCCCGGACAGACGCCCCGGTCCGCAGGACCACGCCCGCCCCCTCCCGACTGACGGAAACAGCTCCGCAGGTGACGGAGAGGGCCAGGATGGAATCCGCCACCACACCGATCTCCAGCACCTCCCGCACCGTCTGACGGCGGGTGAACTGTTCCCGAAAGCTGGTGAGTTCTAGAGGCGCGGCGTCATAAGTCAGATCATAGGCAGTGGAGTAGAGGTCACTGAGGAGCGTCAGTTCCTGGGTCTGGCGCAGCAGAGCTGTGGCGTGGAGGTATAGCGTCACCGCGATCTCCCGGCCCTCGGCGTCGGCGCCGTCGACCTGCAGATCCGCGCCGGTGAACTGGAGGCGCACCGATGGCTCTGCGCCCTCCGGGGCGCCTTCCACCTCCAGGATCTGAGAGAACGGCAGCTCTCCGGACGCGGCGCAGCAGCGGCCGTCCGCCGTCCGGTACAGGAGGCTGACGGTGAAGATACCCTTGAACAGCAGCTTGCTGCCCACGATCTTCGTCTCCGTCACAGTGCTGTTCACCCGGCTGGTGAGGATCTCCGCCGCTCCCTCTCTGCCCGGGGACAGGTCCATCTGTTCGGAGAAGGTGAAGTCCTTCTCCGCAATGTGGGTCAGCACGATGGCGTGCTGCTGCTCCTGCTTTTTTTCGATGCACAGTTCCGGCCCCGCCTCTGCATCCGTGCAGAAGCATAAGGGACTGCGCTGATAGCCCGTCAGCCGCGTCACCAGCTTGCAGTGGGTGAAGACCTTGCGGGGGTTCAGCATCCGGGTCTCCAGAAGCTCCGGCTCCGTGTCCGCCAGCAGCGCCGCGCAGTCCGGCAGACTGCGTCCGTCGGTCTCCACCGTGAAGGGCATGGCAAATTCCAGGGTCCGGATGCCCCCCTCCCCCTCCGGCGTGTACAGCACCGTCACCCGGACGGTGCCGGAGATCTCTGCCCTGCCGTCCCGCATCTCCCGGCTGTGGAGGAACACCTTGCCCGTGGTCTCGATGATCCGCGCAATGTCCGGACAGTAGTCCGGCACGATGGTCTCCGCTGTCTCCTCCTGAGTCAATGTCAGCTCTCCCGCCGCCTCATAGGCGTCGAAGCAGGCCTTTTTCAATTCCAGTTCCATGGTTCGCCCTTCCTTTCCGGCCGTTGGTCCTCCGATGGACGGCGCAGCCGTTTCCCGCCGCCTGGAAAACGGTACGGGGCGGGAGGGGCCGCCAGCGGCCGCTCTCCCGCCCCTGTGCGCCGCCATGTTGTCCACGGAGTCTCGCTCTGCTGACACTGTATGCCCGGCCGGGACTGCTTATTCCGAAATCTTGAACAGCTTCCGCAGAATGCCGCTGAGGGCTTTGGGGGACTTCCACACTACAATTCGCATGATATTTGCTCCTTTCTAACGCCTGCAGCAGGCGCAGCCGCACGCAATCAGCAGGACCGCCACCAAAAACATCAGCGCCCCTACCGGAAAGATCGCCGCAATCAGGATCCCGGCCCCCAGCGCCACCGCACAGACGCCCAGTATCCAGCATCCGCCGCCTCTCCGAAACATACGCCCCACGCCCCTTTCTCACTCCCATTATATACGCCGCTGCCTGTCCTGGTACAAAAGGCAGGGCACACAAAAAGAGGCGGGCATCTGCCCGCCTCTTCCGCGCGATTCACTTCTTCCGCTCCTGCCAGTCCTGGAGGGGCTTCAGCTCCTCATACAGGCGCACATAGCTGGCGTGGCGGCTCCGTTGGATCTTGCCAGCGCGCACCGCCTCCAGCACGGCGCAGCCCTTCTCCTTGGTGTGGCTGCACCCCACGAAGCGGCACTGGTCCAGATAAGGCCGGAACTCCACAAAGGTCTCCGGCAGGCGGTGCTTCAGCTCCAGATTCAGCTCATCGGTCTCAAAGGAGGAGAAGCCCGGGGAGTCCACAACGTCCGCCCCGCAGCTCAGGTGGAACAGCTCCACGTGCCGGGTGGTGTGGCGTCCCCGGCCCAGCGCCTGGCTCACATCCCCCACCTGGAGCTGAAACGCCGGATCCAGGGCATTCAGGATGCTGGACTTTCCCACACCGGAATTCCCTGTAAAGGCAGACAGCTTCCCGGCGATCAGGGGCTTCAATTCCTCGATCCCCTCCCCGGTCTCCGCGCTGACCCGCAGAGTTGGAAATCCGGCGGCTGCGTAAATGGCGTACAGCGCATCGGCACAGTCCAGATCGCATTTGTTCAGCAGCACCATCACGCTGCATCCTTTCAGTGCTGCGATGGCCGCCACCCGGTCAATGAGGAACGGGTCTGTTTTGGGGATGGCACCGGAGGCGATGACCACCAGCTGGTCGATGTTGGCCACCGCCGGCCGGGAAAATGCGTTCTTCCGGGGCAGGATGGCCTCCACAAAGCCCTCGCCGTTCCCCAGCTCCCGGACCTCCACCCGGTCCCCCACCAGAGGGGAGATGCCCTCCTTCCGAAACTTGCCCCGGGCCCGGCAGGTGAGCACCTCGCTGCCGGTGTCCACATAGTAGAAGCCGCTGAGGGCCTTTCGGATCCGTCCCTCACTCACCGAAGGTCACCTCACGGGTATTGTTCACATCCATCACGCCGTCCACGTACACCTCCACGGAGACCGTTCCGGTGCCGTACAGCTCATAGACATAGTTGCCATCTCGGCAGGGGACCGACTCGTTGACCTTGATCACTCCGTCCACCACGATCTGAACTTCTGCTGTCTCCCGGTCTGTGGGCAGGGCGATAATCAGCGGTTCCATTTGCAGGTCTTCATTGCCGCCGCTCTCCGGGCCGGTGCTGACCCACAGCTCCACTGTGCTGCCGGCAGGCACCTGCGTGGTAGCCGTCGGGTTCTGACGGATAACCAGACCCGCTTCCACAGTGTCGTTGGCCTCCTCATGGACCTCGACCTCCAGGCCCAGCACGTTCTTCAGCTGGTCCTCCGCCCAGGCACGTTCCCTATTCGTGAAATCGATCAGCGGCACGGTCTGGGGTCCCCGGCTGAGGACAAAGGTGATGGTGTCCCCCTTGTGGAGTTCTTCATTCGCCGCCGGGGTGGTGGACTTGATGACGTCAACGGCCAGCTCGTCATCGTACTCCTTCTGGGTCTCCTCATAGGGCTGGACGTTCAGTTCATATTCCGCCACCAGATCCTGCAGGATGGTCATGGCCTGGTCATAGGTCATGGGCTTGGTGGTCAGGTCCGGCATGGTGCCCACGTCCTCACCGGCGCTGACCCAGACGTTGATGGTGATGGGCAGCTCACCCTTCTTCTCCGTGTCCGGCTCCGGGTCCTGGCGGACGATTTCACCCACGGCGGCGTCGCTGGCCTCGGTGCCCGCCACCACCACCTGGAAGGTGCCGTCCGCCACACTGGCCTGCTCGTTGGCCTGCTCCTCCGTCATGCCCACCAGCTTGGGTACGGTGTAGGTGTCCGGCGCCGCCGGGACAAAGGAGGCGAAGATGGCCCGGAACAGGAAGAACAGGACCACCACGACCACTACGGCACCGCCGCCGATCAACGCGATCTTCTTGCCGCCGCTGAGGCGGGAGGGCTGTTCGTCCTCGTAGCGATCCTCCTCCCACCGGCGTCCCCGCTCATAGGAGGGCTCCCGGCCCTGCCGGTGGAGCTGGGGCGGCACAGCGGAGCGGAGCTTCTGAGTGGGCTCGTCGGTCTCCTCCGGCCGCAGGTCGGACAGCTCGAAGTCCAGATTCACGCCGGGGTTCTTCCGAAAGGCCTCCAGATCTGCGATCATCGCGTCTGCGGAGGGGTAGCGCTTCTCCAGATCCGGTGCCATGGCCTTCATGCAGATCAGCTCCAGCTGCTCGGGGATGTCCGGATTCACCTCCCGGGGAGCCAGGGGCACGGAGCTCAGGTGCTGGATGGCCACGGATACGGCGCTGTCCCCCTCAAAGGGCAGGCGGCCGGTGAGCATCTCATACAGCACCACGCCGGCGGAATAGATGTCGCTGCGGGCGTCGGTGCGGTCCCCGCGGGCCTGCTCCGGAGAGATGTAGTGGACGGAGCCCAGAGCCTCCTGGGTCAGGGTCTGGGCGGCGTTCTCCAGGCAGGCGATGCCGAAGTCGGCTACCTTCACGCTGCCGTCCCGCAGCACCATCACGTTCTGGGGCTTGATATCCCGGTGGACGATGCCCCGGCTGTGGGCGTGGCTGAGGCCCCGCATGATCTGTGTAATGAAGTGCAGCGACTCCCGCCAGTTCAGCTGCCCCCGCTTCTCCATGTACTGCTTCAGCGTGATGCCGTCGATCAGCTCCATGACGATATACTCGATATCGCCGCCCTTGGACACGTCGTACACCGATACGATGTTGGGGTGAGACAGTTGGGCGACTGCCTGGGATTCTGCGTTGAACCGGCGGCGGAAGTCCTCGTCCTGGGCCAGGTCGCTCTTGAGAATCTTGACGGCCACCAGGCGGTTCAGCCGGTGGCACTTGGCCTTGTACACAATCGCCATGCCCCCGGTGCCGATACGCTCCAGAATCTCATAGCGGTTGTCCAGCATTTTTCCAATATACGGGTCCTTGTGTTCCATGTGTCTCCCCCCTTTACTGTTTTTGCATCAGGACGGCCGTGACATTGTCCGGCGCGCCCTGGCGCTTGGCGATGGCGAGCAGCCGGTCCAGGCAGGTGTCCGGCCCGTCCCCGTGGATGACCTCGAAGAGCATCTCCTGATCGGTGACGGTGTTCACCAGTCCGTCGGAACACAGTAGCAGGTACTCCCCGGCGTTCATCGGGCATATGTACCCGTCACAGTCGGCGGAGATGTCCGGTCCCAGGGCCCGGGTGATGAGATTGCGGCTGGGGTGGCGGCGGGCCTCCTCAGCGGTGATGTCTCCCCGGTCTACCATGCTTTCCACCAGGGAGTGGTCCTTGGTGATGCGGGTGATGCCGTCCTCCGTGATGTGATAAGCCCGGCTGTCCCCCACGTTGGTGACCACCACGCCGCCGTCATAGGAGATGGCGGACACCAGGGTAGTGCCCATGTTCCGGCATTCCTCCCGGCGCTCTGCCTCCGCCTGAATGGCCTGATTGGCCAGGGCTGCCGCCTGGGCGGATGCCTCCAGCAGCTGCTGAGGGGTCTGATCCGCCGTCAGGAGCTTCTCCAGCTCCTCCAGATAGACGGAGACGGCGATCTGGCTGGCCACACGGCCCCCGGCGGGGCCGCCCATGCCGTCGCACACCACGCCCACCGTGCGGCCGGAGGCCGTGTGCTGCGCCGTGACGTAGGCGTCCTGGTTCTCCTTCCGGACAAGGCCGATGTCGGTCATGCCCCAGACGTTCATTTGGTTCATTGGGAACACTCCCCTTTCTGCGCTTCTTCCATGGCCTTCCGGCGGAGCTGTCCGCAGGAGGCGTCGATATCTCCACCCAGGCTCCGCCGCACGGTGGCGGTGATGCCGTGGGATTCCAGCCGTTTTTGAAAGGCCCCGATCCGGCGGGAGGGCTTGTAGGGGCTCTCCACCACGTCGTTCAGGGGAATCAGGTTCACGTGGCCCGGCATCCCCCGGAGCTTCCTGGCGATCAGGTCCGCCTGCCAGTCGTGGTCGTTGACCCCGTCGATCATGGCGTACTCAAAGGAGATGCGGCGGCCGGTCTTGTCGAAGTAGTCGTGGCAGGCCCGGAACAGCTCCTCCACGTCATAGGCCCGGTTGATGGGCATGATCTTGGATCGGGTCTCGCTGTCCGGCGCATGGAGGGACACAGAGAGAGTCAGCTGAAGTTCAAGCTCCGCCAGCCGCCGGATGCCCGGCACGATGCCGCAGGTGGAGAGGGAGATATGCCGCATCCCGATGTTCATCCCGTCGGGGTGGTTCACCAGCTCCAGGAATTTCAGCACCGTGTCCAGGTTGTCCAGCGGCTCGCCGATACCCATCAGCACGATGTTGGAGACGGGCAGGCCGGAGTCTTTTTGGGTGAACAGCACCTGGTCCAGCATCTCCGCCGGGGTCAGGTCCCGGACCTTGCCGGCGATGGTGGAGGCACAGAAGGCGCACCCCATCCGGCACCCCACCTGGGAGGAGATGCACACGGTGTTGCCGTGGTGGTACTGCATGAGCACTGTCTCGATGCAGTTGCCGTCGGACAGCTCCCAGAGGTATTTGATGGTCCCGTCCAACCGGGACACCTGCTTGCGGGCCACCTGGGGGGAGGTGATGAAACAGGTCTCCTTCAGCTTTTCCCGCAGGGACTTGGAGAGATTGGTCATCCCATCGAAGTCCGTCACCCCCCGGTGGAGCCAGGTGAACACCTGCCTGCCCCGGAAGGCCGGCTCCCCCAGGGACTGGAGGAAGGCCGTCATCTCCGGCAGGGTCAGTGATTTCAAATCGGTCATGGATCGTTCCTCAATTCCGCGTCATGCGGCAGATGTAAAAGCCGTCGGTGCCGTGGCGGTGGGGCCACAGAGTCACCTGGCCCTCGGTCTCCCCCACCGGTCCGGACAGGGAGAAGGGCGTGCGGCAAAAGTCCGGGTGCTCTGCCAGGAAGCTGTCGGATACACCCTCGTTCTCCTCCGGCAGGATCGTGCAGGTGGAGTACACCAGCGTGCCGCCGGGCCTCACGTACCGGGCGGCGTTGTCCAAGATCGCCCGCTGGATCACCGGCAGGGCGAACAGGTCGTCAGGCTTTTTGTACCGGACATCCGGCTTCTTCCGGATGATGCCGAAACCCGAGCAGGGGGCGTCTACCAGCACCACATCGAACCGCGCCTCCCACTCCGGCCGGAACCCCCGGCCGTCTGCGGCGGTAGTCTGGATGCACGCAAGGCCCAGTCGCTCCGCCCCCTCCCGGATGCGCTTCAGCTTGTTCTCGTGGAGGTCGCAGGCCAAAATCTCCCCCTGGTCCTCCATTGCAAAGGCGGCGGAGAAGGACTTGCCTCCCGGCGCGGCGCACACGTCCAGCACCCGCATACCCGGCTCCACCCCGGCGATTTGGGACACCAGCCGGGCCGCCGGGTCCTGGACCAGGAATTTTCCCATTCGGAAGGGCTCCAGCGCCGTCAGATCCCCGACGTGGTCCAGCTCCAGGCATCCGGACACCCAAGGATGGGGCCGGACAATCACGCCGGATGCCTCCAGCTCCGCCGTCAGCTCCTCCGCAGCAGCTTTCAGCGGATTCACCTGAATCGTCAGCGGCGCCGGAGCGTTGTCGGCCGCAAGGCAGGCTTCCGTCTCCGGCCCCAGAATGGCCTGGAGGCGTTTCACCAGCCACTTGGGATGGCTGTACCGGATGGAGAGGCTGTGCAGTGCATCCTGGTCTGGGATCCTCGGCAGGTGCACCTTGTTCCGGGAGAGTTGCCGCAGCACCGCGTTCACCAGCCCGGCTGCCTTGGCCCGGCCGTTGTCCTTGGCCTGCTCCACCGCCTGATTGACAGCGGCGCTGTGGGGAATTTTATCCAGAAACAGAATTTGATAAGCCCCAATCCGCAGAATTTCCAGCAGCGGCGGCTGCAAGTGGTCGACCTTTTGGGAGCAGTAGGCACCCAGGTAGAAGTCCAGCAGCAGCCGGTTCTGCATCACGCCGTAGACGATACGGCTGCACAGCGCCGCCTCTGGTCCGGACAGGCCGTCCCGGCGGAGCTGGGCCCTCAGGGCCGCATCCGCCCAGGCCCCGGCCGTGCGGCAGCTCACCAGGACGCGCAGGGCGGTGTCCCGGGCATTAGGGGCCCTCATTGGCTGCCTCCCTGATCGCGGCCGCCGCGGCCGATAAAGATCAGCACAAACCGCATCAGCTGCAGCAGGCTCATCAGCAGCGCCGCCACATAGGTCAACGCCGCGGCCCGCAGCACCTTTTTGGCGCCGGGCAGCTCATCCTCATCCAGCAGGCCCGCCCCGTCGATGGTGGCGATGGCCCGGGCGGAGGCGTTGAACTCCACCGGCAGCGTCACCAGCTGGAACAGCGTGGTGAAGGAAAACAGCACGATGCCGATGAAGAACAGAGACTGGTTGTACAGCACCAGCCCCACCAGCAACAGGATGAAGGACAGACTGGAACCGATCCGCGTGGCGGGGATGATGGCCGTGCGCAGCCGCACAGGGCCGTAGTTTTCCGCGTACTGGACAGCGTGGCCCGCCTCGTGGGCCGCCACGCCCACCGCCGCGATGGTGGGGGCGTCGTAGACTGTCTCAGACAGGTAGATGGTATTGTCCCGAGGGTCGTAGTGGTCTGTCAGATTTCCCCGGCAGGGCCGGACAGGCACACCGAATACCCCGTGAGCCCGCAGCACCGCTTCCGCCGCCTGGGCACCGGTGATGCGGCGCCGGTTGTTCACGGCATTGTACCGCCGGAAGCTGCCGGACACCTGGAACTGGGCCCACAGGGACAGCAGCAGCACTGGGATCAGCAGCAGGACGTACAGATTATTTGCAAGAAAGTCGCCATAACCGTAATAGATATGACCGTAATAGGGCATAAAAACCTCCCGAATTGTGAAACTGGCGGAGCTCAGACCTCCAACGGGTGGCCCAGCAGATAGGACGCCGCAGCCATGCGCTTGCCGCCCTCCGCCTGGATCTCCGTGAGATACAGGCTCTCTCCCCTGCCGCAGGCCACCTGGATGCCCTGCTTCCCGGCGGAGAGCACTGTACCGGGCGCCGCGCCGGTCTGTTCGCCGGGGGCGGTGCGGTAGACCTTGAACCGCTGCCCTGCCAGCTCGCAGGCCGCGCAGGGCCAGGGAATCAGTCCCCGGACCTGACAGTCGATCTCCCGGGCGGAGCGGGTCCAGTCGATGGGGGACATCTCTTTTGTCAGCATGGAGGCGTAGGTCTGACGGCTCTCATCCTGGGGTGTCCGGGCGGCTGTGCCGTTTCCGATGGCCGCCACCGCCTCGCTGAGGGCCTCTGCCCCCAGGTCCGCCAGGCGCACCGTCAGGGCCTGGGCGTCCTCGTCCGGGCCGATGGGAGTCTCCTTCTGCAGGATCACGTCCCCTGCGTCCAGCTCCTTCGCCATATACATGATGGAGACGCCGGTAGTCTCCTCCCCGTTCAGGATGGCCCAGTTGATGGGGGCCGCCCCCCGATACTTGGGCAGCAGAGACGAGTGGACGTTGATAGAGCCGTATCTGGGCGCCTCCAGAATGTCCTCCGGCAGGATGCGGCCGTAGGCCGCCACCACCGTCAGCTCCGGTGCCAGGGACTGCACCAGCTCCAGCGCCGTGCCGTCCCGCATCTTCAAAGGCTGATAGACGGGAATATTTTCTGTCAAAGCAAATTCCTTTACAGGCGTTGGCACCAGCTTATGTCCCCGGTTTTTGGGCTTGTCCGGCTGCGTGAACACGCCGCAGACCTCATGGCCGTCGGCCACCAGCCGCCGCAAGGACGCCACGGCGAAGTCCGGCGTGCCCATGAACAGGATCCGCATGGGCTCACTCCCCTTCCTGAGCTTCTGCGGCCTCACGGGCCTCCCGCTCTTCCTGCTCCAGATAGTCCCGAAGCTCCTCATCAGAGAGGAAGTGGTCGATGTGCTCCACAAACAGATGGCCGTCCAGATGCTCGATCTCGTGGCAGAAGGCTCGGGCCGTCAGGCCCTCGCCCTCCACCTCGAACCAGTCGCCATACCGGTCCTGGGCCCGGACCCGGACCACGTCCGGCCGGGTGACGATGCCCCATTTGCCGGGCACGCTGAGGCAGCCCTCCAGCCCGGTCTGCTCGCCGCTCTGAGCCACGATCTCCGGGTTCACCAGTTCGATATACTCCTCAGAGTCCTCGTCCAGCACCACGCACACCCGGCGCAGCACTCCCACCTGGGGAGCAGCCAGCCCAGCGCCATTGGCATCCTCCAGTGTTTCCAGCATATCGTCCAGCAACTGGTGCAGGTGAGGGTTGAACTCCGTCACAGGGCGGCACACCTTTGTCAGGCACTCCTCTCCCTGCACCACGATCTTCCGTAAAGCCATAAGTCCTTGACCTCCTTCAAAACGCTGCTCACTCCATGGAGTTGCAGTCCACAAATAGATTCATCCCGCGGTTGGCGCGGTCGTTTGCAAATGCCTTCAGCAGCCAGCTCACCGCCTCTCGGGTGGGCCTGTCGTTCTTTCCCACCAGCAGGCAGCGGTAGCGGTAGCGGTTATTCAGCTTCATCACCGGCGCAGGGGCGGGACCCAGCACCTCCGGTTCTCCGGCCGCCAGCTCCGGCAGGGCGCAGAGGCGGCGCAGCTCTTCCCGCACTGCGACGGCGGCCCGGAGGACGGCGCCCTCCTCGGTACCGGAGACGGTGAAGGTGAAGAGGTCTGCAAATGGCGGAAACCGCCGCAATCGCCGCATCCGGATCTCCCGCTCATAAAACCCCTGGTAATCCTGCCGAGCCGCGCACTGGATCACATCGTTTTCCGGGGTGTAGGTCTGGATCACCGCCCGGCCGGCACTGCCGCCCCGGCCCGCCCGGCCCACCACCTGGGTCAGCAGGCTGAAGGTCCGCTCGGCGGCCCGGTAGTTGTCTACATACAGGGACAGATCCGCAGCCAGAACCCCCACCAGTGTCACCTGGGGAAAGTCCAGCCCCTTGGCCACCATCTGGGTGCCCAGGAGGATGGGAATCTGCTCCCGCTCAAACTTGTCCAGCAGCTGCTCATGACGGCCCGCGGCGGTGTCTGCGTCCATCCGCAGCACCTCCGTACCCGGGAACAGATCGTGGAGCTCCTCCTCCACCTTCTGAGTGCCGGTGCCCACGTGCTTCATGATGCCGCCGCAGACGGGGCAGGTGTCGCTGGATCGCTCCGAGTGGCCGCAGTAGTGGCACATCAGCCGTCCATTGGCGGAGTGATACGTCAGCGCCACGCTGCAGCGGGGACACTCCGGCACATGGCCGCACTCCCCGCACAGCAGATACCTGTTGCTGCCCCGGCGGTTCAGCAGCAGGATGCTCTGCTCTCCCCGCCGCAAGTTTTCCTCCAGCTCAGTGCGGAGGACCTGCCCCACCATCCCGGCGTTGCCCGCCCGGATTTCCTGTTTCAGGTCCGCCACCAGCACCTCCGGCAATGCCTGCCGGTTATATCGCCGGCGCAGCAGCGCCTTGTGATAGATCCCATGCTCCGCGTTCCAGGCGGTCTCCACCGCCGGAGTGGCAGACCCCAGGACCAAGGTGGACTTGTCCCGGGCGCAGAGGTATTTGGCCACGTCCCGGGTGTGATACCGGGGCGGGTTTTCCGACTGATAGCTGCTCTCCTGCTCCTCGTCCAGGACGATCAGGCCCACGTTTTTCAGCGGGGCGAAGATGGCGGACCGGGTGCCCAGCACCACCTGGACCTCGCCCCGGCGGATACGCTTCCACTGGTCGTAGCGCTCCGTCATCCGCAGGGAGCTGTGGAGCATGGCCACCTGGTCCCCAAAGCAGGCGGAGAACCGCCGCATCATCTGGGGCGTCAGCACGATCTCCGGCACCAGGACCATGGCCCGCCTCCCCCGGCTCAGTATTTCCTGAACCAGACGGAGATAGACCTGGGTCTTGCCGCTGCCGGTGACGCCCTGGAGCAGCACCGCCTCCGGCTTCCCGGTCTTCGTCAGGGTCCGGATAGACTGAAAGGCCGCCTCCTGTTCCTCATTGAGGACGATAGGACCGCTGGGTTCCACCGCCGTCAGGTCCGGCAGCCGCAGCTCCTCTTCCGCTGAAAAAGCCACGATCCCCGCCTTCTCCATCCCCCGGAGGGCGGCCATGGAGACGCCTGTGAAGTAGCATACCTCCGCCGCGCTCATCCGCCCCTCTGCCGCCAGGAGACGCACCGCCTCCCGCCGCTGGGGGGAGGATCGCTTTTCCGTCAGAGATGCGGCCTCCTCGGCGCTGACGGCCAGTTCCACCATCCGACGGGACTTGTCGCCGATCCTCCGGCGGGCCGCAGTCTCGCAGACCGTGACCCCGGCCTTCTGCAGTGCCCGCAGCACAGTGCCAGCCTCCCTGCCGCAGGCATCCTCCAGCACTGACAGCTCTGCGGAGCCTCCGGCGGCAAACAAGGCGTCCAGCACCGGGGCGGCCCGTCGGATGCCGGTGGCCGCGCCGTCGGCCGCGCAGCGGTCCATGCCCTCTGCCACATGCCAGACCTCCCGGATCTGGTACCAGAGTCCGGCGGGCAGGATGGCCTTCACCGCCTCAAACAGCGTGCAGAAGTACCGCTGCCGCAGCCACAATGCCAGGGCGATGCCATCGCCGTCCAGTACCGGCCCTCGGTCCAGGACCGACAGCAGGGGCTTGAGCCCCTGCATCTTTTCACCTGGCGTCCGGGCCAGAATAATGCCCTCACTGGTGCGGTTGCCCCGGCCGAAGGGCACGGTGACCCGGACGCCGGGTACCGCCGTTTCCAGCAGCTCCGGGGGAACCAAGTAGTCATAGGGCTTGTCAATGGAATAGGGCGCGGCGCTCACCGCGATTTTCACGATCTCAGCGGTTTCCATGCCTCGCCCCTCCTGTTGTTACTGTGCCTCTTCCTCCGCCGGCTGTAGATCCTCCGGTTCCTCAATGGTCAGGTCCATGTTTCTGGCGTCCAGCTTGCCGTCCGCCACTTCCTGGATGGCCAGGGTGACGGGCTTCTCCGTCAGATGCTCGCCAGTCTCCTCCGCCTCGTCGGCGATCTGCCGGGCCCGGCGGGCCACCACGTCCACCAGCATATAGCGGTTGGGGATATAGCCGGTCAGCTTGTTCATTGCGGGATACAGCATCATAATGGATCAACTTCCTATCTGCCTTGCAGGCGTAAATTTATTTATGGACAAAGCGGGCGTCTCAGCGTCCGCTGATGATCTCCATGCGCTCCTGGGGCTTGCAGTGCTCCGCCGTGATAATGGCGTTCAGCTCCCCCACCGCATTCTCCACGGTGTCGTTGATGACAAAGTAATCATAGGTGTGGGCCGTCTGAAACTCCACTTTGGCCCGCAGCAGCCGCTTCTGGATCTTCTCGGGGCTGTCGGTGCCCCGCTCTGTCAGGCGGCGCTCCAGCTCCGCCCAGCTGGGAGGGGCGATGAAGATGCGCACCGTGTCCGGCCGCTTGCTGCACACCTGGATGGCGCCCTGGATCTCAATATCCAGGATCACGTCCTTCCCGGCCTCCATGGCATCGTCCACAAACTTCTTGGGTGTGCCGTAGAAGTTCCCCACATACTCCGCGTACTCCAGGAATTGGTCCATGGCGATCCACTTCCGGAAGGACTCCACGTCCATGAAGTGGTAGTGGATACCGTCCAGCTCTCCGGGACGCGGGTCCCGCGTGGTGGCCGACACAGAAAAATACAGATTCTTCCGGGACTCCAGCAGGGCCTTGAGCACCGTGCTCTTCCCCACGCCGGAGGGGCCGGAGACCACAAAGGTCCTCCCCTTTCTCATATACACACGCTCCTATTCTTCGTTCTCTCTCTCTTCCTTCGGTGCGAACCGCTCCGGCGGCAGGGCCGACAGTACCACGTGGTCGCTGTCCATGATAAAAATGGACGCGGTCTTGCGGCCGTAGGTGGCGTCGATCAGCATTCCCCGCTCCCGGGACTCCTGCACCATGCGCTTGATGGGGGCCGAGTCCGGCCCCACCACAGCCACCAGCCGGTCGGCGGAGACCAGATTGCCGAATCCGATGTTGATGAGCTTCATCTTCCATCACTCCACATTCTGGACCTGCTCCCGCATCTTCTCCACTTCCGCCTTCAGCCCCACCACTACATTGGCAATGGCCACATCGTTGCACTTGGAGCCGATGGTGTTGGACTCCCGGTTGACCTCCTGGATCAGGAAGTCCATCTTCCGGCCCATGGGCTCGTCGCTTGCCAGCATGGTACGCAGCTGGGCCACGTGGCTCCGCAGGCGGACGGTCTCCTCGTCCACAGCCACCTTATCCGCGTAGATGGCGGCCTCCATCAGGATCCGCTGCTCGTCGACGGTGGTGCTCTGCAGCACCTCCTCCATCCGGGCGGTGAGCTTGGCGCGGTACTCCGCCACCGTCTCCGGCGACCGCATCTCCACCTGTCCGGTGTAGCGCTCAATGGCGTCCAGCCGGTTGGAGATGTCCTCCGCCAGCTTCTGCCCCTCTACGGCCCGCATGTCATTGTACGCGGCCAGCGCCTCGTCCAAGACCGCGCAGAGGTCGGCGCTGACGGTCTCCAGGTCCTCATCCGCCTTCGTGACGGTGAGGACGTCCGGGAACCGGGCCAGCGTCTCCGGCGCGGGCCGATAGTCCGCTGTGCCGCAGACGTCCGACAGCTCCCCCAGGGCGGCGGCATACTGGGCCGCCAGCTCCCGGTTCACCGCAACCTTGACCACATCCGCGGCAGTGGCGTCCACGGTGATGAACACGTCCACCTTTCCCCGGGACACCGCCTGCTGGACGTGCTTTTTCACTGCGTCCTCCGCAAAGGCATACATCCGGGGCATCTTCACGGTGCAGTCCAGATACCGGTTGTTGACGGAGCGGACCTCCACCGTGATGTCCCGCTTGTGCAGCTCCTGTCTTGCCCGGCCGTAGCCGGTCATGCTCTTAATCATGTGATCCCTACTTCCTCTCTTGTGGTCTCTCAGCAGCAGAACCAATAGCCGCCGCCATTGCAGAGCGCCCAGAGACAGCACAGGCTCATACAGGGATTTCCGCCGCACAAGGTGCCGAAACTCCCGCCGCCGGGGCGGTATGCCGTGTCGTCCGTGCCCTCCATATACTCCAGCGCCTGCCGGTACTCGGCGTTGGTGGGGTCCATCTGGCAGGCGGTCCGGTAGTACCGCAGCGCCTCGTCCAGCCAGCCCCGGCGGTAGCAGACCGCCCCCTTCAGGAAGTTCCACTCCGCATTGTGGTCGCTGTAATTGGCCAGCAGCGCCTCCGCCCGGCTGATGTTGCCGGTGTTGATGGCGATGCGGGCCTGCTGGAGCACGGAGCTCTGACCGCTGTAACTCTGGGAGCCCCCATATCCGCCGTAGCCCTGATAGCCGCCGTACCCGCCGTAGCCGGAAGCGCCGTAAGAGGCCCCGCCGGAGCCGCTCCCCCGCTTGCCGGAGGCCCGCTCCTTGGTGATCTGCTCGTAGGCGGCGTTGATCTCTTTCATCTTCTCCTGCGCCAGATCCGCCAGCGGATTGTCGTGGTAGTTATCCGGGTGGTACTTCCGGGCCAGGTCCCGATATGCTTTTTTGATCTCCTCGTCGGAGGCGTTCTCCGACACACCCAGTATCTGATAGGGATCGTTCATGTGGTCTCCTCAGCCTTCTTGTGTTTCTTTCTCTGTTCTCTGGGGGGCATTTTGTGGAAGGTGCCCTCCAGCACGGCCCGGCCCACGGCAAAAAGCCCGGTGTACACCGTACTCTCCAGCAGGGGGCGCCAGACGCCGAAGTCCCACAGCTCAAAGGCCGTGGCGATCATGTGGATGGAGTGGTCCAGCGTTCTGGCAAAGGCCCGGCGGCTCTCCTCGTCCCATTTGCCGTCCCGCAGGCCATAGCGCAGGGCCACGGGATTATAATTCCCGGAGACGGCGTCTTTTTGCAGGTCGTCCGCCGCGTCGATCAGATACACCCACCGGCCCAGGTGGTAGAGCATCTGCTCCAGCACCCGCCGCCGCACCGGGTCCTCCACCCCGGCAGCCGCTGCCGCCAGCAGCTGGGCAAAGGTATCTGCCGCCTGATCCATGGAGGGACAACACTCCCCCTCCAAGCGGCTCAGAGCCGCCAGCTGTTCCCGCACCCGGCCGTCAAACTCCGGCCGGGCCGCGGCAGCCTTTCGATAGCCGCCCCGCAGTGCGGCGGCGGAGACCCGGTAGCCCAACCCCTTCCAGAGGCCGTGGTCCTCCACGCCGTCCCGCAGCTGCCAGTAGGCCAGAATCACGCTCTCATCCGCCGCCAGCTCCAGGGCCGCGGTTGCGGGCTGGTACGCCCGGAGCCGGACGGGGCTGGACACGCACCGCCTCCGGCAGGGTGCAGCTTCTTCCGGATCCGACAGCAGGATGGCCAGATAGGTGAAGTCGTAGTTCAGGATCATCCGGGCCGCCGGGCCGTACCGCTCCCCCAGGGTGTGGCACAGCCCGCAGTATGCCCGCCGGAACCGGTCTGCCTCCTCCTGAGGCAGGATCTCCAGCGGGGGGCGTACATAGCCGAACACCGCCTCAGAACACCCGGACGATGTTGAAGGTCAGGCCGCCCCTGGCCCGCAGCCTGCGGTCATAGAAGATGGCAAAGACGATGCCCGCCGCGAATCCGGCCGCAGCCACCGCGTACTGCGCCGCTACGCTGTCCGTCAACAGGGACATGATGACATACCCCGCCAGGAACAGCACCACCGGGATCAGGTACACCAGTACCACGATCCGCAGCATATTCTTGGTGCTGCTCTCCACAACCACCTTCTGTCCGGGCCGGGCGCCGATGGGGTTGCTGGCCCGGGCGTGGACCGCCGCGCCGGTGACGCCGCAGCCGGCGCACTCCTCGCAGTCGTGTCCGCAGGCGGATTTCCGGGGTACGGAAATCTCCGCGTGGTCCGCATCTAAAATTCGTTCAACTGTTGCGATCTGCGTCATGTTGTCTCGTCTCCTGTATCTGGGGTCTCCCCGGCGGGCGTATCAGGCTCCGCCGGCTGATCGGATGTCTGTTCAGAAATGGTGACACGCACCTGATACGTCCCGCCGGAGACGCCCACGTCGTGCCCCACCACCGTCACCTCCGCGGGGACAGTGTAGGTGCCCACGGCGGAGCCGAAGTCCGCCAGGTCCACCGTCACCAGAATGTTGTCCGAGGTAATGGCCCCCACATCCCCGCTGGTGCCGAAGATGGACACGGCCAGCTGCTCTGTCAGCAGGTCTACGGTCCGGTCCTCCGGCGCGTTCTCCAGAATGAAGTTGGTGGCCGTCACCGTGGTGCGCTGCATATCCTTGAAGGAGATGCGCAGCGTGGCGCGTGTGACGCCGCTGAGATTCTCGCATCCCTCCGGGATGGGAATGGCATAGCTGTAATTGGTGGTGCTGCCCAGCTCCGCCAGATTGAAATCGTCCAGAACGATGCTGTCCATGCTGTTCAGCACATCTGCCGGGCCGGACACCAAGATGGTGGACGGCTCGATCCCCCAGTCCACGTTGTACATGCGGGCGCCGGCGGACTCCACGAAGTTCATGGTCAGCTGCAGCTCCCGGGTGACATATACCGGCAGCGTCACCTGAATGGTCTCCTCTGTGGTCTGGAGGCTCGTGTTCTCCAGCAGCTGGTCGTTTGCGTCATAGAACTGGATGGGCAGCTCTCCCGTGACCGTGGAGGTGGCGTCCTCTCCCAGATCCAGGGTCACCTTGGCATAGCTGACGGCATCCACATCCTCCTGATCGCCCCGGACCTCGATCTCCGTGGGGCTGACCTGCAGCTCTCCGGCGGAGTAACCCTCTGCCACATTGCCGGAGATCTCGCACCGGACATCCACCGTCTTGTGGTACAGCTCCGCCACGTTGATGGTGATGACGGAGGGCGTCCGGTCGCTCACCGTAATATTCTGCCGGAAATACTCTTCCGTATAGCCGTAAATCACCGAGGTCACCGTCTGCACCCCTGTCCGGCTCACATTGGAGAGATCCACTGTCACCCGGATATAGTCTTTGTCCAGCAGAGCCAGGTCAAACGCGGTCCCTTCCATCTCCAAATCCACGGTGCTGACGGTATCCTCGTCCAGCAGCATGAAGCCCCGCTCTGTAAGGACCGTCTCCCCAGTGTAGGTGATGGGCACATCCCGGAACCACTTGGTATGCATCACCGCACCGCCGTTGTTTCCGAAGTTGTCCACGAAGATCCACACCACGATGGCCGCCAGGATGCACAGGGCGAGATACACCGCCTTCTGCTTGGGATTACTTTTCATGGTTGTCGCCTCCCGTGCTTCCGGCCCGCAGCAGATTCATCAGGCTGAACTTGGGCTTGTCCTCCCCGGCCTCCTGCGGAAGCAACTCGTTCCGCAGGATATTGGCCAGCGTCTCCGGCTTGAGGTGCCGCTTGAGCATTCCCCCGATGGCCACGGAGATGGACCCGGTCTCCTCGGAGACGATGACCACCACGGCGTCGGCGTTCTCGCTCATGCCGATACCGGCCCGGTGGCGCATCCCCAGCTCCCGGGAGAGGTTCACGTTCTTGCTGAGAGGCAGCATGCATCCGGCGCCAAGCACCCGCCCGTTCCGGACGATGACGGCGCCGTCATGCATGGGGGCCTTTACAAAGAAGATGTTTTTCAGTAATTCGCTGGAGACCGCCGCATCCAGCACCGTGCCGCTGCGGACCATGTCGTCCAGCAGGTTTTCCCGCTCGAACACGATCAGGGCGCCGGTGCGGGACTGGGACATCTCGGTGCAGGCCAGCACCGTCTGGTCGATGGCCTGTTCCACGGCGGTGCCGGCCTCCGCCCGGGAGAAGAAGGCGATGAAGCGGCGGCTGCCCACCTCCTCCAGGATGCGTCGGATCTCGGGCTGGAAGAGGACGATCAGCGCCACCACGCCCCACCTCACCAGCTGGTTCATGATAAAGTTGATGCTGTTCATATTCAGGACCATGGACAGCATCAGCGCCGCCAGAAACACCAGCACGCCCTTGAGCAGGCTGGCGGCCCGGGTGCTCTGAATCAGCGTCAGAGCCTTGTAAAACACAAACACCATAATCGCTATATCCAAAATGTCCGTGACCTTCAGCATCATCAGATACCGGCCGATGATCCCGGGCAGTGTGGAGAGCGTGACAAATTCCATTGGACGTCATCATCCCTTTCAGGCCATGAATATCTAGATTATATAAAATCTGCCTGTAGAATGCAAGGCAAACCAAGCTAAAATTCACGGTCTGTTCAGAAAGTCACCTCAGGATCTCCCCCATAGCCACTAGGAAACGGGATACTTCCTCCCGCGTGTTCCAGTGGGAAAAACTCAGCCGGACGGTGCCGGTGTCCAGCGTCCCGGCGGTGCGGTGGGCCAGGGGCGCGCAGTGAAGGCCCGCCCGCACGGCGATGCCCCGGTCTGCCAGGGCCGCGCCCAATGCCTCTGCGTCCATGCGCTCCGGGACAATGGAAAGCACCCCCGCCTGGGCCGCCAGGTCTGGCAGGGCAAACACCTGCAGTCCAGGGAGCCGCCTCAGGCCCTCCGCCGCCTGGAAGGTCAGCTGCCGCTCTCCGGCGCAGATGGCCTCCGGCCCCAGCTGGCGGACGAATCGGACCCCCGCCAGCAGCCCTGCGATGCCGGGCATATTGTGGGTGCCCGCCTCCAGCCGATCCGGCAGGAAGTCCGGCATCTCCTGCTGGATAGAGATGCTGCCGGTGCCGCCCTCCAGCAGTGTGCGGACGGGGACGTCCTTCCCGCACAGCAGCACGCCGGTCCCCTGGGGGCCGTACAGGCCCTTGTGGCCCGGCATGGCGATGAAGGCCGCCCCCAGGGCCGTCATGTCCAGGGTCAGCATCCCGGCGGACTGGGACGCGTCGATGATGAAGGGTACCTCCCGCTCCCGGCAGATAGCGGCGATAGCCTCCACCGGCTGGACGAAACCGAATACGTTGGACACGTGGTTGCAGATCACCGCGTCCGTGCCGGGCACGATCAGGCGGTCAAAGGCCGCCGTCACCGCTGCAGGCTGAAACAGGGGCGCCGCCGCCACGGACACCTGGGCTCCCAGGGCCGCCAGGGGCCGGGTGACAGCGTTGTGCTCATATCCGGAGATCACGGCTTTCCCGCCGGGAGGCACCAGGCTCTTGATGGCAATGTTCAGGCCGTGGGTGGCGTTCATGGTGAAGGCCACCTGCTCCGGGTTCTCCAGATGGTACAGCTCCGCCAGCTCTGTCCGGCAGTCGAAGGCAGCCTCCGCCGCACGCATGGCGGCGGGGTATCCGCCGCGGCCGGGAGAGCTCATGGTGGCCATGGCGTCCCGCATGGCGTCCGCCACAGTCCGGGGCTTCTGGAAGGTGGTGGCCGCGCTGTCAAAATAGATCACGGTCTCACCTCCCGGAACGTCCCCCGCTGGGTCAAGAATATCTGAACAGGGTCCAAAGATTCCCTGTGAAGGGCCGTCAGGGCAGCCGTCAGGTCGGAGTCCGCGATCTGCACGGCGTAGGCGCAGCCCCGGTCCGTCAGGTCCCGGGGGGCCCGGAAGATCCGGCTTCGGATCCCCGACCGGGCCAGCGCCCGCTGCATCCGCTGGGCATAGGTCACCGAGCGGGCGATAATCAAATAGTGCTCCACAGACACTCCTCCTCTCTACCCATTCTATGGTCGGGAGGCGCGGACGTGCGAAAAGGACGCGCCCGAGGCACGTCCTTTTTTTCAAGGGAGCCGTTCCAGCAGCGCCACCGCATGGGCCGCCATGCCGGAGCCGTCCCCGGTAAAGCCCAGATGCTCCTCTGTGGTGGCCTTCACATTCACCCGGTCCGCATCCGTCCCAAGAGCTGCGGAGAGGTTCGCCTCCATCTCCGGGCGGTAGGGGCCCACCTTGGGGGCCTGGGCGATGAGGGTGGCGTCGATGTTCACCACGGCCCATCCTCTCTCCTGCAGCAGCGCTGCCACCTGCCGCAGCAGCTCCAGGCTGGAAATACCGGCGTAGCGGGGATCGCTGTCCGGGAACAGCTTGCCGATGTCCCCCAGCTTGGCGGCGCCGCAGAGGGCGTCCATTACCGCGTGGGTCAGCACGTCCGCGTCGGAGTGGCCCAGCAGCCCACGGTCCCAGGGGATCTCCACGCCCCCCAGCACCAGCCGCCGCCTCTCCGTCAGCCGGTGGACGTCATATCCATGTCCGATCCGCAGATTCGTCATATCCGATCCTCCCTGGCCTGCAGAATAGCCTCCGCCAAAATCAGGTCTACCGGAGTGGTGATCTTCAGGTTTTCCTCGTCCCCCTCCACCAGATAGACCCGCTTGCCCAGCCGCTCCACGGCGGAGCAGTCATCCGTTATGGGGATGCCCCCCTCAACAGCCGCCTGAAGCGCGGCTTTCAGCAGCGCGCTCTCGAAGATCTGGGGTGTCTGCACAGCCCGCAGGGCCGCCCGGTCCAGCGTCTCCGCCACCGTGCCGTCGTCCCGGACGGCTTTGATGGTGTCCTTCACCGCCACCGCCGGGGCCGCCGCCCCGCAGCGGGCGGCCTGCTCCGCCACATCGTCGATGAGCTCCGGCGTCACCAAGGGGCGGGCGCCGTCCTGCACCGCCAGCAGCTCCATGCCCTCCCCGGCCTCCAGTGCTGCCAGAAGCACCGAGTGGGCCCGGCTCTCCCCACCCCGGATCACCTTGGTGCATTTGGTGATGCCGTAGGTCCTGCACAGCTGGGAGATCTCCAGAAAGTCCTCCTCCCGGGCGGCTACCACGATCTCGTCGATCCGCCGGGCCATCTGCAGGGCCGTCAGTGTCCGGGCCAGTACAGGAATGCCGTCCAGGGGCTGCAGCAGCTTGTTCACCCCGCCCATGCGGGAAGAACTGCCTGCCGCCGCCACCAGCGCGGCGCAGCAAGGGCGCTGGGCATCCCGGAATTTTTTGAAAAATGCCATGATCCGACCTCCCTGGAAATTTCTCCTGAAACAGCAGAATGTTCGCGGACATGGTCCGCGAACACGTTATCTCTGGATCTCCGGTGTCTGGAGCATGGCCTGCTCCACACGCCGCTCCACCTCTTCATAGCCGCTGTCCTCTGCCAGCACCAGCTCCGACAGCAGGATCTGGCGGGCCGTATGAAGCATCTTCCGCTCCCCATTGGAGAGGCCCCGCTTCCGTTCCCGGAACATCAGCCCCTTAATCACACGTGCCACCTCGTACAGATCCCCGCTCTTCATCCGCAGCAGATTTTCCCGGTACCGCTTGTTCCAGTTGCTGCTCTCCTCCACCGCCAAAGACGGGATAGCGGCAATCAGGGCTTCCGCCTCCGGCCGCTGGATGACCGAGCGGACTCCAATCGTCTGGCTGTTGGCGGTGGGGATCTTCAACAGCAGTCCACCCACCGGCATTTTGAACACATAGTAGTCCTGTGTACTCCCCGCGACCTTTTCCTGAACGATGGCGTCGATCACGCCGGCCCCATGCATTGGATGAACGACCAGATCCCCAACGCTGAACATGGTAAACTCCTTCCCATTTCCGCCGGGCGGTGACTGGAACCCGCTCTCTCTATTTCCACTTTTCTGTTTTCATAAATTTCATTATACCGGCTTTTCAGCAGCTTTACAAGCTTATTTTGAAATTTTTTTACTATCTTTTCCAGTGCCTTACACTTTCCGCAGAGAATCATCCACCCGCGGCAAGGGCATCAGCTCCTCCAGACACAGGTCCCCCCTGTACAAAAGAGCCGGACGGCAGATATGCCGCCCGGCTCCGGAGGATTTTGTTATCTCTTGTTGGAACGGCGCCAGATGTGCATCTTCTCCGCCTCGGCGATCAGCTCCTCGCGGAACTGAGGATGGGCGATGGCAATCAGGCCCTCGGCCCGCTCCCAAGTGGACTTGCCCTTGGCGTTGAACTTGCCGTACTCCGTCACTACATAGTGGAGGTTGGTGCGGGTGGCGGTGACCACGGACCCCTCCAGCAGCGTGGGCCGGATACGGGACTTCAGCTGGCCGCTTTTTTTGTCCATGTAGGAGGAGGAGCAGCAGATGAAGCTCTTGCCACCCTTGGACAGGTACGCGCCCATGACGAAGTCCTGCTGGCCGCCGGCACCGGAGATATGGTGAATTCCAGAGGACTCAGAGGACACCTGGCCGTACAGGTCGATATCCACGGCGCCGTTGATGGAGATGAAGTTGTCGATCTGAGACACCCGGGCAATGTCGTTCACATAGCTGACGGGAGCAGCCATGCACTCAGGGTTGTTGTCGATGAAGTCATACAGCTTCTGTGTGCCCGCCGCGAAGGCATAGGTCTGCCGGCCCCGGTCAAAGGGCTTGCGCAGGCCCGTGATGCGACCGGCTATGGACATGTCCACGAAGGCGTCCACGTACATCTCGGTGTGCACGCCCAAATCCTTCAAGTCGCTCTCGGCGATCATCTTGCCGATGGCGTTGGGCATAGAGCCGATGCCCAACTGCAGGCAGGCACCGTCACAGATCTCCGGCACCACCAGTTTGGCCACCGCCATGTCCACCTCACTGGCGGCTCCGCCGCCGCCCAGTTCATCCAAAGCAGGGTTCTCTCCCTCCACGATCATGTCCACGTCGTCGATGTGGATGCAGTTCTCAAACCCGCCCAAGCACACGGGCATGTTCTTGTTGACCTCCACGATGACGGTCTTGGCGCACTCGCACACAGCCTTCAGGTGGGAGCCGCCGGGACCGAAATTGAACCAGCCGTGCTCGTCCATGGGGGCCACCTGGAACATGGCCACGTCCAGGCTCTTGATGCAGTTGCGGTAATACCCCGGCAGCTCAGAATACCGCAGGGGGATGTAATAGGAGAAGCCCTCGCTCACGGCCTTGCGCTCGATGCCGCCCATGTGCCAGGAGTTCCAGCAGAAATGCTCCGCCGCATTGGGCACATCGAAAATGGCGGGCTTGTGGGTCAGGATACCGCCCCGGATCTTCACGTCGGTCAGCTCGCCCATCCGCCGGGCCAGCGCCTTATCCAAGGCATCCGCCGAGCAGACGCTCCAGCCGTAATCCACCCAGTCGCCGGACTTGACGGCCTTGACCGCCTCGTCGGCCGTTGTCAGCTTCTGTTTGTACACTTCCTGGTAGCTCATGTTGATCTTCCTCCTGTAATTCCCGTTTGTTGTATGATGTCATCGGTGTTGTCTTACATTGATTGTCAAGAGTATAACATACCAGCCCTTGAAAAGCAATCCATACCGTGAAAAAAATCACAAAATTTTCAAAAAAAGGCAGGCCCCTCACCGGAGCCTGTCTTTTTTAGGTCTGGAAATCCGTGCGGATTACTCCTCCACAGGAGCTTCTTCCTCCTCAGCCGCGGGAGTCAGCAGGGCGCGGATGGACAGGGAGATCTTCTGCTTCTCCTCGTCGATGGCCGTGATCTTGGCGTCCACAATCTGGCCCTCGGAGAGGACATCCTCAGGCTTGTCGATGCGCCGGTCAGCAATCTGGGAGATATGGATCAGGCCGTCCACGCCGGGCACGACCTCGGCAAAGGCGCCGAAGGTCATCAGCTTGACGATGCGGACAGAGGCCACGTCGCCCACCTGGTACTTGTCCATGAACACCTGCCAGGGATCGATGCTGTGATCCTTCACGCCCAGGGAGATCTTCTTCTTCTCGGGATCGAAGGAGATGACGTACACGTCCATGGTATCGCCCACCTTGCAGACCTCGGCGGGGGTCTTGATCCGGCTCCAGCTGAGCTCGGAGATATGTACCATGCCGTCCACGCCGCCGATGTCCACGAACACGCCGTAGCTGGTCATGGACTTGACGGTGCCGGTGTAGTGCTTGCCCACTTCGATGTTGGCCCACACCTCCGCCTGGGCGGCCTTCCGGGCCTCCTCAGTGACGGAGCGGATGGAGCCCACCACGCGCCGGCGGGCGCGGTTGACCTCGGTGATCCGCAGCTGGACCTTCTGCTTCACCATGGCAGACAGATCGGCGCCGCGGGGCTGACCGCTCTGAGAGGCGGGGACGAATACCCGCACACCCTTGACGGACACCACGATGCCGCCCTTGTTCTCCTCGGTGACAGTGCCCTCCAGAACGGTCTTCTCCTCCACGGCCTGCTCGATGTTCTCCCAGACCTTGGCAGCGTCCAGACGCTTCTTGGACAGCTCTGCGTAGCCCTCCACGTCGTTGACGCGGACCACATAGGTCTCGATCTGGTCGCCCACGTGGATGATGTCCTCCGCCTTGACATTGGGGTCATCGCTCAGCTCACTGAGCTTGATGTAGGCCGCCTGCTTGGCGCCCACGTCCACCTGCACTTCGGTGGGGGTGATGGCGGTAACGATGCCGGTGACCCGGTCACCGTTATTTAAAGTTTTAAAAGACTGATTCAGTAATTCCTCGAAGGACTCCTCTTTGCCCTCGGCCGCCTTGATTTCTTCGCTCATCGTTGCATATACCTCCTTAATGATGCCCGCAGGCGTGGAGGCACCAGCCGTAAGGCCCGCAACAGTACAACCATTGAAAAAATCCGGCGAGAGCTCGTCCGCGCGTTCAATCTGGACCACGCGGGGGCATCTCCTCAGGCAAATTTCCGTCAGATGTTTGGTGTTGGCGCTTTTACGGTCTCCCACCACGACCATCACGTCTGCTTTGCCGGCGATTTCTGCCGCCTCAGACTGACGTTCATGCGTAGCATTACATATTGTATCAAAGATTTTTACGTTTGTACACTGTTTTTTTATGATTTTCCAAGAAGTTTCAAAAAGTTTTCGGATGCAGGTGGTCTGCGCTACTACGGTAACAGGGATTTCCCGACTTTTCTCATCCCCGTCCAGCCAGGCCTCCACGGCCTCCGGCCCGTCGAACACCAGGGGCTGGCGGCACCAGCTGGCCACCCCCATCACCTCCGGGTGCAGGGGTTCGCCGATGATCACCGGACGGCGGCCCTCCGCCTCCGCCTGGGCCACTAGGCGCTGGATGCGGATCACATTGGGACAGGTGGCATTGACGCACCGGACGCCCCGGGCCTCCAGATCGTCCAGCACGGATTTCAATTCTCCATGGGATCGGATCACCACCGTGTCCCCCGCCGCCAGGCCAGCCGGGTCCTCGGTCTTCCGGACACCCCGGCGGGCCAGATCCTCCACCACGTGGGAGTTGTGGATCAGGTCTCCCAGCATCCAGCATCCGCCGGTCTCCTCCCCGGTCTTTGCCGCCAACTCCACCGCCCGCTTCACGCCGTAGCAGAATCCGGCGCTCTTGGCCAAAAGGACCTTCATCGCGCCTCCTTCCCCAGGGCGTAGGAGCGGCGGAGCACCTCGTCGGCGATGGCCTGGACCTCCTCCGGTGAAGGCCGACGGCTGGTGGCCTCCGGCCGGTATGCCTGGCCGAAGATGATGCGGGTCCGGCGAAAGAGGCGTTTGTTCCCCTCCACGTACACCGGCACGAACTGCGCCCCGGAACGGATGCCGATGACGGCCACACCACCCTTGGCGGGCAGAGCCCCCTCGTGTTCCACCCGGGTTCCCTCCGGGAATATCAGCAGGTTGTCCCCGCTCTTGATAGCCTTCAGGGCGGTTTTCACCGCCTCGATGTCCCCCTCGCCCCGGTCAACAGGGAAGGCGCCCAGCTTCCGCAGTACCCAGTCAAAGACCTTGTTGCAGAACAGCTCCTTCTTGGCCATGATGTGGAGCCGGTAGTTCACCGGAACCTTCAGCGCCACCAGCACCGGGTCCCAGTTGCTGTTGTGGTTGGGACACAGCAGGGCGCCGTGCTCCGGCAGGTTCTCCCGCCCGATGATGGTGACCGGGTGAAGAATCCCCGCCACCAAGTTTACCAGATAGTAGATGCATACGAAAAATCCATTCAACGGCCTCTTTTCGCTCATAGTCCCGTCCTCTCCCGGATAATGTGCAGCAGCGCGTCTTCGCTCTGGACAAAATCCAGAGCCGTGGTGTCCAGCAGCACCGCGTCCTCCGCCTGACGCAGGGGTGCGGCGTCACGGTGGGTATCGTTCCAGTCCCGTTCCTGAATGGCACGGAGGATAGCCGCATAAGGCTCCGGCGTCCCCCGCTCCTCCAGCTCCAGCATCCGGCGGCGGGCCCGCTCCTCCGCGGAAGCGGTGAGAAACACCTTCACCTCCGCATCCGGCAGCACCACCGTGCCGATATCCCGGCCGTCCATCACCACGCTGTTCTCCCGGGCCAGCTGGCGCTGCATCTCCAGCAGGTACGCCCGAACCTCCGGATAGGCGGATACCAGAGAGGCGTAGCGGGACACCTCCGGCAGGCGGATCTCCGCCGTCACATCCATTCCATTCAGCTCCATGTGCTGCAGGCCGTCCGTCCCATAGGTCAGGCAAATCTCCAGGTCCGGCAGCACCGCCACCACGGCGGAGCGGTCCCGGGGATCGATCCCCTTCCGCCACACGGCATAGCCGATGGTGCGGTAGATGGCACCTGTGTCCACGTATAAAAAGTTCAGTCTGGCGGCCACGCTCCTGGCCAGGGTGCTCTTCCCCGCGCCGGAGGGCCCGTCGATGGCCACGCGAATGTTCTCACTCATGCGTTCTCTTCCCCTTGTCTCAGCGCCTCCGCCGCAGCCTGTCCCGCCGCCCGGCCTGTGGCCCAGGCGATCTGCAGGTTGAATCCGCCGGTATAGGCGTCCACATCCATGATTTCTCCCGAAAAGTATAATCCCTTTACAAGTTTTGATTCCATTGTCTTTGGGTCAATTTCACTGATCTTTATGCCGCCGGAAGTGACGATGGCGTCCGTTACCGGGCAGGGTCCGGCAATCTCCACAGAAAAATGCTTGAGGCCCTGGACCAGTTCCCGCCTCTGCTCTCGCGTCAGGTCATGGACCTTTTGATGGGGCGGGATGCCCGACCGCTCCACTGCCACCGGAATCAGCTTCTGGGGCAGCAGATCGTCCAGCGCGTTGCAGAAGTCGTGGTTGGCGTACTTCTCAAAGTCCCGCAGCAGCCGCTTGTCCAGGGCCTGCTCATCCAGGGCGGGCTTCAAGTCAATCTCCAGCCGGTAGGTCTTTTTGCCGAAGTGCCGCATGTGGGCGGAGGCCGACAGCACCAGGGGCCCGCTGACACCGAAGTGGGTGAACAGCATCTCCCCGAAGTCCGTGTAGATCTTCTTCCGGTCCTCAAACACCGCCAGCCCCACATTCCGCAGGCTCAGGCCCTGGAGCTCCCGGCCCAGGCCGTAATCCCGCAGCGGCACCAAAGAGCCCTGAAGGTCCGTCACCGTATGCCCCGCTTCCCGGGCCATTCGGTGCCCCTCTCCTGTGGAGCCGGTGGCGGGGTAACTGACGCCGCCGGTGGCAAGGACTACCGCCCCGGCAGGGTATGTCCCCCGCTCTCCCCGGACACCTGTGACGGCGCCGGAGGTGATCTCCAGCTCCGTCGCCCGGTCCCGGGCCAGAGAGACCTTCAGCGCCTTCAGCCGCCGCTCCAAAGCGGCGCTGACGTCAAAGGCCCGGTCACTGACGGGAAACACCCGATTCCCCCGCTCGGTCTTCAGCGGCACGCCGATGGACGCAAAGAACGCCATGGTGTCCCGGCCGTCGAACCGGGAAAAGGCGCTGTACAAAAACTTGCCGTTCCGGGGCACGTTGGCCAGCAAGGTCTGTACATCGGCGTTGTTGGTGACGTTGCACCGGCCCTTGCCGGTGATGTTCAGCTTCTTTCCCAGCCGCTCATTGGGCTCCAGCAGCGTCACCCGTGCGCCCCGCTCCGCCGCGGAGACAGCGGCCATCATCCCGGCGGCTCCCCCGCCGATCACTACCAGCCCCTTACTCATCGTCCATCTTCCCGAACACGCCGTAGGCGTTCCAGATGTCCTCCAGCTCCGCAAAGGTGCGGGACACGTCCGACCGCATCCGGGAGCCCACGGCGATCAGCAGCGCGTTGATGAGGGACAGAGGCGCCACCATGGAGTCCACAAAGGAGATCATCTCACTGGGAGCCAGCAGAGCAGCCTCCGCCATCTGGTAGACGGGGGACAGCTCATTGTCTGTAATGGCCACGATGGTAGCCCCCCGGTCCTGGGCAAACTTCACTGTGTTCATAGTGACCTTGGAGTACCGAGGGAAGCTGATGGCGATCATCACATCCCCGGGGCCGATCCGCAGCAGCTGCTCGAAGATCTCCCCTGCGGCGTTGGACTGCACCAGCGTCACGTTCTCGGACAGCAGGTGCAGGTAGAAGTTCAGATACCCCGCCACAAAGGAGGAGGTCCGCACCCCCAGGATGTACAGGTGCCCGGCGCCCAGGATCAGGTCCACCACCTTGTTGAACTCAGTCCTGTCCGCCTCTTCCGCCACCATCCGCAGCTTGTCCATATCGGACTGGATCACGGCGGACAGCACATCCTGTCCGCCGAACAGATTGTCCGCCGCCTGGATGCGCTGGGTGGAAGTGAGGCGGCTGCGGATCATCTCCTGCAGTGCCCGCTGCATACTGGGATAGCCGTCGTACCCCAGCTCCGATGCGAAGCGTACCACTGTGGACTCGCTGACGCCGGAGAGCTTCCCCAGCTTGCTGGCAGTCATGAAGGCGGCCTTGTCGTAATTCTGCAGGATGTAGTCGGCAATCCGCTTCTGTCCCTTGGAAAAGGTGGGCATATTGCGCTCGATGGTATGTAGGATGCTCTTAGCCACTGCTGTTTCCTCCGTCGGCCGCCTGCAGGGGGCCGTTCTTGATCTTGCCCGGCAGCTCCGCTGGCCCGCCGGACGTTCCGCGGTCTATTGTAGCACAGTTTTTTCAAAATTCAAACCGCTTTGCGGGATTTTTCCGTCTCGCCGCCGGAATGGAAAAGACGCCGCCCCATTCAGGGCGGCGCCTTCCGCTTTTCAGTCAGGGGGTGACTCCCAGCGCCCCAGCCTCGTCCTGTGTCAAATACCGCCACTTTCCCGGCGGCAGATCGCCCAGCTCCAGAGCTCCCTCCCGGACCCGGCGCAGCCGCTTCACCGTCAGGCCGCACTGGGCACACATCCGGCGGACCTGCCGGTTCTTCCCCTCATGAATGGTCACTGCCAGCACCGCGGTTCCGGGAGTTTCCCGCAGCACCTCCACCCGGGCGGGGCGGATGGGCTCCCCCTCCAGGTCGGTAACGGCTGCCAGCCGGGCCGCCGCGCCGGCCACCGGTCCGAATACGGAGACGTGATACGTCTTTTCCACCTCGTGCTTTGGATGCAGCAGGTGCTGGGCCCAGGCACCGTCGTTGGTCAGCAGCAGCAGGCCCTCGGAATCCAGGTCCAGCCGTCCCACGGGATAAACCCGGCTCCCGCAGTCCGCTACCAGCTCCGCCACTGTCCGCCGCCCCCGCTCGTCCGAGAGGGTAGAGACATAGCCCCGCGGCTTGTTCAGCAGGATGTACACGGCCTCCGCCCGGGGCGCCAGGGGACGGCCGTCCACCAGGATCTCGTCCCGATCCGGGTCTGCACGCTGGCCCAGATGGGCGGTCTGGCCGTTCACCGTCACCCTTCCGGCGATCAAATATGTCTCTGCCGTCCGCCGGGAGCAAACCCCCGCGGCGGACAGCAGCTTCTGCAGTCGTTCTTCCATGTTGTCCTCTCTCTATCCCGGCAACCCCTGCTTCAGAATGCTCAGGGCGCTCTCCATCCGGGGCGCCACGTCGGCGCCATACAGCAGCGCCACCCGGCCCACCTCTTTTCCATTGACCGAGAAAACCGCCTCCCCGGCCCGCCGGCCGGCCCGGATGGGGGCCCGCAGAGATCCGGCCAGCTCCACGTCCAGCTCCAGGGACTCCCCCTCCGCCAGCGGCCAGGCGAAGCTGTCCGCCGCCACCAGGGGCACCGTGGCGCTCATGCCGTTTTCCACCTGGACCCGCTGGATTGTCTGGCCCAGAGAGGCCCCCAGCTTGGCGGGATAGGTGGAAAAACCGTAGTCATACAGGGCCGCGTGGTCCGCCCAGTCGTTGCCGTCCTGGAGAGTCACCGCCACCAGCCGCTGGCCGTTTCGCTCCACACAGCTCACCAGCGTCCGGCCTGCCGCCATGGTATAGCCGGTCTTCAGGCCGATACACCCCTCTATCTGGTTCAACAGCTTGTTGTGGTTGGTCATGGTCCGCCCGCCAATGGTGACGCTGCGGGTGGAGGCCATCCGTACCAGAGTCTCATTTTCCACCGCCGCGCAGGCAAGACGCGCCATGTCCCGGGCCGTGGAGTAATGGTCCTCATGGTCCAGCCCGTTAGGGTTGGCGAAGGAGGAGTGCTCCATGCCGATCTCCCGGGCCGTTGCATTCATGAGCTTTGCAAAGTCCTCCTGGCTGCCGCTGATGTGCTCGGCAATGGCCACGGCCGCATCGTTGCCGGAGCAGAGCAACAGTCCATACAGCAGTGTCTCCAGCGTCAGCTTCTCCCCCACCTTCAGATACATGGAGGAGCCCTCTGTATACGCCGCCTCCCGGGAGACTGTGACCACATCGTTCAGGTCTCCCTCCCGGATAGCCACCAGGGCCGTCAGAATCTTGGTAGTGCTGGCGATCAGCATTTTCGCGTCGGCGTTCTGCTCATACAACACCCGGCCGCTGTCCACGTCCATCAAAATAGCGGAGGAGGCAGACGTACTGACCGCGTGCGTCTGACAAGGAAAAAGACTGAACAGGGCCGCCAGAGCGATCCCCAAAGCGGCAAGCCGCCGGAGCAGGGTTTGCAAATGCCATCACCTCATTTGTTTGGTGATGGTAGTATACCCCGTTCAGACGGGTTCTTTTTCTTCCTTCTTGTCGAAATATTTTTCCACTTTGTCCACCAGATCCGGCATCATCTCCACCACCCGGTCCAGCGTGGTCATGGGCGGCATCGCCACCGGCAGCACCCGGGTCGTTCCCTCCCGGATCACCAGGAACGCCACAGGCTCAATCTTCACGCCTGCGCCGCTGCCGCCGCCGAAGTCCTTGGGCTGGGTCTTACCGTAGTCGGCGCCGCCGCAGCCGAAGCCCATACTGACCCGGGAAATGGGGATCAGAGTCACGCCGTCAGGCGTGGTGATGGGCTGCCCCACGATGGTGTTGGTGTCCGCCATCTCCCGGATCTTGTCCATCGTGGAACGCATCAAATCGCTGAGGGGTCTCTTCTTGTCCATTGTCTCGTCCATGGATGCCATCCTTTCTCGTCACGCGGCGGGGTGTTCTGCCGCCTTGTTGTCTGCTGCTTTGGATGCGGGCGGCATCCGCCGCCGCTTCATGAACCGCCGGAGCCAGCCGATGGCCGGGACCGCCAGCTGCGTTCCCACGGCGATCAGCGTCCCCAGCCGGATGGAGATGCCAAGCTCTCCTTCCGCCCGGGTCTCCTGCGCGTCAAAATCAATTCCGAGATGAATCCCGGGATCCCGGATCACCACCAGCTTCTCCAGAGCCGGCATCCCGGTCCAGACCAGGGCGTGGAGTCCACCGTACAACTCTGCGGCTGCCGCCGGGTCCTCCGCCCCGCCCAGGGTGGCGGACAGGCGCAGCGGGTCTACGCGGATACCCCGCCGGGTGCGGCGCAGAGCCTTTTTGGCGGCGGGCCACAGCGTCCTTGCGGCGTCCTGAAGATCTTCCAGTTTGGGCTTCGGGATTTTTTTTGCCGCCTCTGCCAGGTCCTTCGGCTCCTTTTTAGGCTTTCCCGTTTTTTTGGTTTCCTGCGGCGTTTTTTTTGTCTCTTTGGACGGTACCAGCCGGACCCGGAAGGGACCAATCGTCAAATCCGCCGCGGCCTGCCCCCTGCCGAAGACCACATACAGTCCCAGCCGCAGCCGCCACAGAAAAATCGCAAGTGCCAGCAGCACCGCCAACGTGATCCAAAGTCCCAGCAACGTCCATCACCCCCCTGACCGCTCTGGCGGAGCGGATTCTCAAGGCGCCTCTTCCTCCATGGCGCCGGCCGTCTCCGGCGTGTCGGCTCCGGTGATCTCTGCCGTGTCCGCCGGGTCCATGATCTGTCCGTCCTCGCCGATCCGCATCTGTCCCTCGCCGCCAAGGTCCGGCAGCTCCGGCAGGTCATCCAGGCTGGTCAGATGGAAGGCCCGGAGAAACTGTTTGGTGGTCCGGTACAGGCGGGGCCTTCCGGGTACCTGCAGGCGGCCGCACTCCTCGATGAGCTTCCGGTCCAGCAGCAGGCCGATGGTATAGGCGCTGTCCACACCCCGGATCTGATCCACATAGGCCCGGGTGGTGGGCTGGTAGTAGGCGATGATGGTCAGCACCTCCAGCGCCGGCTGGCTGAGCTTGGCGGGCTTGCGGATCTCAAAGGCTTTTCGGATCACATCCGCGTAGTCCGGCGCGGAACACAGCTGCCAGGTATCCTCCATGCGCAGCAGCCGGATGCCCCGGCGCTCGTAGGCATAGTAGTCCATCAGCTTCTGGAGCACCTGCTCCACCGTGGGGCGGTCCATCTCCAGGGCCACGCAGATCCGGTCGGTCTGCACCGGCTCCCCAGAGGCAAACAGGATACCCTCCACTGCCGATTCGATCTCTTTCATCTCCATCTTGGAACGGTCCTCTCTCACAGTTTCAGATCCTGGGGCAACTCCCGCTCCTGCCGGACAGTGCAGTCCGTCTCACTCCCTGCCAGATGCAGGATGTGGGCCCGGCACAGCTCCAGCACCGCCAGAAAGGTGGCCACCACCTCGCTGCGGCTGCGGCTGCCCCGAAACAGCAGCAGAAACCGAGTGACGCCGTGAGTCCTTAGCCGGCTCAGAATCTCCCGGGCCTTGCTCTCCACGGGATAGGGCTCGTGCTGGACGATGCTCTGGAAGGCGGAGCGGGGCGGCGGCAGGGACCGCTCCGCCCGGCCCTGGATCTCGGCCATGGCCAAGACCAGGTCCGCCGGTGTCTGGTCGTACTCGTAGATCTTTCCCCGCTTCACCGGCTCCGGCGGACGGGTGAGGATATTCCGTCCGAATTCTCCCATGGGCTCCAGCCGGGCGGCCATGGACTTCACCTTGGCGTAGTTCTCGTTGCGCTTCCGCTCCTCCAGAGAGGCGATCAGGGCATCCATCTCGCTCTGGGCCTCCTCATCTTCAATGGAGAGAAGCATCCGGGTCTTGATGTACACCAGTTGGGAGGCCATGGTGACGAACTCGCTGGCCACCTCCAGATCCATCTCCTGCCGCCGGGCCAGCCACGCCATGTACTGGTCGCAGATCAGGGAGATGGAGATGTCCTGGATCTCCATTTTGTTCTTGCCCAGCAGATATAGAATCAGGTCCAGAGGGCCCTCAAAGTCCTGCATCTCTTCCTCGGATTTGCTGCGGACCACCTTTTCCAGCTTGAATACGGGGTTTTGCAAACCGTTCACCTCAACCAAAAATCAGGGACAACAGGGCACTGTAAATGCCCAGGATGCCCCGGGAGATCAAACTGCTGCCGATGCCCACAAAGGACAACACCAACAGCACGACAATGCCGTACCGCTCATACCGCATCAGCGTGATGTACTGCCGGTCCGGCAGAAACGCCGCCAGCACCTTGGACCCATCCAGCGGCGGGATGGGAATCAAATTGAACAACCCCAGACCGATGGACAGAGGCGCCAGCGTGTACAGGCAGAAGCTGAACACCACGTCCATCGCCGCAGAATAAGGGGCGTAAAGGTAAATCACCTTACTGATAAGCATTGCCAAAACCGCCAGCACAAAGTTGGAGACGGGTCCCGCCAGGGCGGTCAATGCCATGCCCTGCTTGGGCTTTCGGAAGTACCGGGGGTCCACCGGCACCGGCTTGGCCCAGCCGAATCCTGCCACGAACATCATCAGCAGGCCGATCCAGTCGATGTGCCGCAGAGGATTCAGACTCAGGCGGTGCATGGATTTGGCCGTGGGGTCCCCAAGAGCCAGGGCCGCCAGACCGTGGCAAGTCTCGTGGACTGTCAGGCAGAGAAAAATCGCGGCCACCCGCAACACCGCGTCCAGCAGTGAAGTCAGGTCCAGCGCGGAAAGCAATCCCTGTAAATAGTGCAGCATATTCGTCTCCCTGTGATGATAACCCAAAAGATAGGAGTATTATACCAGTTTTCCCCCCGCAATACAAGGAAAATCACCGGAATTCAAAGGGCTTTCAGGCGGAAACAAGCGGAGCGGGTGCTTTCGCACCCGCTCCTGATTCAGCTGGCTTAATAATCAGCCCTTCACCATGGAGGCGATCTCCTCAGCGAAGTTCTCCTGCTTCTTCTCGATGCCCTCGCCCTTCTCAAAGCGGATGGCGTCCTTGAAGGTCACCTTTCCGCCTGCGGCCTTGGCGGCGGAGGCGATATACTGCTCCACGCTCATGGAGTTGTCCTTCACGAACTCCTGCTGCAGCAGGCAGTTCTCGGAGTAGAACTTGTTCAGCTTGCCCATGACGATCTTCTCCCGCACGGCCTCGGGCTTGGAGGCCATCTTGGGATCGTTCTCCATCTGGACCATCATGATCTTCTTCTCCTCGTCCAGGACGTCCTGGCCCACCTGAGACTTGTCCCAGAAGCGGGGGTTCAGAGCGGCAATCTGCATGGCCACGTCCTTGCCGATCTCCTCCACCTTCTCAGCGGGCAGGTCGGACTCCAGGTTCACCAGCACACCGATCTTGCCGCCGGCGTGCACATAGGGCACGGAGACGTTCTCGGCGAAGCGGGCGAAGCGGCGGACCTTGATGTTCTCGCCGATCACCAGCACCATCTCCTGCTGCTGCTGGGTGACGGTCAGGTCGGTGCCGACGTACTTGCACTCCATCAGCGCGTCCAGGTCGGCGGGAGCCTCCTTGGCCACAGTGGCGGCCACGCCCTTGACGAAGTCCACGAACTTCTCGTTCTTGCCCACGAAGTCGGTCTCGGCGTTGACCTCGACCACCACGCCCACGCCGTCGATGACGGCGGCATAGGCCATACCCTCGGCGGCAATGCGGCCGGCCTTCTTGGCGGAGGCGGCCATGCCCTTCTCGCGCAGCCACTCCACGGCCTTGTCCATATCGCCGTCGGAGGCGGTCAGCGCCTTCTTGCAATCCATCATGCCCACGCCGGTCATCTCGCGCAGGTTCTTTACATCAGCTGCGGTAAAAGCCATTTTGAATTCCTCCAAACAGTTTTGGTATATACGCGCAAATGCAGGCGCAGATTACTCAGCGTCGGCAGCAGCCTCTTCAGAGGCGGCCTCAGCGGTCTGCTCACCCTGCTTGCCCTCCAGCACGGCGTTGGCCATGATGGAGGAGATCAGCTTGATGGCGCGGATGGCGTCGTCGTTGCCGGGGATCACATAATCGATCTCATCGGGATCGCAGTTGGTATCGGCGATGGCCACCACGGGAATACCCAGCTTGTGGGCCTCGGCGATGGCGTTGCGCTCCTTGCGGGTGTCCACGATGAACAGGGCGCCGGGCAGCTTCTTCATTTCCTTCACGCCGCCCAGGTACTTCTCCAGCTTGGCGATCTCGCCCAGGTGCTTCATGACTTCCTTCTTGGGCAGCATGTCGAAGGTGCCGTCCTCCTGCATGGTCTTCAGCTGGTTCAGCCGGTCCACACGGGTGCGCATGGTCTTGAAGTTGGTCATCATGCCGCCCAGCCACCGGGCATTCACATAGAACTGGCCGCAACGGGTGGCCTCCTCGCGGATGGCCTCCTGCGCCTGCTTCTTGGTGCCCACGAACAGCAGGGACTGGCCGCTCTCAGACAGCTGACGGACGAAGCTGTATGCCTCCTCCAGCTTGCGGACGGTCTTCTGCAGGTCCACGATATAGATGCCGTTGCGCTCCGTGTAGATATAGGGAGCCATCTTGGGGTTCCAACGGCGGGTCTGGTGACCGAAGTGGACGCCCGCCTCCAGCAGGGCCTTCATGGATACGACGCTAGAATTTGCCATAGTTGTGTGTTCCTCCAATTTCAATTTAGTTGGTCCTCCGGCGGTTTCATCCCCCCTGCCAACCCGGCCGTTTTGGGCCCCGGGCACAGACAGAAAGTCGACGCACCGTGCGGAATGCTGAAATATAGTATCACAATCCAGTGTGCAATGCAAGTATTTTTTCCCAAAAGCCGTGTAAAATTCCCGGTTTTGTCCGAATTTGTCCGAGTTCCCCAGCAGCCCCCCATTTGTTGTTGCGCCGCGCCTGTCTGTCTGCTATAATGACCAAAATCCCATTTTCAGTTTATATAAAAACGCGGCAGATCAGAAAGGAGCACATGGATGGACACTGAAAAGCAGAAATCATCTCCGGGTGGAACGGTTCCCGGTGAAAAGGTTCCGCCGGTCCTGATGGCGGAGGATGTGGCGGCACTGGAGGAACTGTGCGGAGACGTCTCCGGCTACTTTTACAAAATGCTGGACTACCTAGACCAGCGGGTCCGGGACGGTGTGCGTCAGGGAGAGTTCACGGAGGAGCAGGCCCGGGGCGATCTGGATCTTGCCCTGTGGTACGCCTATGCCTGCAACAACATCGACGACTATGACTACTATTATAAAGCTGCCCAGTGGATGCCCGCCTCGGAACCGGCGGCGGAGGCGGCCGGGAGCGGGATCTGGTACTATCGCTACGCCTGCGCCCTGATGTACTGCGGCCGCTTGGAGGAGGCCCGGCATTATGCGGAGACCGGCGTGTCCCTGGACCCGGAGTATCCCTGGGGCTGGCTGGAGACCGCCAAGCTCCGGGCTCACTTCGGCGATGCGTCCGGTGCTCTGGAGGCGGTGGACCGGGGGCTGGCTCTGGTGCCTGGGGACTACGAGTTCACCACCCTCCGTCGGGAGATCCAGGAGGGCCGGACTCTGGAGGAGATGGAGTTCCACTGGATCGATCCGGAGTGCGACGCGGTTCTGCAGGCCGGCGGAGACGAAAACGAGGCGGAAAAGCGGCTGTCCATCGCCGGGATCTGCTGCGATCCGGAGAACCTCGCCGCCATCAAGACCGCCCTCTCCCCCACGGAGTGGGAGGCGGACGCCCCCTACTGCACTTTCCGGCTGCCCTATCAGAACGGCAGCCTGCTGGGGCGTTTCTTCATGAACGAGGCGGCGCTGTCCAAGTTTCCCCTCTCCTGGGTCCGTGAGTTTGTGCGCCGGCTGCCGGAGCTGGACCGCCGGGGCCGAACCTTCCTGGCCGCCCAGGCGGGGCTGGGAACGGAGGGACTATCCCTGGAATGGTTCGCGGTCCATCCGGACCGGACGATGCGCCTGTGTTACATCCGGGGGCAGGACCAGCAGATGGTCCTGTTCGACAGGGATTTCTCCCTTTGCAGCGAGGACCGGCAGCCCGCCCTGACCCGGCCGGAGGGCGGCGCCTTCCTGGCCTTTGTCCTACTGGAAGCGCCTGCCTGGGACCCGGACCAGTTCCGCCGGGATCTGCGGGATCTGTACGGCATCCCCTGCCTCACAGAGGCGGAGGAATCTGAAGACGGCGGCAGCACCCTGACCTTTGAGGTCAGTGGAATGCTGGCGGCGGTCTGCCTATACCCATTCCCTGTGCCCCACGGCGAGGCGGAGGAAAACGCCGCCCACAACTACCTGTGGCCGGAGGCAGCGGAATCTGCTGCCCGCCACCGGGGCCAGCTGTTGGTGACCGTCCTGCCCCGGGAGGAATCCGTCCGAGAGGCGGCCATACTCCAGGTGAAGCTGGTGTGTGCCGCCTGCCGCCAGCGCGGAACGCTGGGTGTCTACGCCAACGGCACCGTGTACCAGCCGGAGTTCTATCTTAACGCGTCTCAACCCATGGAGGACGGGGAGCTGCCCCTGCTGGATCTGGTGTGGATGGGCCTCTACCGCCGGGAAGAGGGCCTGTGCGGCTACACTGACGGCCTTGCGGCCTTCGGCAAGGAGGAGATAGAGGTTCTGGACACCCAGGCTGCCCCGGGTGACCTGCACAGCTTCCTGTTGGATCTGGCCAGCTATGTATTGGAGGAGGATGTCACCTTCCACGACGGGGAGACCATCGGCTTTACCGAGGGGCAGTATCTGTCCATCTCCCGCAGCGCCGGTGTCTGGCACGACGGCATGACGCTGAAGATCCCCTATCCGGAGGAGCCGTGACCGCTCCGCCGGCATACGCAAATGCCCCCGCGGTGAAAGCCGCGGGGGCATTTGTCAGCAACGCTTGCGCCGCTTCCGCTCCAGGCGGGGATCCCGCCGCTGAAAGGGCTTGTCGATGAGGATGATGTCGTCTCCGATCCGCTGGATGCACTCCCAGGGGATGTAGAACTCCTCCCCCCTGCCGAACAGGCCGAAAAAGCGGCCCGGGCCGTAGACGATGATGGCTACCACCTGCCCCTCCGGCACCCGCACGTCCAGGTCCGACACGTAGCCCAGGCGGCAGCCGTCGCAGACGTTGATGACCTCCTTGCACCGGAAATCCCGGATCCTGCACTGCACCGCGCTCACCCCCTGCCTTGAGACTATGCAGTGGACGGAATGTCCCAACACTGTTTTGTGCAGACGGGCAGAAAGCGACAAAAGCTTCCAGTATAGGAAAAAAGCCCTCCGGCCATACTGAACTCATGAAGTTTCAGGGTTTGAGGGGGCACAGCCATGCAGGGCAAGGTGGAGATCGCGGGCGTCAACACGGCAAAGCTGAAGGTGTTGAAAAACGAGGAGACCATGGAACTCCTGCGCCGTACCAAGGCCGGGGACCAGGAGGCCCGCCGGGAACTGATCGAGGGAAATCTGCGGCTGGTGCTCTCCGTCATCCAGCGCTTCGCCGGCCGGGGCGAGAACGCCGACGACCTGTTTCAGGTGGGCTGCGTGGGGCTCATCAAGGCCATCGATAACTTTGACATCAATCAGCCGGTGCGGTTTTCCACCTACGGCGTGCCCATGATCATCGGCGAGATCCGCCGATATCTCCGGGACAACAGCGCCATCCGGGTGTCCCGCTCCATGCGGGACACGGCCTATAAAGTCCTGCAGGTCCGGGACAAGTACCTGGCGGAAAACCAGCGGGAGCCCACGGTGGAACAGATCGCCCAGGAGCTGGGCATCCCCCGGGAGGAAGTGGTCTTCGCCATGGACGCCATCGTGGATCCCGTGTCGCTGTACGAGCCGGTATACTCCGACGGCGGCGACGCCATCTGCGTCATGGACCAGGTCAGCGACACCCGGAACACCGACGAGGCCTGGACGGACCGCATCGCCCTGAAAGAGGCCATGAAGCGGCTGGATGACCGGGAGCGGCGCATCCTCTCCCTGCGGTTCTACGAGGGAAAGACCCAGATGGAGGTCAGCGCGGAGGTCGGCATCTCCCAGGCTCAGGTGAGCCGGCTGGAGAAGGGCGCCATCAACACCATCAAAAAAAATATATGAGCAGGCGGGGCCGGGAAACCGGCCCCGCTGTCTTTACGTCTCAGAGGCTTCTGTTGTCTCCGTCGGTGAGAGCCCGTTAAAGAAGCTCCCGCCATCCGACAAAGTGAATGTCTTGGACAGGCCCGCGGCGCTCTGGCCGCCCTCTCCTCCGCCGGGGCCGCGGCCGCCTGCGGGAGATTCCCTACCGTCAGGCTCCATTTCCCCATCCGGGCGCTCAGGGGGATCGTCCGGAACTTCACTGCCAGCGTTCTCCGGCACCTCGCCCTCCGGCGCCTGCCAGGGATCCAAGTCCGCGGGAGGCGCCTCACCGCCCATGTGCCGACCGCCGCCGGGGCTGCCCACGCCGTCGGACATGGTGCCGGCCAGTTGGGTGTCTCCCTGCCACAGGGTGTAGTCCCCTGCCGTCAGGTCCGGGGAGGACACCACCAGACAGGTGAAGTCGTTTGCCGGCGTCCAGGTGCCCACAGTCTCCCCGTCGGCGTTTTGCAGGGTATAGGTCTGGCCGCCGTTCTGCCGGGATGCAAAGGAGAGCACCACATAGTTCTGGGCCCCGCCGTCGATTTGGTCATACATATTGCCGGAGGCCGCTACTGTGCCGCCGTTGATGGTGATGCCCATGGTGGCGTCGATACCCGCGTCCCCGCTGTCGGAGCAGGCCGCGGCGGTGACAGCGCCGCCGTTGATTACCAGCCAGCCGTTGGAGTCGATGCCGTCGCCTTCGCCGGTCTCGCCGGTGACCTGAATGTTCACGGAACCGCCGTTGACAGTGGTGACGGATACATTGTCCTCATTGGTGTTGATGCCGTCATTGCCGGAGGTGATGTTGATGGTGCCGCCGTTGATGGTGAGGTGCAGCTCCGTGTCCAGCCCCTCATTGTCGGCGGTGATGTTCAGCACACCAGTGCCGGCCTCACCCCCGTCCACATTCATGGACATCTTGGAGTAAAATGCGCCGTCGTATTTGTGGAGCTTCTCGCTGTCCTCCACGGTCATTCCGTCCTCGCTGAGCACCACGCTGTCCGGGTCGTAGATCCGGGCCACATAGGAGCCGGTGACGTTGTTGATAGTACCGTCAGCAATCAGCACGTTGGCACCGGCGGCGGAGGTGTCCACGGTCTCCGAGGCGGTGTCCTCGTCTGTGCTGCCGCACTCATAGACGTTATAGAAAATCACCGCCGGGGCCACAGTGCAGGTGATGTCCACGCCGTTCAGGATCAGCGTCACCACTGCCGCCGGGTCGTCCTCCGCGTCCTCCCCCAGGTCCACAGCGATCTGCCCTGCGGACAGGATGCCGCTGAGGGCGTAGGTGCCGGGTTGTGTGATGTGGACCACCGTGTGGGCCTCCGCCTCTTCGGCGGTATGCTCGTCGGCCTCCGTGCCCTCGCCGTAGGTGAAGTCGCGGCCGGATTCATAGCAGACAATGTCATGGGCCGTGTGGACGGCGGCTGACTCGTCTGTGGAGACCGCCTTCCCGTCCACAATAATGCCGTCATCCGAGAGGACGATGGAAACAGCGTCCGGAAATTCCTGCGCGGCCGTCTCGCGGCCCTGCGCGCCGCAGCCAGAAAGCGCGGCCGCAGCCATCGCCAGCCCCAGCAAGAGAGAAGCAATTCGTTTCATTGCAGCAAATCCTTTCCGTCAAGATGGAGGCAGTCTATCATGGATTTCTGAATTTCCGCTGAAAAAGGAGGAAAAAAATTGACCTTTTCACAAGTTCGGAGTAAGCTGAAAGCAAGTCATCAAAAACGAGGAGACCGCACACATGGACTACAAAAAGCTCAGAGACACCCGGAACAGCTCCAACCCCTTCGCCCAGCGGCTGGGGATCTTTGTGGAGGAGATCGGCCCCGGCTACGCCCGGGCGGTAAAGGACATCACGGCGGAGGACGCCAACCCTGTGGGGGTTGCCCACGGGGGCTGCTACTTCTCCCTGGCAGACACGGCCTGCGGCTCCGCCATGGCCTCCCACGGATATTATGCCGTGACGGTGAACGCCTCCTACAACTTTCTCCGCAGCGCCAAGCTGGGGGACCATCTGGTGGCAGAGGCCCGGGAGACCAAGCCCGGCCGAACTCTCTGCTTTTACGAGGTGGAGATCCGGGATCAGGCGGGGACGCTGCTGGGGAACGGGTCCTTCACCTTCTACAAGCTGGACCGGGAGATCCCGCTGTGAGAAGCGCATACAAAAAGACCGCCCTTCGGCGGTCTTTTTGTATGCTTATTTCTTGAAGCTGTCCTTCAAGCTCACAGATCGGTTGAACACCAGATGGCCGGGCTTGGAGTCCTTGCTGTCCAGGCAGAAGTAGCCCAGGCGCATGAACTGGAAGCTGGCGGGAGCTGCGGCATCCGCCAGGGAAGGCTCCACCTTGCAGCCGGTGAGGACCTCCAGGGAGTTGGGGTTCAGGCACTCCAGGAAGTTCTTGTCGGCCGCGTCCGGGTCCGCGTCGGTGAACAGGTTGTCGTACAGCCGCACCTCCGCGTCGATGGCGGTGGCGGCATCCACCCAATGGATGGTGGCACCCCTCACCTTCCGGCCGTCAGCGGGGTCGCCGCCCCGGCTCTCCGGGTCGTACTCCGCCAGCACCTCGGTGACGCTGCCGTTCTCGTCCTTCACGCAGCCGGTGCAGCGGATGAGATAGGCCCCTTTCAGGCGGCACTCCGGTCCATTGGGGTAGAGCCGCTTGTACTTGGGCACCGGGGTCTCCAGGAAATCGTCGGACTCGATCCAGAGGTTGCGGGAGAAGGCGATCTCCCGGGTGCCGGCGGCGGGGTCCAGGGGGTTGTTCTCCACGGTAACAGTCTCACTTTTCCCCTCCGGATAGTTGGTGATGGTCAGCCTGATGGGCCGGATCACCGCCATGGTCCGCTGGGCGGTCTCGTTCAGGTCCTCCCGCAGGCAGTGCTCCAGGAAGCCGTATTCCACCACGTTGGCAGACTTTGCCACACCGATGCGCTCACAGAAGTTCCGGATAGACCGGGGCGTATAGCCCCGGCGGCGCAGGCCGCAGAGCGTGGGCATCCGGGGATCGTCCCAGCCGGAGACCCTCCCCTCCTCCACCAGCTTGCGGAGCTTGCGCTTGGAGAGCACCGTGTGGTCGATGCCCAGGCGGGCGAACTCGATCTGCCGGGGATGGCTGGGCAGGTCACAGTGCTCTACCACCCAGTTGTATAGGGGGCGGTGGTTTTCAAACTCCAGGGAGCAGAGGGAGTGGGTGATGCCCTCCAGCGCGTCCTGAATGGGGTGGGCGAAGTCGTACATGGGATAGATGCACCACTTGTTCCCCTGTCGGTGATGGGGCAGGTAGTTGATCCGGTAGAGCACCGGGTCCCGCATATTGAAGTTGCCGCTGGCCAGGTCGATCTTGGCCCGCAGGGTGTACTTGCCCTCCGGGAACTCGCCGTTCTTCATCCGCTCGAACAGGTCCAGGCTCTCCTCGATGGGCCGGTCCCGCCAGGGGGAGCGGGCCGGAGTGGTGGTATCTCCCCGGTACTCCTTGAACTGCTCCGGCGTCAGCTCGCAGACATAAGCCAGGCCCTTCTTGATGAGGCCCACCGCCTGACGATAATCCTCGTCAAAGTAATCCGAGCCGTAGAAGAACCGGTCGCCCCAGTCAAAGCCCAGCCAGTGAATGTCCTGCTGAATGGCGTCTACGAATTCCTCGTCCTCCTTGGTGGGGTTCGTGTCATCCATCCGCAGGTTGCACAGGCCGCCGAACTTCTCCGCCGTGCCGAAGTCGATGGTCAGCGCCTTGCAGTGCCCGATGTGCAGGTAGCCGTTGGGCTCCGGCGGGAACCGGGTGTGGACGGTCATCCCCTCGAACTGGCCGCCGGGGCCGATGTCCTCCTCGATGAAAGCGTGGATAAAGTTCCGGCTCTCCGGCGCCTCGTCCTGCGTCAGCTTGATCTCCTCTGCCATGCGCTGTCATTCCTCCCTCTCGCGCAGTGTATCGTTGGTATGCGTACACGTTAGGATATTTATTATACAAAATCTGACGGGGAAATGCAATACGTTGTTTTAGACGGCCATTGGCGGCATGGGGACAGCAAAAACTTGTCTGTATGCGGGAATATGTCAAAAGCGATCACATATTCACAAAACGGAGATTGACCTGTCCTCAATGCCCAAAAGCGGGATGCGCCGGCACCGTATCATTAAGATAAACCTGCCGCTGGCAGCGCCTTTGGCGAACCGGCAGGACAGTTGCGTTCTTCCGCCGGATCTGGTACGATACGAAAAAAAGGCCGGCGTCTCCGGCGGAAAGAGAGCGTCTGTATGGAACCGGGATTCATCGATCTGACGGCGGAAAACATCGCCGATCAGCACCTGTGCTGCATCATCCGCAGCAAAAAGCCCCACCCCGGCGTGGAGGCTAAACGCCGATGGCTGGTGGACCGCCTGCCGGAGGGGCACGTCTTCCGGAAACTGGATGTCAAGGAAAAGGTCTTTATCGAGTACGCCCCTTTGGAGACCGCCTGGGTCCCTGTAGAGGGGGACAACTATCTGTACCTCTACTGCCTCTGGGTGGCCGGTGCATACAAGGGCAAGGGGTACGGCCGGGCGCTGATGGAGCACTGCCTGGCGGACGCCCGGGACCGGGGAAAATCCGGCATCTGCATGCTGGGGGCGGAAAAACAGAAGGCCTGGCTCTCCGACCAGTCCTTCGCCCGGAAGTACGGCTTTGAGACGGTGGATGAAACGGGCTATGGCTACACCCTGCTGGCCCGATCCTTCGACGGTACCCTCCCCCGCTTTACGGACCAAGCCAGGGCGGGGACCATCGGTGAAAAGGCGCTGACGGTCTATTACAGTGACCAGTGCCCCTATGTGGCCAACAGCCTGGAGATCATCCGGCAGGTGTGTGGAGAGGCCGGGGCTCCGTATTCTCTGGTGCCTGTGGACACATTGGAGAAGGCCAAGGCCCTTCCCTGCGTGTTCAACAACTACGCCGTGTTTTACGGCGGTGCCTTCCAGACGGTGAACCTGCTGGACGCCGCTTCTCTACGGCGGCTGCTGAAGCGGTAAAGCTGCCCTTTTCCGCCGCCGCAACCGATTGTTGCCGGATAGTTGGTGGTCAAAGGAGTTGAATTCTGGTAGCATAAAGTCTGAAAGGAGGTGTGTCCATGACCACGCTGGGTCAGCGGATCAGGGAACACCGCCGGCGGGCAGGCTTGTCCCAGGAGGCTCTGGCCCGCCGGATGGATGTCAGCCGCCAGGCGGTTACCAAATGGGAGTCCGGCCAGAGCGCCCCCAGCACGGAGAACCTCTTCCGCCTGGCGGAGCTCTTCGGCACCACGGTGGACCTGCTGCTCCCATCAGAGGGGGCGGACGCTCCGGCGGCAGAGGCACCTCCACCCCTGTGGTCCCGGAGCCGCCGGCGTCCCCGGGTCCTGGCGGCTCTGGCGGTGACTGCGGGGTATCTTGTCTTTTACCTGCTGGGCCGCATCCTCTGGTGCCCCCTGGAGGACAGCTCCCTGCTGGGCTGGCTGCTGTGGGAGCGGCCCAGCGGCGGGGAGAGCTATCTCTACGGCTGGCTCCTCAGCAGCGGTCTCTTCTGGTGGGCCATGGCCCTCTCCGCCCTGACGGCGCTGCTGGGGCGGTACCGGCTCTCCTGCACCACCTGCGCCTATTTTCTCATCGGATTTTTGATGGGGCTGGTTCTGGGGCCCCACCCGGCGGGAGCGGCCATGGGACACGGGCACTACGGCTGGGCCTTCTGGGGATGCATCTATCTGCTGTCCCTCCCCATGGGGCTGCTGGCGGAACGGACGGGACGGAAGGGCGTGACGTTCGCTTCCCGCCGGGGACGGCTGCTGGCGGCGGGACTGGTCCTGTGCCCGCTCCTGTCCGCCGTTCTGGCGGCGTTGGCAAAAGCGCCCTGAAATTTGTAAAAAGAGTCCGGAGAGAATGCACACCCTGCATCCTCTCCGGACTCCTTTTTACGGCCGGACTGCACGCTATTCCAGCAACCAGTCCTCCACCACATCCCGCGCCGCGACGGGCGTCACGCTCCCCCGCATCAGCTTGGACAGCAGCGACAGGATCCCAGACTGCGAGGCGGTGATCCCTGGGATCTCCGTCCGCTCCCCGCCGCTCTCCACGCGGATGCCGTAGCACTCCCAGAGGGCGTCCCACTCCTCCACCAGCAGAAAGTAGTCCACCGGTACGCCGCGGCACGGCCTTCTTCCTACCAGGAAGGCCCGCACCTCGATTTCCTCCTTCTGTCTGTTGTCACACACGAACAAAAAAATTGTAGCACTGCCGTTTGGGGGAATGCTGTCGAACCCTGTCGATGGCCCGGCTTCCTCCCGCTTTTTACTGAGTTTTCACCATTCGGGAAAGGAACTCCTCCCGGCTGTATAACAGGTTCAACGCCTCTAACATGCCGTTGGGCGTCAGGTGCTCCGGCAGATCCAGCTGCTTCAGCAGCGCCCGGCGCTTCGCGGCGCTGTCGGTTCCGCCGGTGAGGCCCAGGGCGAACAGATCCGCCTTGGTGATAGGGTCTCCCGGACACTCCGCCGCCCCCTCGTCGGCGAAGGTGGCGCCCGCCCGGCGCAGGGCCTCCAGCAGCACGGCGGGCCTCATACCCTCCACGCCCAGCTTGCCCTCTTTGCCGGGGGTCCGCTTGCGGCGCTCCTTGCCTGGGATGTCCGGGATATATGCCTGCTTCACCCGATCCCGTGGGAGAGCACCCTTCAGATAGTTCCGGATGACGAACCCTGCCCCATCGCTGTCCGTCAGCACGATGAGCCCCCTCTGCTCCGCCAGGCGGCGGAGAAAGGCCAGCTTCTCCCGGTCGTTGAACACGGCGAAGCCGCCCAGTGTGATGATGGTAGCGTCCACCACCTGACTGAGGGCGTTTTTGTCGTAGCGGCCCTCTACCACAATGACCTCTCGGATCGCTTTCTTCATCGCCGCTGCGCCCCCAGACGCACCAGCAGCAGCTTCAGCTCGCCCACGGCGTCCACGCCCTTCTCGCTCTTCATCCGCCGGTCCAGCACCTGGCACATCTGCACCGCGTCGGCGCACCAGGCGGCCGTGGTCTTTTTGGCGGCGGAGAGCAGGAGTTTGGCCGGATAGTCGCTCTTCATCTCCCACAGCTCCATGAGCCAGTACTTGTCCTTGCCGCTGTCAATGGCCATCCGGGCGGTATAGATGCGCCGGAGCTGGCTGCCCAAAGCCGCCAGGATCATGATGGGCTCTGTCTGCATTTTCAGCAGATCCCCCAGGATGCGGGCCGCCCCGTCGTAATTCCCCTGGAGCACCGCGTCGGACAGGCGGAACACCTCCGCCGACAGCACCGGATCCGCCACAGCGTCGATGTCCTTCTGGGTGATGGCCCTGCCTTTGGCGTAGGCGCCGATCTTTGCGATCTCCGGCACCAGCCCCGTCATCAGACCGCCGCAGGTGAAGATCAGGTACTCCGCCGTCTGACGGTCGATCTCCTTCCCCAGGGCCTTGAACCGCCGGGCGATCCACACCACCAGGTCGCTGTTGTCCGCCGGACGGAACTCCACCGCTTCCACGTGGTCGGTGACGGCCTTGTACAGCTTCTTCATGGTGCGGTTGGGCTTGTATTCCACCGTGTCGTAGAGGAACACCACGCAGCAGTAGGGCGGCACATCCTCCAAAAAGGCGATCAGCTTTTCCCGCTGCTCCTCGTTCAGCTTGAACAGGTCGAAGTCCGACACCACGATCAGCGTCCGCTCCGCCATCATGGGCATGGCCTCCGCCGTCTCTGCCAGGGTCTGGACCGTCAGGTCCTTCCCCTCCAGGGTGTGGTAGTTGAACTCCTCAAACCCGGCGGGGACCAGCTTCTTCCGCAGCTCTTTGAGATAGTACTCCCGGAGATACGTCTCCTCCCCGTAGAAGATGTAGGCGTTCCCCGCCGTTCCCGCGGCCAGGTCGTTTTTCAGTTTCTGAAAGGCCTCGTTGGCCTTGGATGTCTTTTTCGCGTATGCCATGGTGTCTCCTCAATTCACAGATAGATGGACGGTACCCTGCTTGTCCGTCCGGTAGATCTCCACGTCTGCCAGCACCAGGCGGCGGAGGGCGTCCTCCGTGGGGTGGCCGTAGCTGTTGTCCCCCACGCTGATGATGCCCGTCTCCGGCGTCAGGGCCTCCAGCAACTCCTTCGAGGTGGAGGATTTGGAGCCGTGGTGGCCTACTACCAGGGCCTCGATGTCGGGCAGATCATGGTCGGCGATCAGCTGCCGCTCCGCCGCCATGTTCCGGTCCCCGGTAATCAGCAGGTCGTAGTCGCCATAGGTGCACAGGACGGCCAGCCCCTGTTCGTTGTCGCCCTCCACGTCCCCCGGCGGGTAGATGGTGAGGCTGCTCTCCCCCAGGGTGTAAACCGTCTCCGCCTCCACGTATTGAATGTCCACGCCGTGGTTCCGGGCGGCCAGCTCCACCCGGAACCGCGCCCCTGCATCGTCGGACACGTCCGGCAGGAGCAGAGTGTCCACCCGCGCTCTTGCCAGCAGCTCCGCCACGCCGGAGATGTGATCGTAGTCGTAGTGGGTCAGAATCAGATAGTCCAGCGTCCCACAGCCCATGGTGGCCAGGTGATCCGCCGCGATGCCGCCGGCGTCGTACCAGCTGTTGCGGCTGCCGCAGTCCACCAGGGCAAATTTCCCGCCGGAGGTCAGCAGCACGCTCTCCCCCTGCCCCACGTCCAGCACATAGGCGTCCAGGCCGCCCCGGGTGTAGTGGGGCGCGCCCAGCCGCACCGTCACCGCCAGGGATACCGCCGCCAGCACACCGGCCACGGCATACTTCCGCCGGGCCTTGGGCCGCAGGAAAAAGGCCGCGGCGAAGAGGACATACAGAAATACCAGCCAGTATTTCAGATACGGGTTGGTGAAGTACAGGGCGTGGTGGGGGACAGACGCCAGAACCCCGGATATCCAGAGGATATACCGGGTCAGCAAAGCCGGCACGAAGCCGATCACCGTCCCCAGAGGCACCCAGAGGAAGCTCGCCAGGACTGCCCCAAGCCCCAGCGTGAACACAAGGCTGGAGGCTGTCAGGCACAGCAGGTTGCTTACCGGAGAGATCAGTACCAGCGACCCGAAGTAGACAGCGCACAAGGGCACCGTGAATGCCATGGCCCCCACGGTGGCCGACAGGCTGGAAACCAGCAGTCGGCAGACCTTCCCACTCGGTCTCTCCCCCAACAGCAGGTCCTGGAGCTTCGGCGTCAGCCAGAGAAGCCCCGCCATGGCTCCGAAGGACAGCTGCAGACTGATGGAGGCCGCCGCAAAGGGGTTCGCCAGCAGGATCAAAAACAGGGCGGCGGACAGCGTGGTGGGCGGGTCGCTGTCCCGCTGAAACAGGGGTGCCGCCAGCACGAACACCACCATGATGCAGGCCCGGACCACCGAGGGACTGGCCCCGGTCAACAGCGTATAGAACATCAGGACGGGCAGCGCCAGCGCCGCCGCCAGACGGTGCCGGTGCCGTCCTGTGAGCAGCAGAATCAGCGTCATCAGAAAGCCGCAGTGCAACCCGGACACGGCCAGGATGTGGCTGAGTCCCGCCTCCGACAGGTCGGACCGGGCTTCTTCCGACAATCCGGACGTGTCCCCGGTGAGGATGGCGCTGAGGAACGCGGCCTCATCTCCGTCAAACAGCGCCGTCACCCGGTTCTGCATGGCCCGGGCCGCATGGGCGGGCCACCACCGTGGCGAGCCGGCGGATCCCTCACCGTAGACGGCCTCGTCTCCCCGCTGGTAGGCCAGCAGGAACACTCCCTGAGCGGTGAAGTTGGTAATGGTATCCTCCCGAAGCCGGGCGGAATCCTGAAATTTCACCTGTGCCGCCACCGTCTGGCCCGGCTCCAGGTCCAGCAGGTCCGCCCCGCCGTAGCAGACCACCTTGCCCAGGGGAACCCCCTCCAGCTTCACTGTCACCTTGGCGCCGTAGTCCGTGGGGACGGCGTACTCCAAAAGAGTCATGGAAGCGGTGCCCTCGCTGCCGGACAGGGCCGCAAGAGGCGCCCGTACAGCATAGCTGTACAGCCAGTTCCACCCCAGGGCCAGGGCCAGCCCCGTGCCCACCAGCAACACCCGCTTCCGCCAAAGTCCCGGCAGCAGCAAGGCGAGGCAGGCCGCGGCAAAGAAAACTGCCGCCACGGGCAGAAGAAGCCTCTCCGGCAGCAGATACTGGGCCAGACAGATCCCCAGAGCGAAGGACACGGTGAACGCGGCCAGCTTGCGCATGGTCTCTCCTCTTTTCCATCCTGCCAAACAGCTCGTCCAGCGGCTGCCCAGAACAGCGGGCAGGCTGCAAAAGAGCCGCAATTTTGCTCTCTCCGCCGGATCCATGCATAGGCCGCCGGGATTCACGGCACCTGCTCCGTTGCCCCGTGTCAGCCCTTTGGCCGGACGCGCTTTCTCCCAATGATTCTGCTTTCCCGCCTCGCCCCAGCCGATCACAGCTGTTTGGAAAAATGGGGAAAGAGAAACCATTTGGGTACATTATACCGGGAACCGGCGGGAAATACCAGCCCTTTTTCCATAAATCATGTTCCCTGCTCTTGACGGCTCTCTCCGCCCGGCGTAAGATAGCAGTAATCAGTGGAAATTCTTCCACCAAAAAAGAGAGGAGCGTTGACCATGAAACGCATTCTGACCATACTGGCCGCGACCTTGTTGCTGACTGCGGCAATGGCCGGGACCGCCTCCGCCTCTTCCTACGACTCCGTTGCGGAGGAATTGTCCGCCATCGGCGTGTTCCGGGGCACCGCCGGCGGCTTTGAGCTGGACCGCGCCCCTACCCGTTCCGAGGCCGCCATCATGCTGGTGCGGCTCTACGGCGCCGAGGACGAGGCCAAAGCCGCCTATGAGGCGGGAGAGATCTCCATGCCCTTCACCGACGTGAGCGAAACCGCGGCCCCCTCCGTCGCCTGGCTGTACAGCCAAGGCATCACCAACGGCACCTCCGCCACCACTTTCGGCGCATCCAGTCCGTGCGCGCAAAAATGTATTGCGCCTTCCTGCTGCGGGCACTAGGCTATGAGGACGGCGTGGACTTCCTGTACGCAGACACGCTGGACTTCGCCATGCTCCACGGCCTGTTCAACCTCTCCATGCTGGACGCCGCCCCCTTCCTGCGGGACGATCTGGCTGCCGTCACCTACCAGGCCCTGGGCGCTGATCTCAAGGACGGCAGCACCTATCTGCTGGCCAGCCTGGTGGAGAGCGGCGCCATTGACGCCGAGGCCGCCCGGCCCATTACCGAGAAAATCGAGGCCTACCGGGCCCTGACCGCCGCCAGCCAGGCCTCCTCCACCGGCATCGACGCGGACTATACCATGAATATGGGGATGGACATTGCCGTTGACGGCTCCGATGGGACCGAGACCATCCACGAAACCATGTCCGTGGCCGTCTCCGGAAACGGCCGCATCCAGATGATTCTGAAAGACCCGCTCCAGCTGGCCATTTCCATGAACATGAACATGGAATCCAACACGGCAGGCGCCGGCCCCGATGTGACCATGCAGGATCAAGTCTCTGTTCAGGAGTGGATGCAGGACGGCTGGGTCTATATCCAGGAGGAGATGGACGGAACCACAGACCGGTACAAATATCCGGTTGGCAACATGGACGGGTTCGCGGAGTTTTACCAGGAGATGCTGCAGATCAGCGGCCAGATGAACAGCATGATGCTGCCCATGATCGACTCCATCGACGTCTCCCGCACGGGCTCCCGCACCGTATACACCATGAAGATGGATGACAGCCTGAACAGCCTTCTGGAGGATCTGCTGACGGCCTTGCAGGAAGAGCTTGCCGCCATGGAGAGCCCGGTGGACCTCACCGCAGATCTGCAGAGCTGCACATACGTCTACACCGTCGGTTCCGACGGAGAGCTGGAGTCCTGCACCGCGGACTTCGACCTGGATCTGGTGCTGGGCCTGCCTGTCACGGAGACCGAAAATGCGCAGATTACTGCCAAGCTCCAGATGGATATGCAGATGGATGTCAACGCCACCGGCGATGATGTGCGCATCTCTTATCCCAGCTTCTCCAACTTTGAGGACCTGACCCCGGTCCTCTCCGGCGGTGAGCTGTAACCCCCCCCTTCTAATTCAGTAAGAGAGCGCCGCGAGCTTTGCTCGCGGCGCTCTCTTATGCTCCAACGGACGGCAAATCAGGAAATTGAAATCATTTTGCCTCAGCGGTACAGCCGCCCCTCTCGAAGGCCGCATCAGCCCGGAGGCCACGTCATATCTCTGCCGCTCAGTACGTGGAAGTGCAGATGAAACACGCTCTGCCCCGCCTGCATTCCCCACCTGGCCAAGCCCGGTGGGGGCCCCGGATAAAACTTGAGCGGGCAGGCAAAGCCCGCCCGCTCCAAGGTTTTGCTTCGCAAAACGCTTGCACGCGCTCTCGCGTGCGGCCCCGCCGGGGCCGTGGCTCCCAGGCATCAGCCCGGAGGCCACGTCATATCTCTGCCGCTCAGTACATGGAAGTGCAGATGAAACACGCTCTGTCCCGCCTGCTCGCCGATGTTGGAGACCACCCGGTAGCTGTCCAGCCCCTTTTCCTTTGTCAGCTTGGCAATGACCTCGAAGATATGAGCCACCACTGTGCTGTTGTCCGCGGTGATCTCAGACACAGAGCCGATGTGGGCCTTGGGTACCACCAGGAAGTGGGTGGGCGCCTGGGGATCAATGTCATTGAAGGCGTAGCACACGTCGTCCTCGTAGACCTTGCTGCTGGGGATCTCCCCGGCAACGATCTTGCAGAATAGGCAATCGGACATTTTCAAACCTCCTTTGATGTGATCGGTATAAACTGATGATAAACGGGATCGTAGCGATAGTCAACCCCCGCCAGCGTCTCCCGCAGGGACTGCTCGTCCGCATCCAGGGACGCGCACAGATCCTCCAGGTCCGCATACTGGTCCCGGAGGCGGGCGTTGAGGAAGCTCAGAAGAATGTAGGGGTCCTTGGGCAGCAGCATGGCAGCCCCCTTTCTCTGTAAAGGGAATTTGCTTGCGATATTCTGAAAGTAAATAATTTTACCGCACGGGTGTGTAGTTGACGGATGCTTCCTCCTCTGTGGTCTCCAGCTTGAAAATCACGGGGCGGAGCCCATCGTTGCAGGAGCAGATGGCCACGCCGGGCCTGCGGATCCAGTCGCCGTAATAGAACAGACCCTCTCCCGCCCCGTGGGCCAGGGCGAACACATACTGATAGATAGCCTTCCAGGCCTCGTCACAGAGGCCATCCGGCTTGGCGTAGTCGGCGTAGAACACCTGGCCTTCCCGCAGCATGGGGCAGGGGCCCAGCCCTTCAGCGCCGTATTCCGCCGCCAGCTCTTCATCCAGGGTGGTTTTCAAGACGGTGATCTTGACTTTTTTCATGGATCATCCTCCTGGTAAAGATCAAATGTGATAGGTGGAAATTCAAACAGGGGCTTTTCCTTCCTCTGCATCCCCCGCTTGGGCTTCTCCAACCCCAGTGTGTCATAATACGCGTCGGAGAAATTCAGGACCGACGGGTCAAAGCCCGTCTGGAGCTCCTTCACCCGCTGGAATGGGTCCCGGGACCGGATGTGGAATGTCTCCGCCAACAGGTCCAGGGACGCGTCCCGGCTCTTGAAGTCCTCCTCGCAGCCCGGCCAGGTGTTGGCATCGTTGTCCTCCAGAAGCTTCCGGAACCGGGTCGCGTCCAGCATGAAGATTTGCGCCAGAGGACTGGTACATTTGCAGTAGAGCAGATGGGAAAGGAACTCCCGGAAGTCCGCCCCCACCGGCAGCACAAAGGTACCCTCCTCTGCCATCTCCGGTTCCACGCAGTACACCGCCTCATCCCCCGGCAGGAGGACGAAGTGCGTCCCGCAACTGCCCCAGCCAATGATCTCGGCATTTTCCGGGGTACAGAAATACCGTACCGGGTCGGCGCCTGTCTCCGGTTCCAGCTCCAGCATGGAGAAGTCCAGAGGCAGGCCGAAAAACGTCTTGACGTCCTCTCGAGTTGACATAAAGTTCTCCCACTCCACTCTGCTCCCGCCAGGCCTTTGCCCGGCGAGGCCCCGGGGAAGGTGTCATCTACAGCTTACTTCAGCTTTTCCGCCACAAAATCATCCACGGTGGCCAGTGCATCATCCAGCTTCAGCAGGTCACTGCCGCCGCCCATGGCGCTGTCAGGCTTGCCGCCGCCCTTGCCGCCGCAGATGGCGCAGACACTCTTCACCAGGTCGCCGGCCTTGATGCCGCGCTTCACCGCCTCGGGACCGCAGACTGCCAGGAAGGTGATCTTCTCCCCATTGGCAGAAGCCAGCACTGCCACAACATCCGGGGCCTTGTCCCGCAGGAAATCGCCCATCTGCCGCAGGGCGTTCGCATCCATGCCGTTACGGATAGCGGTCAGGACCTTCAGTCCGCCCACGTTCTTGGCGGCGGTCAGGAATTGTCGGGCCTCGCCCAGGGACGCCTCGGACTTGAACTTCTCCAGCTCATGGCGCAGCTCCTTCATCTCCGCTGCCTGCTGCTCCGCCTTGGCGGCCAGCTCACCGGGTGTTGTCTTCAGCACTTGAGCGGCGTGGAACAGCAGCTCCTGATTCCGGTTCATGGTGTCCAGGCTCAGTCGGCCCACCGTGGCCTCGATCCGGCGGACGCCCGAGGCGACGGAGCCCTCGGACTTGATGCGGAAGGGACCGGCCTTGGCGGTGTTGTCCAGATGGGTGCCGCCGCAGAACTCCATGGAGAAGTCGCCCATCTCCACCACGCGGACGATATCGCCGTACTTCTCACCGAACATGGCCACGGCGCCCTTCTTTTTGGCCTCCTCGATGGGCAGCACCTCCGTCGCCACGGGGTAGCCCTCCAGGATGGCGTCGTTCACCAGCTTGTCGATCTGAGCCAGCTGCTCCGGGGTGATAGCCTCAAAGTGCGTAAAGTCAAAGCGCAGCCGGTCCGGCTCCACCAGGGAGCCCGCCTGATGCACATGGTCGCCCAGGACCTTCTTCAGGGCAGCGTCCAGCAGGTGCGTGGCGCTGTGAGCTCGCATGATGGCCTTCCGGCGCTCCACGTCGATGGATGCGGTGACGGTCTCGCCCACGCTGAGGGTGCCGGAGACCACCTTGCCGGAGTGCATGAACTTGCCGCCCTTGTTCTTCTGAACATCCGTCACCTGGAAGGTGCCATTGGGTCCCTGAATGGTGCCGTGGTCTCCCACCTGGCCGCCCATCTCGGCATAGAACGGCGTCTGGTCCAGCACCAGGATGCCCTCCACGCCCTGAGCCAGCTCGTCCCGCAGTTCCCCGTCGGCCACCAGGGCCAGGACTCTGCCCTGCTCGCTGGAGCGATCATAGCCTACGAACTCCGTGGCGGGCATGTCCTTGCCGAACTCGATGCCTGCCCAGCCCAGGTCGCCCAGGGCCTCCCGGGCCTTGCGGGCGCGGACCTTCTGCTCTTCCATCAGAGCCTTGAAGCCCTCCTGGTCCACGGTCATGCCGGCCTCCTCCGCCATCTCCACGGTCAGGTCGATGGGGAAGCCGTAGGTGTCGTACAGCTTGAAGGCGTCAGCGCCGGAGAACACGGTCTCCCCCTGGGCCTTGTGGGCGGAGAGCATATCGTCATAGATCTTCATGCCGGCGTCCAGGGTCTTGGCGAAGTTCTCCTCCTCCGTGCGGATGACCTTGGTGATATAGGCTTGCCGCTCCCGCAGCTCGGGATAGTGGCCCTCGTTCTCATGGACCACGGTGTCGCACACCTCATATAAGAAGGGATGGTTCACTCCCAGCAGCTTGCCGTGCCGGGCGGCCCGGCGCAGCAGGCGGCGCAGCACATAGCCCCGGCCCTCGTTGCTGGGCAGAACACCGTCACAGATCATGAAGGTGGCGGAGCGGATATGGTCGGTGATGACCCGCAGGGAGACGTCGATCTTGTCGCTCTGCTCGTACTTGGCGCCGGTGATCTCGCTGACCTTGTTGGTGATGTTCATGACGGTGTCCACGTCGAACAGACTGGCCACGTTCTGGCTGACGCAGGCCAAACGCTCCAGGCCCATGCCAGTGTCGATGTTCTTCTGCTTCAGCTCGGTGTAGTGGCCCTCTCCGTCGTTGTCGAACTGGGAGAACACCACGTTCCAGACCTCGATATACCGGTCGCAGTCGCAGCCCACGGTGCAGCCGGGCTTTCCGCAGCCCCACTCAGGGCCCCGGTCATAGTAGATCTCGGAGCAGGGGCCGCAGGGGCCGGAGCCGTGCTCCCAGAAGTTGTCCTCCTTGCCGAACTTGAAGATCCGATCCTCGGGGATGCCGATTTCGTCCCGCCAGATGGCGAAGGCCTCATCGTCGGCGGGGGTGGTCTCGTTGCCGGCGAACACGGAGGGATACAGCCGGTCCGGCTCCAGACCCACCCATTCGGGAGAGGTCAGGAACTCCCAGGCCCAGTGGATCGCGTCCCGCTTGAAGTAGTCTCCGAAGGAGAAGTTGCCCAGCATCTCGAAGTAGGTGCCGTGGCGGGCGGTCTTGCCGATGTTCTCGATGTCGCCGGTGCGGATGCACTTCTGGCAGGTGCAGACCCGGTGGCGGGGGGGCTCCTCCTCCCCGGTGAACCAGGGCTTCATGGGCGCCATGCCGGAGTTGATCAGCAGCAGGCTGGCGTCGTTCTGGGGAATCAGGGAAAAGCTGGGCAGCCGCAGGTGTTCTTTTGTCTCAAAGAATTTGAGAAACATCTCCCGCAGCTCGTTCAGTCCGTATGTGGGATGTGCCATAAATGTTCTTCCTCCTAAAAATATCTTTTTATTCTCAATAATATATGATAAATAAAAGCAATACCGCCTGTTATTTCCAGTCGCCGGCATGGTGGGATCCGTCAGCTCCGCCGCGGCCAGCAGCTGCCGGGCCGCCATGCCGATCTTCCGGGGCAGATCCGGCAGTTCCCTGTCCAGCCGTACCTGCAGCTCCACCTGTCCCTTGACCACGCCCCAGATGTTGTTCTCCAGATGCCGGGGCCAGTAAGCCAAGGAGATGTCTCCCGGGTTCGGATGTCCGAACGCCGCGACAATCAACCGGTGCGCCCGAAAGAAAGCCCGATAAGACCGGGCGGTTCCCTTCCAGAAGGGAACCGCCGTCAGCTCCGGCGGCAGTTCCTCCCAGCAGGGAGTGCCCTCCCATCGATCCCACAGAGCCAGCAGTGCCGTCCCCAGCTCCGGAGCCGTCAGCGGCGGGGACAGGGTCTTTACCGCTGCAAGAATGTGCGAAGGCCCGCTCCGGCTGCGGATCACCGGAAACAAAAGGAATCTCCCCTCTGAATCGGAAAAAATCTGGATGCCACCCAGGCGGGACGGGTGCGGAGATTGGGCTCGCTGAAAGAACACCAGTATATCCCCTCTTTTCTAAAGCAGAAAAACCGCCCCTGACGCACGTCAGGGGCGGAAGAACTTCCACGGTACCACCCTGATCTGTCCCATGGGGACATCTCATGTCATCCGCTAACGGGGATGAGCCGTCCCGCTCGCCGCAGGCCGCTCCAAAGTGGCTGCTCCGCGGCGTGGGCAAGGGGCTCGCACCGTCTCCCCTCTCGCTTGGCCGGTCTCGCGAAGCTGGCTTTGTCATAGCTTTTCGCTGTTTTCAGACACAATTATTATAAACGTTTCTGCCCGGTTGTCAACGGGAAAATCACAGGTTTTTTCCCTTGCCTCCGGAAATCCCCGGGACCTTCTTTCCTGTCAGAATGCAGACGCCGTCCGCCACGCACTTGCCACAGCCGATGCAGCTGGTAGGTCCGCTCTTCCGGCTGTACGCCGCCCAACAGTAAAACGCAGTGCCCGCCAGAATGATCCCCGTCGCCAGAATCTCATGCCACGCCATGTTGCAGCCCCCCTTTTTGTTTTTAGTCTACCACACAAAGGGGGCACTTGTCTGTGGCAGCTGCAACAGCCGCAGGCCCAGCAGCGGCAGCAGCTCCGCCGCAGGAGCCGGAAGTTCCGGCAGGGGAAATTCCTGGGGCTCCACCACGCCGCCGCCCGGCCGAGGCAGCTGCCGCTGGACGCAGAGGACCGGTTCCGCCAGGCTGGACAGGGTGAGACTGTCCCTGGAGGACAGGCCATAGGTGACCACCGTCTCCGCCGTGATGCGCTCCAGCGGCGCGGTACAGTCCCCCGGCACCAGCAGCACCCGGCACAGGGCGGCCGTATCCCCCAGCTCCCCGCACCCCCGGCGGGTCAGGACCAGCAGTGGCCAATACTGTTCCGCCAGCGCCTCCGCCCGCTCCGCCCCCAGAACGCCGGGCGGCAGCAGCTTTCTCCACGCCGGGGGACAGCAGAAGATAACTCCCTCCATCAAAACACCTCCCGGCTAGTGTCTGCTGGAGGTTGGATTCCATGCAAAAAATTTGCTCGTCATTTTGCACCTGCCGTGCTATACTGGAACGTAAGATACTGGAAACGGGGTGATCTCCTTGCATTTCTGGGCCCATCTGCGGACCATAAACCGCCACCGGGCACTGGTGCGGAAGTACTGCTTCCGCCTGGGGCTGTACTGGCAGGGCCTGACCCATGACCTGTCCAAGTACGCCCCTGTGGAGTTCTTTGCCGGGGTGAAATACTTCCAGGGGGATCACAGCCCAAACGACGCCCAGCGGAAGGAACATGGATACAGCGCCTCCTGGCTCCACCACAAGGGCCGCAACCGCCACCACTTTGAGTATTGGACGGATTACAGCCCCACCGGCGAGGGGATCGTAGGTGTGGAGATGCCGAGAAAATATGTGGCGGAGATGTTCTGCGACCGTCTGGCCGCCAGCAAGGTCTACCGGGGAAAGGATTTCAATCCCGGTGACCCTTACCAGTTCTATCTCCGGGGCAAGGACCGGCGGCTGCTGATCCACCCGGCCACTGCAGCGCTTTTGGAGACCATGCTTTTAAAGCTCCGGGATGAGGGCGAGGACGCGGCCTTTGCATATATCCGGCAGGAGATCCTGGGAAAGTCCCAGGATGCCCCACCGCCGGACCCCCGGCGCTTTTGACAGGTGCACAGATTGTCCCCCTCCACTGATGCCGAGAAGAGCCGTATGCCGGCGAGCAAACATTGACCATGTTTGCTCGCCGGCATGAGACTGGGCAGCGATTTACTTGATATGGGCGCCGATCTCCGTCAGCAGCCGCAGCAGGGGCCGCCACAGGTCCGGGTGGTGCTCCAGCAGAAAGGTCTGGACCTCCGGGGCCGTCAGGCCGTCTCCCCACAGCAGCACATGGCTGCCGGAGGCGAACTCCCCCACGGCGGTGGGCGCCACGGCGGAGACCGCCACGGCGATCTTGGCGGCAATGGCCGCCACGCCGCCGGCATAGACCCCCACGGCGCTGACCCCCAGGGCCAGATACCCCAGGGCCGCCACGCCGAAAGCCGCCAATCCCCCCGCCACGATGCCCAGGGACAGCATTCCCATGGCCAGCACGCCGAAGGTGAACAGGCCCACCCCCACGATGCCGATGGCCACCACGCCGATGGCGCAGTTGCCGATGGCGATGATGCCCTTGGCCGTGTTATCCATGGACAGTTTCCCGTTCCGGACGAAGCCGAACCGGATAGACACCAGGGGCAGGCCGAAGATCCGGGTCTTGCTGTCGTAGCGGTAGACCCTGCCCTTCACATAATTGGTCAGCTCGTCCACCTTTTTTTCCAGCCGGTCTGCCTGCTTGGAAGAGATTTCCCCGCTTCCGCCGCATGGATTGTCCGGCTCCTCCATCCAGTCCTTCACCAGATAGTCCACGGACACGCCGAACAGCTCTGACAAGGAGATCAACTTCACAAGTTCCGGCATGGCAGTGCCGCCCTCCCACTTGCTGACAGACTGCCGGGTGACCCCCAGGCGGTCTGCCAGCTGCTCCTGGCTCATGCCGGACTTCCGCCGCAGCCCCGTCAATTTCTCGGAAAATGTCATCGGAGAACACTCGCTTTCTCATTTGGATGCCCTTATGATAAGCCACCCGCCGCGCACCTGGCAAGAACGCGGCGGGTGGAACTTTGTCAACTCCAGGTTGCAGCCCTTGAGGCCCAGGGGATTCCAGATTTTTGCCAGGCTCCGGGTGCTATGGCGGGAGTTCCTGCTGCGACGGGCGATGAGGCAGGGTGTTTTACCAGATCCCCAGCAGGTGCTGGACCAGCAGGCTGACGCCGGCAATGGCCACCCAGCAGCAGAAGCCCATGAAGATGGGCTTGCCGCCGGTCTTCACCAGCTTCACGATGTCGGTGTTCAGACCGATGGCTGCCATGGCCATGACGATGAAAAACTTGCTGGCGTTTTTCAGGAAGCTCACCGCAGCCGCAGGGATGGGCAGAACCGTGGTGATGATGGAAGCCAGCAGGAACAGCAGCACAAACCAGGGGAAGATTTTCTTGATGTCCACCTGGGCGCCGCCCTGCTTTCCCTCCCGGCGGGTCCTCAGCAGGGCCAGCACCAGCGTGATGGGGATAATGGCCAAGGTCCGGGTCATCTTCACGATGGCGGCGGTGTCCAGGGTATTGGCGCCGGGATGCATTCCATCCCAGGCGGCGGCCGCCGCAGTGACGGAGGAGGTGTCGTTCACCGCGGTGCCGGCAAAGAGGCCGAAGCCCTCGTTGGAGAGGCCCAGCACACCTCCCAGAGTGGGGAAGATCAGAGCCGCGATGACGTTGAACAGGAAGATCACAGAGATGGCCTGGGCGATCTCCTCGTCATCCGCGCCGATGACCGGGGCAGTGGCGGCGATGGCGCTGCCGCCGCAGATAGAGGAGCCCACGCCGATGAGAGTGGAGATGTTGCTGTCCATGTGCAGGGCCTTATAGAGGGCGAAGGCCACGATCAGGCTGGTGGCGATGGTGGAGACGATGATGGGCAGTGACTGTCCCCCCACCTGTAACACGCTGGAGAGATTCATGCCGAAGCCCAGCAGCACCACCGCCAGCTGCAAAACCTTCTTGGAGGTGTAGGTGATGCCGCTTTTGGCACTTTTCTGATCCTTCCAGAACAGGGCGATCACCATGCCGATGAGGATGGCGAACACCGGGCCGCCCACCACCTCGAACCGCTGGCCCAGCAGCCAGGCAGGCACGGCGATTACCAGACAGATCAGGATACCCAGCGCGTTTTTTTTGACAAATTCCATAATTCGTTTCCTTTCTCTCTTGACAATCGGAGTTGTATCATATCATGCCGTTCAGGATTTGTCAAAAAAATCCGGGGCGGCCTCTGGCCGCCCCGATGATGCAATGCCAGGCTCAGTGGAGGGGGATCTCCGTCTCTCCCCACAGCAGATAGTCCGCTTGAGACAGATCCACAGGCCGGGCGAAGAAGCCGCTCTGCTCCATCCAGCCGCTGCCGCCCTTGCTGAAGCTGCTGGCAACCTCCACCTGCGTCCCATCTTTCAAAACCAGCAGCAGTTCTGTGTCGGGGATAGCTATATCTGAGAATTCCACTACCTCTCCGCTGTCAGCCGTCACAAGCGCCACGGCGTCTCTGCCGTTTTCTGCCGCCGCGGCCTGGACGGCGTTCTCATCGTAGTGATAGCTCCACTGGAGCCCCAGAGGAGAGACCTTCAGACGATCCATGGTCAAGGTGCCGCAGGGCGCCTGTGCCGTGACACCGGCGACATCCACCGCCAGCAGGCTATCTTCCGCCAGACCACCGGAGAGCACGAAGTCAAAATCGCCGGAGAAGATCTCCGTATAGGCCTTCCCATCCGTCTGCTTCCACAGCCCTGGTATGTGGAGGACCTTTCCCTCCAGGTCTCCGTCCGCCAGAATGGAGAGTACCACTGTCAGCGTGTTGTCCGCAGGATCCGGGTCCTCCAGCCAAGTGAACTCCGTGGAATAAGAGATCGCCGGGTCCCCGCCGTCCGGCTCCCGCAGCTCAAGCCACTCGCCGTTCAAAATATCATCGCCGAAGAGCTGGTAGGTTTCATTTTCACCGTCCAAGGGTGGCAGGACCGTGCCCTCTGGGGCCTGAATCTCCAGCATCAGGTAGAATACCCCATCCATGCCGAAGGCCGCCATAGGTGTCATCATGGCTCCGCCTGCGGAGACCGCACCCGACAGGCCGCCGCTGAGGGTGTCCACCACCGCCTGCTCCCCCGGGTCCAGTCTGCCGAAAAAGCTGTCCCATAGCGACGCAGTAACAGCCGCCGCCGTGCCCACCAACAGCACTGCTGCCAGTACCGCCGCCATCCCCCGTTTCATCCACAAGCTCCGGTGCTGGACCGGCGGTCCGGCCTGCTCCGCCATCAGGGCGTCCGTCAGGGCGGACCTCCCCGCTTCCGTGAACTGTACCTGGTCCAACTCACTCTGATAAGCATTCCTATCCATAAGCGCCTCCCAGCATGTTCCGCAATTTTGCCTTGCCCCGGTAGAGATACGTGCTGACCTGACTGGCCGTGCAGCCCATCAACGTCCCGATCTCCGCCGGCTCGTATCCCTCGTAATACCGCAGGTACACCGCCTGGCGGTATCGCTCCGGCAGGGCCTGCACCGCCGCCAGCACAGGCCTCTCCCCCGGCTCCGGCAGATGGACCGCCGCGTGGGCCGCCGCCTCCAACGGCAGGCGCCGCCGGACCCAGGCGGATTTCTTCCAGTCCTTGCAGCAGTTGACGGCCACCCGGACCACCCAGGCCCGCTCCAGCCGCTCCTCCGCAAAGCGGCGGGGACTGGTCAGCAGCTTCAAAAGCACCGTCTGACAGATGTCCTGGGCGTCGTGGACGCTGCCCGTCCAGGTCCAGGCGATCCGCAGCACGGTGTCCGACCACCGCTCTACCAGTTCCTCCGCTTCCGGGCGGGTATATGTGATTTGTTCCGTACAATCAACTCCTTTGCCGGCGCCGTTCTGCTGATAAAACGAATGATGAGGCTGCCATCTGACAGGGACATACAAAAAGCCCGCCGGGAATATCCCGGCGGGCTGACCGAATGTCCGCTTACTGCTCTTCCAGCACGGCCTTGTGATAGACCTTCTTGCCCTTTTTGATGACCGCGCCCTCGCCGCAGCAGTCCTTGCAGCTGAACCTGGCCTCAATATCGGCCACCTTCTGGCCGCAGACCGTGACGCCGCCCTGCTGCACCAGCCGCCGGGCCTCGCCCTTGGAGGCAGCCAGGCCGCACTTTACCAGCAGGGTCAGAATGTCGATCTCTCCCTCGGCGGTGAAATCCTCCCGGCAGAGCTTGGTGCAGGGCATGTTGGCGCTGTCCCCGCCGCCGCCGAACAGGGCGCGGGCGGCCTCCTGGGCCTTGGCGGCCTCTTCCTCGCCGTGAACCAGCTTGGTCAGCTCGAAGGCCAGGATCTCCTTAGCGGTGTTCAGCTGACTGCCCTGCCAGGTATCCATCTCGTCGATCTGCTCCAGCGGCAGGAAGGTCAGCATCCGGATGCACTTGAGCACATCGGCATCTCCCACGTTCCGCCAGTACTGGTAGAAGTCGTAGGGAGAGGTCTTGTTGGGGTCCAGCCACACGGCGCCGCTGGCGGTCTTGCCCATCTTCTTGCCCTCGGAGTTCATCAGCAGCGTGATGGTCATGGCATAGGCGTCCTTGCCCAGCTTGCGCCGGATCAGCTCCGTGCCGCCCAGCATATTGCTCCACTGGTCGTCGCCGCCGAACTGCATGTTGCAGCCCACCGTCTGGAACATGTGGTAGAAATCATAGGACTGCATAATCATATAGTTAAATTCCAGGAAGCTCAGGCCCTTTTCCATCCGCTGCTTGTAGCACTCGGCCCGCAGCATGTTGTTGACGGAGAAGCAGGCGCCCACCTCCCGCAGCAGCTCGATATAGTTCAGCTTCAGCAGCCAGTCGGCGTTGTTCAGCATCAGGGCCTTGCCCTCGCCGAACTCGATAAACCGCTCCATCTGCTTCTTGAAGCAGTCGCAGTTGTGCTGGATGGTCTCCGGCGTCATCATGGAACGCATGTCCGTCCGGCCGGAGGGGTCGCCGATATAGCCGGTGCCGCCGCCGATCAGGGCGATAGGGCGGTTGCCCGCCATCTGCAGCCGCTTCATCAGGCACAGGGCCATGAAGTGGCCCACGTGCAGGCTGTCCGCCGTGGGGTCAAAGCCGATATAGAACGTGGCCTTGCCGTTGTTCACCAGCTCCCGGATCTCCTCCTCGTCCGTCACCTGGGCGATGAGCCCCCGGGCCTTCAGTTCCTCGTAGATCTGCATGATTTGTCTCTCCTTTTGTCCGTTTGTGAAATCTGGGACAGGTATCAAAAACGCCCTCTGTCCCCCAGGGGACAGAGGGCGAGAAGTTCTCGCGGTACCACCTCTGTTCGCGCCGCCCTCGCGGGCAGACGCCTCAGGCCGTGCGAACACACGGCGGCGCTGTAACGGGCGCTCCCGGAGCACGCCTACTGGGCCGAAGGCCGTTTGGGTGCCAGCTCCGCGGTGTATTCGCCGGGCCCTGCCCGCCTCTTTCCACCAGACCAGAGGCTCTCTTGGGGGCGGTCTTCCCGGGTACTGCTCCGCTTCATCACTGTAAGAGGTATTCTAGCCGATTTTTTACAGCTTGTCAACGGGTGGACGGCCTTTCTTTTTGCGGAAGAAATCGTATACACCCTTCTGGCAGTCGTCCTCATCCGCCTGTTCCAGCATCTGGCGGAGACGGCTCTCCGCCTCCTGAAGCGGGGCGCAGGCGCAGGGTGTCCGCCGCAGGATCTCCAGGACCTCATACATCTCGCCGCCGAGCCGCAGATAGAGGTACTTGTACCGGATGTTCTCCTCCGCTTTCTCCTTATAGAACTCCGCTTCCCGCCTGTATGCCTCCGCCGTCTCCAGATCGTCCATTCTGACACCTCCTTAAATTTTGTGTCTATATTCTAGTACGCTTTTTACATAGTAACTCGTTTTGTACTTAAAATCAACTTATATTCTACTGAAATGGAGTTTACTATGAAAAAGCCACGGGACAGTCATCTTGGATTTCGCATGGATAAGGAGACACATGACAAGCTGTTTTATATCGCGGAATATGAAGGACGAACAGGCAGCGGGCAGATTCTTTACCTGATCCGCCGCTGTATCACGGAGTTCGAGCAGGTCCACGGCAAAATCAATCTGGAGGAAGAACTCCGGGACTGAAGGAGCCCCCTCCCGGTCCGGCGCGGTTTTCTGCGCCGGGCTTGATTTTCGCGCCCGCGGCCGCTATGATAGGATACAGATATTTTTCAGAAGTGAGGTGCCCTATGCCCCAGGATCCCAGACAGCGGGACGGCTGCCAATTCACCGCACAGAACATCACAGCGGCCCAGGAGAAGAATCCCTTTGCCAAGATCTCCGACATCGTCTATGAACTGCTGGAGAAGGCCATCTTCTCCTCCGCCATCCCGCCGGGGAGCAAGCTGAACATCTCCAAGCTGGCGGAGCAGATGGGGGTCAGCACCTCCCCGGTGACCCGGGCGGTGGAGCGGCTGGAGGAAAACGGCCTGGTGACCGCCGTCCGCAGCAGCGACAGCAAATACCGCAGCTACTTCGTCTTTGACCTCAGCAGCGAGTCCCTGGAGGACCTGTTCGTGGCCCGGCGGGCCATCGAAGGAGAGGCGGCCTTCCTCTGCGCACAGAAGCGGACTCTGATTGACCTGCCCAGGCTCCAGAAGCTGGCGGACCAGTTCCAGTCCGCCTGGCAGGACTTTGCGAAGGATCTGGATACCGCCCCCACCGCCTCCGAGCGGGCCAAGATCGACCTGGAGTTCCACCACCAGCTGGTGCTGACCACAGAGAACGAGTATCTCATCGACATGTTCGAAACCCTCCAGGGCACCCTTCACTACCTGTCTATCCGCTCCTGCGAGTTCGTTGCCACGGAACAGAAAAAGGACAATCTGATCGTCATGGGCTCCCAGCACGTGGCTATCTGCTCCGCCATCGGCCTGGGGCTGCCGGAGCTGGCTCGCTCCGCCATGGAGCGGCACATCGATTTCTGCTGCAGCCGCTGCCTCATCAACCGCACCTTTCACGCCGCCGGATCCCGCTGACGGCGGAACGAAAGCGCCCCAGGGCAAAGCCCTGGGGCGCTTTCGTTTATAGGAGTGTCGATTTCAGCAAAGTTATTTCTGGGCCGCCAGCTTCTCGTACTGGGCGTACCGGGCGGCGCACTGCTCCTCCGCCTCGGCGAAGAGCTGCTCGGCGATCTGAGGGAAGGTGCGGGTCAGGCCGGAGAACCGGACCTCGCCCATCATGAACTCCCGCAGCTTGCCGTTGGGGGCCTTGCTGTCCAGCTGGAAGGGGTTCTTCCCCTCCGCCGCCAGCTCAGGGCTGTACCGGAACAGGGGCCAGTAGCCGCACTCCACCGCCAGCTTCTGCTCCGCCTGGCTCACCTTCATGCTCTTGGCGATGCCGTGGTTGATGCAGGGGGCGTAAGCGATGACGAGGGACGGGCCCTTGTGGGCCTCGGCCTCCTTCAGGGCCTTCACCACGTGGGCGGGGTTGGCGCCCATGGACACCTGGGCCACATAGACATGGCCGTAGTTCATGGCAATCATGCCCAGGTCCTTCTTGGGGGTCTTTTTGCCGCTGGCGGCGAACTGAGCCACCGCACCGATGGGCGTGGCCTTGGAGGCTTGGCCGCCGGTATTGGCGTACAGCTCGTTGTCCACCACCAGGATGTTCACGTCGATGCCGGAGGCCAGCACGTGGTCCAAGCCGCCGTAGCCGATGTCATAGGCCCAGCCGTCGCCGCCGTACATCCACATGGTCTTTTTCACCAGCTGGTCGGCGTTGTCCCGCAGGAACCGCACGTCGGCGCTGGAGTCGGCGGTCTGGTTCAGGGCGGCGATCAGGGCGTCGGACACGGCCCGGGTCTTGTCGCCGTCGTCGCCGTCTTGCAGCCAGCTCTCCAGGGCGGCCTTCAGGGCAGCGTCGGAGGTAGTGTCCAGGGCAGCCTTGGCGTGGGTCTTGACCTGGTTGCGCTGCTGGTCCACGGACAGGCACATGCCCAGGGAGTATTCGGCGTTGTTCTCGAAGAGGGAGTTGGACAGGGCCGGTCCGTGACCGGCGGAGTCCTTCACCATGGGAATGGAGGGTACGGAGAGGAACATGGCCTGGGCGCAGCCGGTGGCGTTGGCGATGTACATCCGCTCGCCGAACAGTTGGGTCATCAACTTCATGTAGGGGGTCTCGCCGCAGCCGGCGCAGGCACCGGAAAACTCCATCAGCGGCCGCTGGAACTGGCTGCCCCGGACGGTGAACTTGTCCAGAGGATTGGCCTTCTCGGAGAGGGACAGGCAGTGATTCCAGTTGTCCTGCTCCGGCATCTGGGACTCCAGCGGCTTCATCACCAGGGCCTTCTCCCTGGCGGGGCACACGTCGGCGCAGCTGCCGCAGCCCTGGCAGTCCAGGGGATCCACCTGGATGCGGAAGGTGTAATTCTCCATCCCCCTGCCGTTGGCCTTGTGGGTGATGCAGCCGGCCGGGGCCTGCTCCGCCTCCTCCTTGGTAAACAGGAAGGGCCGGATGGCGGCGTGGGGGCACACCAGGGAGCACTGGTTGCAGCCGATGCAGTTGTCCGGCAGCCACTGGGGCACATCCACGGCGATGCCGCGCTTTTCGTACTTGGAGGTCTCCGCCTCCGTCACGCCGTCGGCAAAGCTGAGGAACTTGCTGACAGGGATCTTGTCGCCGGCCTGGGCGTTGACGGGGATCAGCACGTCCCGGACGTAGTCCGGCACACCTGCGGCCTCAGTCTGCTCCAGGGGCTCGTCGGGCAGGTCCTTCCAGCTGTCGGGCACTCGGATCTCCTCCACGGACTGGAGGCCCCGGTCCACAGCGGCGTAGTTCATGTTCAGGACCTTGTCGCCCTTCTTGAAGTAGCTGTGGGTGATGGCGTCCTTCATGTACTGGACGGCCTCATCCACCGGCAGCACGCCGGAGAGCTTGAAGAACGCCGCCTGGAGGACCGTGTTGGTCCGGTTGCCCAGACCCAGCTCCTGGGCGATGGACACGGCGTCGATGGTATAGAACTTCACATGGTTCCGGGCCAGCGTCCGCTTCACGTGGTTGGGCAGATTCCGCTCCAGCTCCTCCCCCTTCCACAGGGTGTTCAGCAGGAAGGTGCCGCCGGGCTTCACCTCGTGGACGATGTCATAGGAGTGGATGTAACTCTGCTTGTGGCAGGCCACGAAGTCCGCCTGGGTGACGTAGTAGGCAGAGCGGATGGACTCCTTGCCGAAGCGCAGGTGGCTTTTGGTGACGCCGCCGGACTTCTTGGAGTCATATTCAAAATACGCCTGGACGTACTGGGGCGTGTTGTCGCCGATGATCTTGATGGAGTTCTTGTTGGCGCCCACGGTGCCGTCGGAGCCCAGGCCCCAGAACTTGCACTCGATGGTGGAGCCGCCGGCGGTGCTGATGTGTTCCCCCACGTCCAGAGAGCGGTGGGTCACATCGTCCACGATGCCCACGGTGAAGTGGTTTTTCTGCTCGCCGGCCATGTTGTCGTACACAGCCTTCATCTGGGCGGGGGTGGTGTCCTTGGAGCTGAGGCCGTACCGGCCGGCCAGCACCTTGATCCCGCTGCGCCCGGCTTCCGCCAGGGCGGTGCACACATCCTCATACAGGGGCTCGCCGATGGCGCCGGGCTCCTTGGTCCGGTCCAGGACGGAGACGGTCTGGACGGTATCCGGCAGCTTGGCCAGGAAGTGGGACACGGAGAAGGGGCGGTACAGATGGACCTGGATCATGCCCACCTTTTCGCCCTGGGCGTTCAGGTAGTCGATGACCTCCCCCAGGGTGCCGCAGACGCTGCCCATGGCGATGACCACCCGGTCCGCGTCCGGCGCGCCGTAGTAGTTGAACAGCTGGTAGTCCCGCCCCGTCAGGTCGCTGACGGCCTTCATGTATTCCTCCACGATGGCGGGCAGGCGGTCATAGGCGCCGTTGCAGGCCTCCCGGTGCTGGAAGAAGGTGTCCGGGTTCTGGACGGTGTTGCGGACCGTGGGATGCTCGCTGTTCAGGGCCCGGGCCTTGAAGCGGCGGACGGCGTCCCAGTCCACCAGGCGGCTCATGTCGTCGTAGTCCAGCACCTCGATCTTCTGGATCTCATGGGAGGTGCGGAAGCCCTCAAAGAAGTGCTGGAAGGGGATGCTGCCCTTGATGGCGGCGAGATGGGCCACGGCGCCCAGGTCCATGCACTCCTGCACGCTGGAGGAAGCCAGCTGGGCGAAGCCCGTCTGGCGGCAGCCCATGACGTCAGAGTGGTCGCCGAAGATGGACAGGCCGTGGGTGGACACCGTCCGGGCGGAGACGTGCATGACACCGGGCAGCATGGAGCCCGCGATTCGGTACATGGGCGGGATCATCAGCAGCAGGCCCTGGGAGGCGGTGTAGGTGGTGGCCAAGGATCCGGTCTCCAGCGCGCCGTGCATGGCGCCGCAGGCGCCGGACTCGGCCTGGAGCTCCATCAGCTTCACAGGCTGGCCGAAGATATTCTTCATGCCAGCGGCGGCCCACTCATCCACGTGGTCTGCCATGGGGCTGGAGGGCGTGATGGGGTAGATCGTCGCCACTTCCGTGAACGCGTAGGAGATATAGGCGGCTGCCTCGTTGCCGTCCATGGTCTTGAATTTCTTGAGGCTCATGCAGTCTCGCTCCTTTTTTCCATCCTCTCGGGGAGGACAGCGTGATTTCCTTTCCTACTTTACCGCAGGGGGATGCCTCCTGTCCAAATCCATGGAATTTATGAAAAATCCCGCGGATTTTCCACGGATGCGGACGGCAATCTCCCCAGTTTTCCCAGGAGTTTTTGTGCCCGGCCGCGCTTTTGCGTCCAGGCCGGGCATGTGCCTGCCGCTGTTTTCCGGCTTTTTCCGGCATGGTTCGGCCCGGTGCGGGACAAGCTAGGGCAGAGGTGATCTAAATGCATGATGACAGCCGCAAGGTAGAGCTCCCCCGGCGGAGAAAGCAGGAGAAGCCCATCCCCAGCGTCTATCCGGTGCTGGACACCGATCTGGCCCGGGACAACGTGGAAAACGACATTCCGGCGGCAGACCTGGAGGACCTGTGAGGACTCCGGACTTCTTCCCCACAGCTGGGAGGTGAAGCGAATGGCAAGCATTTCCGTCTCCCTGGACCGGAACGCGGACCGGCATGACGTGAAGCTGCTGAAGCGGGAGCTGGACACCCTGCCGGGCGTCACCTCCGTCAGCGTCAGCAGCGGCGGACAGCTGGCGGTGGACTACGACGCCACAGGCGTCCGGCAGGCGGACATTCTGGAAAAGATCCAGGCGCTGGGCTACCACGTCCGGCAGGAACACGCATAACAAAACCGGGAACCGGCCAAAAAGCCGGCTCCCGGTTTGTTTATGTTCCGTTGGCGGACTCCCGGGGGCCTGGAAGAAACTCCTCCCCCGCCGCCTCCATAGCCAGACTCCCCGCGGAGAGCTCCGTGAGGCGGGGAACGAACTGTTCCGCCCCGCCCGCCGGGAACGCCGCCCGCAGGCGGATGTCCGCGCCGTACGCCGTGTCCCGCACCACGCCGCCGCAGGCGGTGATCTCCAGCTTCACCCGCTCGAAGAGGGGATATGTGCAGGGCACGTCCCACAGCGTCCACAGGCTCATGGTGCTGATGCCCACGGCGTCCAGGGCGTCCTTGGCTCCCTTGGTATAGGCCCGGGTCAGTCCCCCGGCCCCCAGCAGCACGCCGCCGAAGTACCTCGTCACCACGCAGCACACGTTGGTGACGCTCTCCCGCTGGAACACGTTCAGCATGGGCTGGCCCGCCGTGCCCTGGGGCTCCCCGTCGTCGGAGTAGCGGACCACGCCGCCCTCCTGCAGCAGATAGCACCAGCAGTTGTGGCGGGCGTCGTAGTATCTCTTCTTCATCTCCTCGATGCGCTCCCGGGCCTTTGCCTCGGTCTCCACCCGCCAGATGTGGCTGATAAAGCGGGATCGCTTCTCTGTGAACGCGCTCTCCCCGTTTTCAAAGGGCACCCGATAGGTGGTCATGGCCGTCCTCCCTGTCTGCTCCGCGCTCATTTCCACACGTCCCGCCGGTCCGTCCGGCCCGCCAGATAGTCCATGGACACGCCGAAGTGGTCCGCCAGGGCGCACAGATTATGGAAACTGGGCAAATTATTTCCAGACTCAAATTTCTGGTAATGCCGTTCTCCAATTCCAATGGCCGTGGCAACCTGGGCCTGGGTTTCTCCGCGCTCTTTTCGGAGCGATCGCAATTTTTCCTGAAATTCCATGCGTCCCCCTTGACACGCCAAATTTTAGGTATTATACTAAACTTAGAAACACGCCATTTTTTATGTTATTCGAGGTGATTTTTAGGATGACAGATTTTATGAAATGGCTCTATCCCCGGTATATCCGCCCTTATGTGGAGGCGGCGCCCCAGGAAGAATATGAGATGTGGCTGTCCCTGATGGAGAGCGACTTGGAATATCAATTCCGGGAGGAATTCGACAAGACCCTGGAATTCACCGCCATCCACGTCTTCCTGCTGGGCCTGCGCACCGGGGCGGGCCTGGGGGCGCTCATTCCACAAGGAACGGCGCCATCTGCCCCAGGACCTTCGGCGTGCACACCGCCGTGACCGCGATGGTCTCCCCGTACTCCACGTTCTCCACCTTGGCCTCCCGGTACAGCTGGTCCAGCAGGCCGCCCTTGTCGTAGGGGATGTGCAGCACACAGCGGCGGCTGCCGCTGTCCAGGCGTTCCCCGATCATCTCCAACAGCTTGTCCACACCCTCGCCGGTCTTGGCGGAGAGGGAGCAGATATCCTGACCGTGGGGCATGATCTCTCCGGCGGGCAGCCGGTCGGACTTGTTGAACACGTCGATCCGGGGCAGCTCTCCGGCCCCCAGCTCCCGGATCAGGTTCTCCACCACCGCCGCCTGCTGCTGCCACTCCGGGTTGGACACGTCGATGACGTGGAGCAGCAGATCTGCGTACTCCAACTCCTCCAGCGTGGCCTTGAATGCCTCCACCAGCTGGTGGGGCAGCTTGCGGATGAACCCCACCGTGTCGGAGATCACCACGTCCAGCGTGTCGCTGACCGTGAGAAGGCGGCTGGTGGTGTCCAGCGTGTCGAACAGCCGGTTGTTGGCGGGGATGCCCGCTCCGGTCAGGTGGTTCAGCAGCGTGGACTTGCCCGCGTTGGTATAGCCCACAATGGCCACCACCGGGATTTCGTTCTTCTGCCGCCGCTGCCGCTGGGTGGAGCGCACCCGGCGGACCTCCTCCAGGTCCTCCCGGAGCTTGTCGATCTTCCGGCGGATGTGGCGGCGGTCCGTCTCCAGCTGGGTTTCGCCGGGGCCCTTGGAGCCGATGGGCCCCTTGCCGCTGGTGCCCGCCTGTCGCTCCAGATGGGTCCACATGCCGGTCAGCCGGGGCAGCAGATACTGGTACTGGGCCAGCTCCACCTGGAGCCGCCCTTCCTTGGTCTTGGCCCGCTGGGCGAAGATGTCCAGGATCAATCCGCACCGGTCCAGCACCTGAACGCCCAGCAGCTCCGTCAGCACCCGCATCTGGGAGGGGGACAGATCGTTGTCGAAGATCACCATGGTGGCGCCGGTGTTCTCGCAGTAGAGCTGCACCTCCGCCACCTTGCCCTCCCCGATGAAGGTCCGGGGGTCCGGGGACGGCCGGTTCTGCAGCACAATCCCCACGGTCTCGCCTCCGGCGGTCTCCACCAGGGCGGAGAGCTCCTCCATAGTGTCCTCGTCGGCGTTTTCCTCTTTTTTCAGCACCGGGGAGTTCAACCCCACCAGCACCACTTTGTCTCGTACTTCCTGTGTCTCTGCCATGCAAACTCCTTATTTTTGATAGGCCTCCACGACTTGGCCCACATAGATCCGGTGCCAGCCGCCCTGCCCCGGCGTGTAGAAGGGCAGGATCTCCCCCTCCCCCAGCACGCAGGCAGGGTCCATGTCCTGGGCGTACAGCTTCCGGCACACCAGGACCCACTCCGCCTCGTCAAAGAAGGGCGCGTCCCCGGCCCCCCAGCGGACCGTCAGGCCGCACGCTTTCACCTTGTCCACGTCCCGGCCGCTCTTGCTGCCGCAGAGGGCGGTCACTTTTTTTGCCTCCTCCGGCAGGATGGAGACGGTGAAATAATCGTGGGACTCCATAAATTGATAGGTATATCGCTCGGGCCGCACGTAGACTGTGCAGACCGGCAGGTTCCACAGCCGGCCCAACTGGCACCAGCCGATGGTCATGGTGTTCAGGCCGGTCTTGTCTCCGGCAGTCAGCAGCGGGGGCTGCCGTCCGAAAACATGCAGGATCTCCGGCGTCAAACGCTCCAACTCCACAGGATGCAGCTTCATGCAAACGCTCCTTCCGCTTCATTGATACCATACAGTATATGCGCTTTTGCCGGAAAAGTAAATGAAAAAAGGGCCTGCCCAACCGGCAGACCCTTTTTGTGACGTGTCAGACTTACTTGTCCAGACCGAACTTCTTGTTGAACTTGGCCACGCGTCCGCCGGTATCCACCAGCTTCTGCTTGCCCGTGAAGAAGGGGTGACACTTCGAGCAGACTTCCACCTTGATATCCTTCTTGGTAGAACCTGTCTCAATCACATTACCGCAGGCGCAAGTAATCGTAGTCTGCTGATAATTGGGATGGATTCCTTCCTTCATTGCTCTCGTTCACCTCTTTCTGATCCAGACTACCTCGCCGGAGCTTTCACCCCATAAAGGCGTTTATCAGTGTATCACACGGACGTCAAGATTGCAAGACCTTTTTTCATTTTTCCGGAGATTTTTTCAGGAGGGGCGAAACTGCTCCACCCACTCCGGCGTACAGTCCGCAAACCAGTCCTGGTGATCCGGGTCCTCCGGGTCGTAGAGCCGGTCCGTCAGGGCCTGGAAGGCGCTCCACTGCTCCTCGGTCAAAACATGGACGGAGATGCCGTCCTCTTCCTGCCACCGCTCCAGGATCTCCGCCTCCTGCTCCCGGTTCCGGAGCCGCTGGTCCGCCATGGCCTCCCGGCCGCAGCGGTCCACCGCCTCCCGCAGGTCCGGGGAGAGGGAGTCGTACAGATCACTGTTCATGGTGAGGATGGCGGGCTCATAAAATGCCGGGAAGATGGTCACGTCCGTCTGGACCGTCTGGTAGCCCGCCGCGTCCGCCTCCGCCAGGGTGCTCTCCTGGCCGTCATAGTATCCCGCAGACAAAGGCGTCATCACATCTAAAAAACTGGAGGGGTAGAGTTCCGCTCCCCAGCAATCCACATACGCCACGGACACTTCCAGCATTCCCGCCGTGCGGATCTTGAGCCCTTCCAGATCTTCCGGGGCAGTCACCGCACGGCCTTCAGAAGTCGTCGGATACCGGAAGCCCAGCTCCCCGTATGCCAAGCCCCGGAGCCCCAGCTCCGCCAGGACACCGTTCAGTGCCTCTCCGCCGGTGCTGTCCAGGACCTCCGCCGCCGTTTCGGCGTCCGGGAACAGAAAGGGCATGGTCACGGAGAAAAACGGTCTGCCCAACTCTTCTTCGTCGCCGTAGGAGCCATATACGAAACTGCTGTCCAGATAGAGGTCCACGATCCCGGCCGCAGCCTGCTCCAGGGAGGTAACCCTATCGAGGGGCATCGGCTGAACCTCCACCGCCACGGCGCCTTCCGTGGCGTCGGACAGTGCCTCGGCAAAAGATTCCGCCGCGTCCCAGCAGGTGGAGCCCTCCGGCTGGCCCACCACCAGGGTCCAGGTTGTCTCAACATTCTTCGGAACCGGCGGCTCCTCTGAAACCTCCTCCGGCACTCCGCCGGTGCAGCCGGTGAGGGCCAGGACCGCCAGACCGGCAGCGGTCAGCTTGGTAAGACGGCGCTTCATTTCAGGTCCCTCCTTCTTGTTCCAGCGCCCGCCCCAGGTCCGCCAGATACCGAGCCTGCTGGCGGCGGAGGTAGCCCTTGGCAAAGAAGCGCATCCAGGGCTTTTTTACGGTGATGGTCTCGGTGAAGGTGACCTGGGTGCCGCCGCCCTCCGGCCGGAATTCCCCGGCCCACCGGCCCGCCAGATTGGCATTGTCCAGGTCAAAGGCCCAGCGGGACAGGGGGCGGCGTTCCGTGACGGTGAAGCGGGTGGGAAAGCCGCTTCTGTCGTACTCCGTAAAGGCGTCCTCACCGACGTGGTCCAGACGGCTCAGATCGCTGCGCCACTGCCAGCAGTCCAGATCCGTCACCACCGCCCACACCCGCTCCGGCGGATACGGCACCAGGGCCGTGGCTATACTGACGATTTCCCTTCCCATTGGCCTTCCTCCTCAAATCTCCATGGTCTCGCCTGCAGCCAGGAAATACAGGGCCCGGCGGACCACCTTCTTTTCCAGCACCCGCTCCAGGGCCCGGCTGTATGCCTCCAGCTGGGGGCGGTAGTGCTCCGCCCGCTGCCGGACCTCCAATGCCGAGAACACACGGTCCGTTTTGAAGTCCACCACGGTCAGGCCGTCTGCCGTCTCGAAGCAACAGTCCACCACGCCCTGGAGGAGGATTTCCTCCCCCGCCGCCGCGGCGGGATCGTAGTCCCGGGCATCCATCAGCAGGGTGAAGCGATACTCCCGCAGGACGCTTCGGCTTTTGCGGATCTCCTCCGCCAGGGGGGAGCGGAGAAACCGCTCCAAAGGCGCGGTCTCCACGGCCGCGGCCTGCTGGTCCGTCAGCAGGCTCCGCTGCCGCAGCGCCTCGATCTGGCCCGCCACGTCAACGTTTGAGAAGTCCAGGTATTGCAGCACCAGGTGGGTGGCAGTGCCCCGCTCTGCCGGGGTCAGGCCCTGCCGCTCCCGCCGGAAATTCGGCTGGCTCAGGGGCCGGAGGTACGGGGTATGGGCGGCATACTCCGCGATCTCCTGGTCCGCAGGGCGGCCCTTCAGCTGGGTGGCCGTCACCTTGGCGGGCAGGGCCGTCTCCCGCTGGTAGGGGTAGATGAAAGACAGCAGCTCCGGGTCAAAGAGGGCGGTCTCCCCTGTCTCCTCCGCCGTCGCCTGGGGCCGAGCGGGCCGTTCCCGGTAGTCCTCACTGTCATGTAAAAACACTTGCCAGGATCTGTCCTCTCCAATATATAGCTGGTCAATCTCTGTCTCCGCCATAGCCCGCAGGGGTGCGGCCTCCGGCCGGCACAGCAGGGGCAGCAGGACCCAGTCCCCCAGGGTGCGGCCCTCTGCCACCGTCTCCGGCAGCACGGGACAAGCAGCCACAGCGGCCAGCTTCTGGAGCCGCCCGGTGGCGTTGTACAGGGCGTCCACCAGGATCAGCTTCTCCTTGGGCCGGGTCATGGCCACGTAGAGGATGCGCTGCTCCTCCGCTAGGTTCTCCCGCCGCAGCTTTTCCTGAATGGCCAGCCGGGCCAGGGTGGGATACTGGATTTTCCGCTCCAGGTCGATGCGCTTGGGCCCCAGGCCCATGTCCGGGTGCACCAGCACCGGCGTGTCGAAGTCCTGCCGGGAGAACGCGTGGTCCAGATCTGCCAGGATGACGATGGGGAACTCCAGGCCCTTGGACTTGTGGATGCTCATGAGCCGCACGCCGGCAGCCTCCGCCGGGCCCCGGGTGGCGGGAGCCTGGTCCTGCTCCAGCAGCCGCCGCAGCTGAGTGACGAAGGCGAAGAGGCCCCGGTATCCATTGCTCTCAAACTTCTCCGCGTGCTGGCTCAGGGCGATGAGATTCTCCCGCCGGGCCGCACCATCATCCATGGCGCCGAAGACCCCCAGCACATTCAGTCGGTTGTAGATGTGCCAGACCAGGCGGTGGACACTCATGTCCCGGCCCGCCTGCCGCAGATCCGAGAGGATTGCCAGGAAGTCTTTGCAGTCCTCTCCCCCATCGGCAGTCACAGCGTCGTAGTAGTCCCCGGTGGGGGCGGCGGAGCGAACCTCCGCCAGCCGGTCCGCCGTGAAGCCGAACAGGGGTGACCGGAGGACGGAGATCAGAGGCACGTCCTGCCGGGGGTTGTCCACGATCTCCAGCAGGGACAGCATGACGGAGATCTCCATGGTGTGGAAGAAGTCCCCGCTCTCCTGGAAAGAACAGGGGATGTCCCGCTCCGCCAGGGCGGCGGCGAAGGCGGCAGACCGGCTGCCGGGGGAACGCATCAGGATCACGATATCCTCCGGCCGGCAGGGGCGCAGGGTGCCGTCGCTCTCCGTGACGGGATAGCCCTCATCCAGCAGCTTCCGGATGCGCGCCGCCACGAACCGGGCCTCGGCGGTGACCTTCTTTACCGGCTTGTCATTCTCCCCCGCCTTCTGGTGGGCAGAGATGAGATGGAACTCTGTCTGGCAATCCATCCGCTCCGGGTAATACGCCGCCCCGAAGTGGAGGGCCTCGTCCTCGCCGTAGTCCATCTCCCCCATCTCCACAGACAAAATGTTGGAGAAGATGAAGTTGGTGCTCTCCAAAATCTCCCGCCGGGAGCGGAAGTTGCGGGACAGCAGGATCTTCCGCTCCTCTCCGTCAGCCGCCTCCTGCCAGGACTTGAACCGGTTGTATTTTCCCAGGAAAATGGTGGGGTCCGCCAGGCGGAAGCGGTAGATGCTCTGCTTCACGTCCCCCACAGTGAAGATGTTCTGCCCGTTTTTGGACACCGCCCGGAAGATGGCGTTTTGGATCTCGTTGGTGTCCTGGTACTCGTCCACCAGGATCTCCCGGTATCGGGCCGCCACCTGCTCCCCCAGCTCTGTGGGGGCACCGCCGGAACCCACCAGCAGGCCCAGGGCCAAGTGCTCCTGGTCGGAGAAGTCGGCAGCGTTCAGCCGCAGCTTCTCCTGCCGGTACCGCTCCGCAAAGTCCTCCGTCAGCTCCAGCAGGGCCACCATGGCCGGGGCCACGGCAGTCAGGTCCTCCATAGCCTCCTCCTCAGAGACAGACAACAGGCCCGCCAGCTTCTTCTCCTCCGCCTTGCACCGCTCCCACACCTGTTTCAGCGCGGCAATGCCCGGCTCGTCCTTCCGTCCTTTGGGGGTGGAAAGCCGGGGGAAGGCGACGGCCGCTTCCGTCTGCCGGGCCGCCTCCCAGGTCTGGACCTGGGCCAGGGCGTCAAAGGCCACAGACACCTGGAGAAACTTCTCCCCGTACCCCCGGTACAGCGCCTCGTCCCCCTCGGTCCGGGCGGAGGCGGACCGGAGCAGGGCCCCCCAATGGGCCCCCTTCCGGCGGATGGCGGCCAGCAGCTCGGCGGCGTAGGGGGTGTCATCAAAGCCGCCCTCCCAGCCGCCCCAGACGGTCCGGTTCTCCGCCAGCCACCCGGCCGGGTCCGCGTGGCTCTGGACCTTGTCGTACAGCTCCAGCACCAGGGCGGCCAGACGGCTGTCGTCCCGTCCGGCCCCCAGCGTGTCCGCCAGCAGGCCACGGCCCTCGTCCAGCTGGTCATAGAAGTCCTCCAGCGTCCGGGAGAGCACCCGCTGGCGGATCAGCTGGGCCTCGTTATCGTCCAGCACCCGGAAGTCTGGGGTCAGGGCCCGGCTGTCCCCCTCCCGGGCCAGGAGGTGGGTGTTCTCCCGCAGCAGCGACGTGCAGAAGGCGTCCACGGTCTTGATGTCCGCCTGATACACCCGCAGCAGCTGCCGCCGGAGCTGCTGGTCCCCCGGCGTCTGGCCCAGCCGCTTGGACAGCTCGGAGGCGATCTTGCTCCGCAGCTCCGCCGCGGCGGCCTTGGTGTAGGTGATGATGAGGAAATCATCGATATTGCAGCGTTCCTCCGTCACATAGCGGAAAAGCCGGTCCACCAGTACCTTTGTCTTGCCGGAGCCGGCGGCGGCGGACACCAGCAGGCTGCCGCCCCGGTTTTCCACCACCGCCTGCTGCTGGGGGGTCAGGGTCAATTTTGCCATGTTACTGTCCGCCTCCTCTCTCTGTCTCCTCTTCCACCTGGCGCCAGAACTCCTCCGGCTTTACCGGCAGGATGTAGTGCAGGTGGTCGCCGTCCCGCCCATCCTGGAAGTGGCAGGCGTCGGCCCAGTCGCAGTATTTGCAGAAGCTGTCGTCCTCATTGTGGCAGCAGGGGTCCGCGTCGATGTTGCCGTCCCGGACCTCCCGGGCGATCTGGTGGAGCAGCCGCTCCACATACTGCCCCAGCCGCCCAAGCTGATCGGCGGAGGCCAGGGCGCCGGACACGTCCCCCTCCCGGTTTACCCGCACCGGTAGGAACCGGGGACTTTGCAGAGCCTCGTGCTCCATGGCCTGGAGCACCTCCGGTTCAGAGAGCAGCAGGCCCGTTCGGCGCAGCTCCTTCTCCCGCTGGCTCTGGAGCTGCTCCGGCGTGATATTTCGCTCGGCGGAGAGAATCTCATCCCGGGCAGGGAGATACAACACCCCGGCGGGCTCAATGTCCATGCCAAACCGCTGCTTGCCCTCCTTTTTCAGGGCGAACAGGTACAGCAGCATCTGGATATCCAGGCCCATCCGGACGGCGGCCAGGTCAAAGGCTTTCTTGCCGGACTTGTAGTCCACTACCCGGAGATACAGTCTGTTGTCCTTCACCCAGCCGTCCACCCGGTCCACCTTGCCGCCGATTCGCAGCTCCGCGTCCGGCTCGCTGACCGTCACCGCCGGCAGTTCTCCGCGCTCGCCGAAGGACAGCTCGAAGGCCAGGGGCACGAAGTCGGAGCAGCGCATCTCCTCGGCGATCTGGTCCACCACCGCGTAAGCGGTGTTCCGCAGCCGGGCGAAGAGGTACCGGAACCGGGCGTTCCGGCCCTCCAGATTTTGGAGCACCTCCGCCGCATACTGCTCAATATAGCGCCGCACCAAGGCGTGGAGGTCCTCCTCTCCCACTGCGGCAAAGCCGCCCCGGTCCAGCACGTCCTTTGTGACGTGCTCCAGCAGGTAGTGGAGGAAGGTTCCGATCTGGGGGGCGTCAAAGGCCGCCGCCCGGCGGGCCTTGGCCTTCAGGCCGTACTCCATAAAGTAGGCGAAGTGGCAGCTCCGCAGCCGCTCCACCCGGGAGGCGGACATGGAGATCCGCTCCCCGTACAGCGATTGTACCGCGCTCCTGGAGAGGCTCCCCCGCTTCAGCGCAGCCGCCCGCTCCATGGCCGCCATGGGGGGCGCCAGGACCTCGTCATCTGCGAAATACCGCCACAGGATCCCCCCTGGGGCGGTCCCTGCGGTCTCCAAGGCAGGGATCCTTGCTGTAAGGCGATAAGCCTTATCAGTCCCTTCGTGCTCGATACGCAGCTCCGGAAACAGCGTTAGCAGGCGGTCCACTACAAAGGCAGGCCGCAGCTCTGCACCGGACACGTCCGCCGTGGGATAGCTGACCACCAGTCCCTCCCGGGGCTGAACCAGAGCGGCGTAGAGGTTCTGGAGCTCAATGCCCATCTGTTCCATGCCGCTGGGCGCCAGGCGGATACCCCGCTGGGCCAATTCCTCCCGGTCATCGTCGTTGAGAATGCCGCCGCTCTGTCCCACAGCGGGCAGCACATGGTCATTGGCCCCCAGCAGAAACAGGTAGGCATCCGTGTGACGGTCATTTCGGGTGATTTCCGTGACGGACACCTGGTCCAGAGACACGGGGATAGTGCCCACGCTGTACTGGGAGGCCACCTGCCGCAGCAGGCGGCTGAATTCATCGGTCCCCATAGGCTCGTCCCCCAGGATCTCCACGAACTGGTCCAGGATGGCGCAGAGGATCTCCCACAGCTGGGCGGTCTCCTCCGCGTCCTGGAGGCGCCCTGCCTCCGCCTGGGCCCGCATCTGTTCCTCCAGCGCGTTCTGGAGATTCAGATGCTCCAGGAAACTATAAAGGGAATTTACTTTCTCCCCAGCTGTAACGCCGGCTTTCAGCCCTTCATACAGCTCCGCAAGAGGTGCGCGTACCCGGCGGCGCAGCTCGTTCACCCGGTCCAGGCGGGCCTGGCGGCGCTTATCCCAAGGTGCGCCATAACCGTCCGGATTGTCGGTCCAGTCCACATCCCGGAGCCACATCTTCCCGTGGATCTCCCAGGTGAGAACGTAGTTTTCCAGCTCATCGCACTCCTCCGGCATCAGGCCCGCCAGGCCGGTCTTCAGCCAACGGAACATGTCCTCGTACTCCAAGCCGTTTTCCAGAGCGGAGAGGACGCCGGTGATAAGGCTCCACACGGGCTTTTCCAACATACTGCTCCGGCGGCTCAGATAGGCGGGGATGCTGTACCGCTCGAATACCGTCTCAATGGTGCCCTCGTAGTCGGTCATGTTCCGGGCGGCCACGGTGATATCCCGGTAGCGGCACTTCCCCGCCGCTACCAGGCGGCGGATGTCCGCTGCCGTCTGCTCCACCTCGGAAAAAGCGGTGTCCGCCTCCCGGACCCGGATGGCGGAGCTGTCTCCTTGGTAGGGCTCCCCCTCTCCGAAGAAGTGATGCTCCAAATATCCCAGGGCGGAGTCGTCGGCGCTGGTGAGCGTCCGGACCTCCCATGGGCAGCCCGCCTGGTCCGCCAGCCGCGTCAGCTGGTCCCGGGTGCGGAGAGAGACCTGAAACATCTCCTCCGCGCTGTCCGGCTCCCCCAGCAGCGTGACAGTGACAGACCGAGCCTGCCGCAGGATGCTCTCCAGCACCTGCCGCTCCTGGGCGTTGAAGTACGTGAAGCCGTCCACAAACACGTCCTTGCCGAAAGCGTAGCGGGAGGACTCCAGCGCCTCGCAGAGCTTGGTCATCCGGTCCCGGGCATCAAGGCCGGGGCGGTACAGCCGGGACTCATAGGCGCCGTACAGCAGGCTCAGGTCCAGCAGCTTGTCCCGGGTGGCGCCCTGGATTTCCCGTGCCTGGCTCTCCAGCAGCTCTGGGGACACGTCGTAGCAGCGCAGCTCGTCGAAGAGGTCCAGCAGCTGCTGTAAAAACGACGCCTTCTGAGAGGGACGGCGATACACCTTCAGCAAGGGGGCCACCTCTCCCAGGGCCTTCTGCAGGGTCAACAGCTTGCCGCCGGCATCCAATGTCACCTGAGCGGCGCCGCCGGTGATGGTCAGCACCCGGTCGCACAGGCGGCGGAAGCTGAGGACCTCCGCATGGCGGCTGGCAGTGTCTCCGCAGGCACGGCACAGATCCACCTCCGCCTGGTGGGAGGCGTGCTCCGGCACCAGCAGGATCTGCCGGCTGGAATCCCCCAGTTCTCCGATCCGGCGGAGCACCTGTTCCGATTTTCCCGTTTTGGCCCGGCCCATCAGGATCGTCAGCATGGCGGGACCTCCTTTGCGCAATTTCAAAATTCATTGTAGCATATCCCGCCGATTCGTGCTATCCTGTTTCTTGAAGATTTTCCGAGGAGGACTGACCCATGCACATTCCCCAAGGCCCCACAGCCGCCCTGGCGCTGGAGCTCTTCGACGACGCCCTGGCCGCTGCCCTCCGGCCGTCGCCGGACTATGATGTGAGCCGGTGGCTGTACGTCCCCAACCACTATTCGGAATACCGGTACATCCTGGGCACCCGGGGCCGGAAGCCCCTGATCTGCATGGGTATCAACCCCTCCACCGCCGCGCCGGACGCTCTGGACCCCACCCTCCAGTCCGCCCAGCGGATCGCGCTTTCCAACGGGTACGACAGCTTTTTGATGTTCAACGTCTACGCCCAGCGGGCCACCCGGCCCGACGATATGGAGCGGTCCTGCAACCCGGTGCTCCATGCGGAGAACCGAAGGGCCTTCTGGTATCTCCTCTCTCTGTCCCCGGCCCCCGCCCTGTGGGCCGCCTGGGGGAACATCATCGAGAAGCGAGGGTATCTGATGGATTGTATGCGGGACTTTGCCGCCGACGCCAGCGCCGCCGGGGCCGGGTGGTTCACCGCCGGCCCCCTGCTGAAATCCGGCCACCCCCACCACCCCCTGTATCTCAAGGGGGACACGAAGCTGCTGGCCTTCGACATCGACAGATATCTGCGGGACCGGGCAACCTGAACCGCTGCGAGGCACAAAGCAGGCCGCCCCCCAATGGGGACGGCCTGCTGTTTTTCTGTGTCACAGCCACTTTTTCTTCTTGAAGTAGATCACCAGCGCCGCCACGATCCCCACGCTCACCAGAATCACCGCCGGGTATCCGTACTTCCAGTGGAGCTCCGGCATCCCCACAAAGTTCATCCCATACCAGCCTACCAGCAGGGTCAGGGGCAGGAACACCGCCGTCACCACGGTGAAGATCTTCATCAGGTCGTTCTGCTGGATGGACAGCTGGGACTGATAGGCCTCCCGCAGTTGGGCCACGGACTCCCGCAGGGACTGGACCGCGTTCAGATACCGCTCCATCCGATTGCCCAAGTTTGCAAAACGGCGGGTGTTCTGCTTGCCCAGCAGGCTGTTGTCGTTCTCCGCCAGCTCGTCAAAGATGGAATCCAGCTGCTCGTAGTACCGCTTCAGCCGCAGCAGCTCCTGCCGCCAAGCGATGATCCGGTCCAGATACGCCTCATGGGCACCGGTGAGCACCTCTGTCTCCCCATCGCTGATGTCCGCCTCCAGCCGGTCCAGATGGGCCATATCCCCCCTCAGCAGCCGGACGAAGAAGCGGTGGAGCACCTGCTCGTTGGACAGTGCCTCTTCCTCCGGCACCAGCAGGGCCGCCTGGGCGGCGTCCTCCGCTGCGTCGTCCTCACAGAAGACGAACAGGTCCTCCCGGTCCAGATACAGCAGCATCTGGGATGCTGCCGTCCGCTCGCTGCGCACGTCGTACCAGTCAAAGGCGATCAGATCGAAGTCCTCAAAGCCCTCAAACGCTTCGATCTGCCCCTCGTGGATGTAGTCCAGCACCTTGGCGTCCATATAGGGCTCCATCTCCCGGATGCGGGACATGGGCAGTACCTTTCGCATGGCGGTCTCTCTCCTCTCGGTCTCTCACAGGTTTTCCAGGCCGGCGTCCTTGGGCGGCAGGCCGTCATAGAGCCCGGCGCACTTCCACAGTGCCGCGAGAAACCAGATGATGCCCACCAGCAGGGCAATCAGGGCCATCAGTGCCAAAGCGTCCAGCAGCAGGCCGCCCAGCGTTCCGGCAATCTGTGCCGCCAACAGGACAAACCAGGCGGTCCGTGCCGAAGTGCCGTTCAGATCTGTCCCATAATGGGTCTCCATCTCCAAAATGGCCTGGATCACGCTCCAGGAAATATACAGGGCGACCGCCAGAGCAGCCAGCTCCAGGAGCGTACTCAGCCAGTTTGCGCCGGTCACGCCCAGCAAGTCTCCCACCCACAGGATACCTGTGTATATGGCCACAGCCACAGCAAAGGGGCGGAGTTTCCCGAATCGACCGCTCTCTCCCAACAATTCCCCTGCTGCCCGATAGAGTAAGATATAACCCGCAAAGGTCGGCAGCAGATTCAGTGTATGTCCGTTGATTGTCACATAAAAATTGATAAAGATCAAGAAGAACCCCCAAAAGATTCCCTTCACTGCATTTCCTCCTCCCGCTTCTTTTGTACATGCCTTTTTCCGAAATACAGCACCAGCACCCCCGCCGCGATCTTCACGGCGGCGTACAGGGCCGGGAACAGCAGCACACCTGCCGGGAACACGTCAAGCAGATTCACTCCGCCCATCTCCGCCATATCCCAGCCGATCAGACCCGTGAATCCGCCCAGCATCCCCCGGTACGCCAGATAAAACAGCGCCAGCTGCACCAGATCCAATACGCCCCAGGCGATCAGCACCCATCCCAGCAGGTACCACTTCCGCTTGCTAAAGGCCAAAAAACGCTCCACCCAGTCCTTCCGTTCCTGGGGCGGCGGCTGCTTCTCCTCCGGCTTCGTCTGCTCCAGCTGGAGGCGGAGCAGATAGTCTGTTGTCACACCGAAAATATCCGCCAGGGCCACCACTTTGTCCGTCTCCGGCATGGTCTCGTCCCGTTCCCAGCGGCTGACGGCCTGCCGGCTCACCTGCAGGCGCTCGGCCAGCGCGTCCTGGCTCATGCCGGCTCTCTGCCGGAGGGATTGCAGCTTCTCTCCGAATGTCATAGGCATTCTCCCTTCTCTTGGATGCCTTCAGCTTATCAGGCCGCCCGGTTGCATACCAGCAACCAAGCATGGAAGTTCCGCAATCTCAGATTGCCTTCCTCTCCAACATACCACAACAGGGCTCCCCGCGCAACGGCTCCGGCCCATATTGCAAGAAAAAACCAAGGCACCGGACGTCTCCGCATCCAAGCGCCCCGGCCTATCGGGCGGGCTCCAGCACAATGGGCAGGTCCACGATCTCCAGCCCCCGGCGCATGGCGTACTCCACCGTGTACCGGGTTCCGCCGGGAGACCCGTCAAAGGCGGCGATCAGCAGCGCGGCGTGGTCCACCATATACCGGTCCCGCCGCTGCATACAGGCGGGGGTGTAGCAGGCGGACACCAGGGTCTCAAAGTCACAGGCAGCCACCAGCCGCTCATACCGCCGCCGCTGGTCCGGCGGCCAGGCATCCGCCTGGGAGGGACATGGGACGGCCGCCTCCACCGTCACGTCCGGGTGCGTCTGGCGCAGGCGGAGGACGCACTCGCAGAAATACAGGTCACAGCCCAGGGCCATGCCGCAGAGAAAGTGACGGAATCCCTCCTGATAGGCCGCCTCCACCGCGTCTGCGATGCGGGCCTTGAGCGACACGCAGCGCAGGTCCTCCTCGTTATACCGCCATGGCAGCTTACCGGGCCGGTGCCCGGTAAAGCAGCAGGCCGCCTGCCGCCCCCGCATGGTCTCCGCCTCCCTCCTTCTGGTCTTTGATTCAGTATAGAACATCCGTTCTTGTTTGTAAAGACCCACGGGAAATTTGCCGTTTTTTCATTTAGGGACTTGCAATTTCTTCCGCGCTGTCATATACTATGGCCAGAAAGCAACTGAATACTTTGTCTTCAGGGCGGGGTGAAATTCCCCACTGGCGGTACAGTCCGCGACCGCCTGCGCGTATGCACAGGCGCTGACTCGGTGAAACTCCGGGACCAACAGTTACAGTCTGGATGGAAGAAGATGAGTGCGGCGTGGCCGCGCGTTTGTTCGCGCTCCTGCGTTGCGTGGATCACCTTGGAGAAGCCAAAGCGTCCAGGGTGTTTTCAAGCAACGAAAAGGAGTGTATTTTTATGTCCGAACCCAATGCCAACGCCATCAAGAACCCCTCCCGGCCCGCAACAAACGTCCGAACCATCACCTCCCTGGCCATGCTGGCGGCCATCGCCTATGTGGTGATGCTCCTCAGCAAGATGCTGCCACAGGTGTCCGGCTTCCTGCAGATGGACCTGAAGGACACGGTCATCTGCATCGGCGCCTTCCTCTTCGGACCTCTGTCCGCCGCCGTCATCTCCATCGTGGTGGCCGTGGTGGAGATGTTCACCGTCAGCGACACCGGCCCCATCGGCTGCATCATGAATGTGCTGGCTACCTGCGCCTTCTGCTGCACCGCCGCCTTCGTCTACAAGAAGTTCCACACCCGCAAGGGCGCCGTCATCGGTCTGGCCCTGGGCACTGTTTGCCTCACCGTGGTGATGCTGCTGTGGAACTATCTCATCACGCCCATCTACATGGGAATGGATCGCGAGGAAATCGTGGTCCCCATGCTGATCCCGGTGTTCCTGCCCTTCAACCTGGTGAAGGGCGGCCTGAACATGGCGCTGATCCTGCTGCTCTACAAGCCGGTGGTCACCGCCCTGCGGAAGGCCCGGCTGGTACCGGAGTCCCATGCGCCTGTCGAGGGCAAGGGCAAGCTGAGCGCCGGGTTCCTCCTGTTCTCCCTGGCCCTGCTGGCAACCTTTGTGGTGCTGGCCCTGGTGCTGATGGGGATTCTGTAAATCTGAACACCACAGGCGCGGGGGCGGATACCGTCCCCGCGCCTTTTACTGCGGCCCATATCCGTCCCTCCGCCTCCCTGCGCCGGTATGTCAAAACCTTCCCATCCCTTCTCCCTTTTCAGGAACGAACAGATGTGCTATAATAGAAGTGAGAAAGGAGGCGGGGCCATGGACCGCATCATCCTGCACTGCGATCTGAACAGCTTTTACGCCTCCGTGGAGCTGCGGAGCCGACCAGACCTGCAGAACGTGCCCGTGGCGGTCTGCGGAGATCCCACCTCCCGCCACGGCATCATCCTGGCCAAGAATGAACCGGCGAAAAAATTCGGCGTCCAGACGGCGGAAACCATCTGGCAGGCCAAGAAAAAGTGCCCGGAGCTGGTGCTGCTGCCACCCCACCACAAACTGTACCGGCAGGTCTCCAAAGAGGTCAACACCATCTACGAGCAGTACACGGACCTGGTGGAGCCCTTCGGCATCGATGAGAGCTGGCTGGACGTCACCCATACCCTCCACCTCTTCGGCGGTGATGCCAAGGCCCTGGCAGACCATCTGCGGCAACGGATGAAGCAGGAGATGGGACTGACCCTCTCAGTGGGGGTCTCCTTCAACAAGGTGTTTGCCAAGCTGGGCAGCGACTACCGGAAACCCGACGCCACCACTGTCGTCTCCCGGGAGAACTGGCAGAGGCTGGTCTGGCCTCTGCCGGTGGGGGCGCTGCTGTACGTGGGGGGCGCCGCCCGGAAGATTTTGGCCCAGTTCGGCGTGAAGACCATCGGAGAGTTGGCGGCCTGCAAGCGGGATGCCCTGGAGACCCTGATGGGCAAAATGGGCGTCCAGCTCCACGACTATGCCAACGGGCTGGACACCGATCCAGTCCGCTCCCGGTACGAGCCGGAGATGGTGAAGTCCGTTGGCAACGGCACTACCTTCCCGAAAAACCTCACCACCGCAGAGCAGGTGCGGGGCGGCGTCGCCGTGCTGGCGGACTCCGTGGCCACCCGACTGCGGCACAGCGGGCTGTATGCCGGCGGCGTCCAGGTGACGGTGCGGGATCCCCAGTTCCATGACCGCTCCCGTCAGATGCAGCTCTCCGCCCCCACCCACCTGATCCGGGAGCTGACGGCGGCGGCCATGGACCTGACCGGCCAGCTGTGGAAACCCCCGGCTCCCGTGCGGGCCCTGACTGTTACCGCCATCCATCTGGTTCGGTCGGAGGACGCCTATGAACAGGTAGACCTGTTCACAGCTGGGGCGGCGCCCAAAAAAGAAAAACAGGAAAAGCTGGAGGCGGCTATGGACCGCCTCCGTGGAAAGTTCGGGACCGACGTCATCTCCTACGGCGCGGCCCGTCCAGAGAAAGAGGAGGATCCCCTGCCATGACAATAGACGAGGAAAAACAGCAGCTCCGGGCTACGATCCGGCGCCTCAGCGCCCAGCTCCCCTTCCGGTACCGGGAAGCGGCGGACCGGGCCATCGCCCGCCATCTCCTGGCTCTTCCAGAGTATCGCAGTGCCGGAGCGGTGTTCTGCTTCGTCTCCGCCGGGCGGGAGATCGACACCCGTCCCATCCTGGAGCAGACTCTGGCAGACGGCAAGATGCTGTGCGTCCCTCTGTGTGTGGCGGATGGCATCATGGAGCTGCGGGCCATCCGCGACCTGAAGGAGCTCTTCCCCGGCGCCTACGGCATTCTGGAGCCTCCGGCAGACAGCCCTGCCCTCTCCCCGGACCAGATCGACCTGGCGGTGATCCCCTGTGTCACCTGCAGCCGGGAGGGCCGCCGTCTGGGGCGGGGCGGCGGCTATTACGACCGCTTCCTGGCCCACTACCGGGGCGCGGCGGTTCTGCTGTGCCGGGAGCGGCTGCTGCGCCAGGAGATCCCCTTCGGCGTCCACGACTATCCCATCCCCTGGGTGCTGACAGAAGCCGGACTTTTTGAGGACGGCACGCCATCCCGGCTGGAATGACTGGGAAAAGGTCCGCCTCCCACAAAATCGTCAAAATATTCCCACTATCTCTACAACATTTTGTGGGGGTATTACCTCTTGTTCCCTTGACAGGTCCCTGGAACTCTGATAAGCTGGAAAAGGCTTATATTTTCCGGAAGACCGGATCACACGAAGGAGGACCCCTGCAATGATCCAGGACATCATGGACTTTCTCTCCCAGGCCGACCCCGAGGTGGGGGCATCTATTCAGAAGGAATTCGACCGGGAGCAGCACAACATTGAGCTGATCGCCTCCGAGAACATCGTCAGCAAGGCCGTCCTGCTGGCCATGGGCACTTGTCTCACCAATAAGTATGCGGAGGGCTATCCTGGAAAGCGGTATTACGGAGGCTGCTATGCCGTGGACGTGACGGAGGAGCTGGCGCGGCAGAGGGCCTGTCAGCTGTTCGACTGTGCGCACGCCAATGTCCAGCCCCACTCCGGCGCCAACGCCAATCTGGCGGCGTTCTTTGCCCTGCTGCAGCCCGGTGACACAGTGCTCAGTATGAATCTGGCCCATGGCGGCCATCTGAGCCACGGCAGCCCGGTGAACATCTCCGGCAAATATTTCCGCATCGTTCCCTATGGCGTGTCTGACGACACAGAGACCATCGACTACGAGCAGGTGATGGCCATCGCCAAGGAGTGCCGCCCCAAGCTGATCCTGGCAGGGGCCAGCGCCTATCCCCGCACCCTGGACTTTGCCAAGTTCCGGGAGATCGCCGACGCAGTGGGCGCCCGGCTGATGGTGGACATGGCCCACATTGCGGGTCTGGTGGCCGCCGGTGTTCATCCCTCCCCCATCCCCTACGCCGATGTGGTGACCACCACCACCCACAAGACATTGCGGGGTCCCCGGGGCGGCATGATCCTGTGCAATGACGACGACCTGTACAAAAAGATCAACTCCGCCGTGTTCCCCGGCACACAGGGCGGTCCGCTGGAGCATATCATCGCCGCCAAGGCCGTGTGCTTGGGCGAGGCGCTGAAGCCGGAGTTCCGGGCCTATGGGCGGCAGGTGGCTGCCAACGCCGGGGTTCTGGCGGAAAAGCTGATCGAGCAGGGCTTCCGGCTGGTCTCCGGCGGCACGGACAACCATCTGATTCTGGTGGACACCCGGCACTTTGGCCTCACCGGCAAGGAGTATGAGCACCGGCTGGATGAGGTAGGCATCACGGTGAACAAGAACACCATCCCCAACGACCCGGAGAAGCCCTTCGTCACCAGCGGTATCCGGGTGGGCACTCCCGCCGTCACTACCCGGGGCTTCCGGGAGCCGGAGATGGCGGAGATCGCCCGGTGGATGGGCCTCATGGCAAAAGAGGACTATGCGGACCATGCGGAGCAGGTCCGTGCGGAAGTGGCGGAGCTGTGCAAGCGGTTCCCGCTGTATCAGGAGTGAACGAACAAGGCCCGGAGAGTGCTGGCTCTCCGGGCCTTTTGCAGTTATGCCGCCGGGAATTCGTACCATTGTCCGTTCAACTCCAAGCCGGTTACGCTGTCCGGGTCCAGCAGCCGGGGCGACAGCAGGGACAGGTGGCAGAGCGGTGCTCTCTGCTCCGACGCCTCCACGAATTCTATGTGGATGGCATGGGTGCCTCTCTGGATCCGCTGGGTCAAAGCATCCTCCATCTCCAGGGCCCTGCCGTCAGTAAAATAAAGTGTCAGCACCTGCTTTGCGAGAAAGTCCTCCTCCCAGGTGACAGCGGACTGGGACTCTTCCAGCCATAGGTCATAAGAGGTCTCTTCCACAGGAAACCAGACTTCCGCCCGCAGGGGCGTCACCACCGCCCGGGTGCCGTCCGGCCAACTGACCTCCCGAACAGGGATCGTGTCATTCATCCGGACATGGAATGCATAGATCTCAATGGGGTGCATCACGCCAGTGTCCCGGTCGTTCAGCATCTTCACCACCAGCTCCACCTCCCGTCCCAGGTAGTTCTCTTCACAATTCTCCTGAGCGTTCTCCGACACCTGCCCGGTGGCCAGAATAAACCGGGCCGTGTTGAGTTCCTTGCCTTGGTCCACCCGCCAGCAGCTGATGACATCCGCCCAGCTTCCGGCGAATAGCAGGGTGTCCTCCATTACATCATCGATATCGGGGAACGATTCATCATACCGGGCCGTTACCAGGCAGTAGATCACCCGGCCGTCGGTGATGGCGTTCTCCAGCGTCAGATCGCAGTGATTCCCCTCCACGGTCTGATCTACCTGGACGGAGCAGGTCTTCAGCATTCCGCCGCTGCCGCCGTCATCCACCACTGGGCTCAGCCAGCCCATGCGCTCCGCCGCCACGGCAAAACCACAGGCCAGTACTGCCAGCGCCGCCGCCAGCAACAGCACCCGCTTCCCCAGCCGCCGTTTTCCGGGCCGGTCCAGGGTGCCCTGGCGGATCTGTTCCTCCAGCCCGTCCATGGCCGTCTCATAGGCCGCGGGCAGGGCCCACTCCTCCCGCTTTGCCATTGCCCGTAGGCGGGCGTCCAGCTCATCCATAGTCTCCCTCCTTCAAGATGCTCCGCAGCTTCTCACGTGCCCGGCTCAGCCGGACCCGCACCGCCCCCGGGGACGTCCCCACGATCCGGGCGATCTCCTCTGTGGGCAGGTCCTCATAGTAGAACAGCACCACCGCCTCCCGCTGGTCTTGTGGCAAGGTCTGCACCGCCTGCCAAAGGGTATCGTCCCCCGTCTCCCGGCCCGGTATTGCCGGTTCCGTGGGCAGATCATCCAAAGAGACTGTCCGGCCTCGCCGTTGGCAGAGACGCCGGGCCTCATTGGCGGTGATCTTCAGCAGCCAGCGGGGCAGCTTCTCCTTTTCCCGCAGCTGAGGATACCGCTCATAGGCCCGGCAGACTGCCTCTGCCACCGCCTCCTGAGCATCGCTGCTGTTCCGGGTGATACTGAAAGCCAGACGGTACAGGCTGGTCCGGCTGTGATGCAGCACTTGGCAGAACCGCTCCCGCTCTTGCTCCGGCAGCGTCATGTCCTTCCCCCCTTCTCCTGTTCTGCCTGTATGACCCAGCAGCGTGGCAAAATGTTACGGTGTACTCGCAAAAAAGCCGCCTCGCAATGAGGCGGCTCATATTCGCTTCACAGCGGGACGCCGAGGCCCAGCCACAGGACGTTCCGGACCACGCAGTTGGCCAGGAACAGCCCCACTAGGACCATCGGCCAGCGGCGGTCATAGCGCAGGACCCAGCCCCGCTTTCCCCGCAGCCGCCACGCGGTTTGAGAAAACAGATAGATCGCTGCCAGGGCCAGCGTGATCACCACCGGCGTGTGGTACCAGAGAGCCGCGCCCACCCGTCCCTGGGCTAGGGCCATCAGCGCCCGTGTCCCTCCGCAGCCCGGGCAGTAGACATGCCAGTGCTCCCAGACCCAGCAGCGGCTGACAGTGGGTGCCCCCAGCGCAAAGCGCCATAGCAGATATAGCAACACCAGAACCGCCAGGGTGATCCAGGCGGTCGGATAGGCCTCCCGGTCTGTCATAGAACCTCTCTGCATAAAATTTCCTCCCTGTAAACAGCAAAAAGGCCGCGCAGCGCGCGGCCCTTTCTCCTTTACTTCAGCAACCGGATCTGTCCCAGCAGAGGAACTGCCTTCTCCTCTCCATTGACAGCGGAGATGAAGCCCATCACCGCGCAGATGAAGCAAAAAATGCCCCACAGCCAGCCGATACATGGAATGAAGCTCAGCAGCCCCGCCAGCCAGATCACCAGCGCTTGATTCAGATGGAATTTCGCGCCCTCCCGGTCGCCCAGTACAAAGGCAATCACCAGACCGATCCAGGTAATATAAGCGACAATACCCGTCGTTTTTGCATCCATAAAAACACCTCTCTTTGGTTCAGTGGGGTTGTCCATAGTGTACCACGGTTTTGGAAAGAATACAAGCCCGCGTCAGGACTCCTCCGGCAGAAGCGGGCTGTACATCATGATGGCGTCATTTGCAAAGAGGAATTCCTCTTCCAGCAGGCCCCCCTCCAGGTCATAGATGCGGCGGTACAGCTCGTTATGCCGCACATATCCGCCCCAGGATGCCTGGTCCATCCGGTGGTTCCTCTCTACGATCTCATAGCGGCAGACCGGAGGTGCCGGGGCCCGCCACTCTCCCTTCAGAACCTGCTTTCCCACCTGGACACAGAGCTGGAAGGGCTGTTCCGTGTCGTTGCGGATCATCAGATCCCGGTGGGGATAGGCGCAGGTGGCGCCGCTGCCGAAGGGCTGGGTCCGGTTGGTATCCGGAAAGACATCGTGAGAGTGACGGTACCGCTCCACTACCGTCAGCGGCGTGTGGAGAGTCATCCAGAAAATCAGATTGGAGAGCTGGCACAGCCCGCCTCCCACATCGCTGCCGATCCGGCCTAGAAACAGCACCATCCCGTCTCGATAGCCCTTCCGGCGGGTGGGCTTTCCGATCAGCCGCCAATAGCTGAAGGTCTCGCCGGGATACAGGACAATCCCATCCAGCCGGGCCACTGCAAGCCGGAGATTAGCCACCTTGTTTTCCTGGAGTTCCTGATCCTCCCCTCGCAGATGGCGGTACAAGGGTGTGGCGTGTGAAATCAGCATATACGGCAGGCGCTCCGTCTGACGCTGTTTGGCCCAGTGAAACCGGGGCGACATCCACAGAAGACGGCGCCGTCCGCCGTAATAGAGTTTTCCCAGACGCAAACGCAGCCAGCTGCGGTGAATGGGCGGCCAGAGCTGTCGATTATTGGGATCTACCATGGGACCTCCTCCCTATTTCCCAGACCGTTCGCAAATAAAGACGAAATCAGAACCTAAAACGATTTTAAAGTGTTCGGTCCCATAAATCCTCACAAAACTGTTACAAACAATAACAAAAAAGAGACAGTCAATTGACTGTCTCTCAGTGTTGGCGCTACCTATCTTCCCGGGCCGTCACCAGCCAAGTATTGTCAGCAGGAACGAGCTTAACTGCCGTGTTCGGAATGGGAACGGGTGGACCCTCGCCCTAATCAGCACCAACTCTATGTC
>NZ_JAOQKG010000002.1:515526-569365 GCF_025567605.1 Oscillibacter acetigenes | reverse complement strand
GGATCAAACTCTCTATAAAATGGTATCTAAACGAACCGTAGTCCGTTCAAACCTTCATAGAGCTATTTGTCATAGCTTCATTTCTCCATCCCACTGGTAATTGACTCAACCCAGTGAGACGGCTTTGTCCTTTGGCAAACTCACCTAAATGAGCTCGCCTTCTGGTGCTTCCTTTTCGTTACGTTGTTTAATTTACAAGGTGCACGCCGTTCCCGGCGGAACATTGCTATTATACTCGATTTCATTTCGTTTGTCAAGAACTTTTTTCAGAAGTTTTTTGACATCCGATCCATCTCGTATCAGCAGCAACCTGTTTAGGTTACCACATCTCAGCCTTGCTGTCAAGAACTTTTTTCATTTCTTCCCGGCCCGGCTCATCACCGCGCCGACAGCTTTGTTAGAATACCAAATCCTTCCCCTTTTGTCAATACCTTTTTCCTCTTTTCTCGATTTTTTTCGACCGTCTTCCCACTGACGTGGATTTCGCAGGTTCTGCATGGTTTTCCGCACATTCTCTGCTTTTCATTCTCAGTTCTCGCTGTTATAATAATGTATATACAAGAAGGAGGTGGAAACTTGAGATTTTGGAAAATGAACGGCGCGGGAAATGACTTTGTGATTCTGAACAACCTGGAGGAGCACCTCCCCCTGGAGCAGCTGCCACAAACCGCCCGGACGCTGTGTGAACGGCACATGTCCATCGGGGCGGACGGGTTGATGGTTGTGGATGCCCCCTCCCAGGGCGGAGATTATCGGATGCTGTTCTATAATTCTGATGGCAGCGTAGGTGAGATGTGTGGGAACGGTGCCCGCTGCATCTGCCGGTATGGCTACGAAAACGGGCTGGCCGGAGAGACGCAGACTGTGGAGACCACGGCAGGCATCGTCACCGGCCGGCGGATCGACCAGCGGCTGTACCGCATCCGGCTGAACGACCCCACCACCGTACGACTGGATAGCCCGGTGGAGGCAGACGGCGTGACATACGTCTGCTCCTATGTGGAGCTGGGAAATCCCGGCATCCCCCACGCCGTGGTGCCATACGCCGGACTGCGCCAGGCGGACGAAAACGAGCTGCGGGAGCTGGGCCGGGCTATTCGCTGGAACAAGGTCTTTCCCAAGGGTGCCAATGTGAACTTCTACGAGATCACCGGTGAAGATCTGATTTTCGAGCGGACATTTGAACGCGGCGTGGAGGACTTCACCTATGCCTGCGGCACTGGCACCGGATCTGTGGTGACCGTGCTGACTCTGCAGGGCAAAGTCTCCGGCCACGGCGTACAGGTGGATATGACCGGCGGCCGCTTGGTGATCGATGCGGAGCGGGTCCACTCCCATATCGCCAGCCTTTATCTGACAGGCCCCACCAACGTGGTGTGCAGGGGTGAAGTTACGGATGAGGACCTTATTATAATGTAAGGCCGGAAGGCCATATAGGTCAGCAGCTATTTCAATATGTATTGGAGGAGAGAGAATGAGTACACAGCTGAGCAAAAAGTCTGTTGCCCGGAACTACGCATTTCTGGCCGTCATGCTGGGGGCCATGATCCTGGGCTCCATCGTGGGCTGGATCTTCCCCCAGGAGCTGGATGCGGAGGGCAACGTCATCAGCGCCGGCGCCACGGTGCTGGAACCTCTGGGCACCCTGTTCCTGAATATGATGTTCTGCATCGTGGTGCCCATGGTGTTTTCGTCCATTGCCGGGTCTGTGGCTACCATGAAGAGCCGCAAACGGGCCGGCAAGATCATGGGCACCACCGTGCTGACCTTCGTCATCACCGGCGCCATCGCTGCGGTCATCATGATCGTCATTATGAAGATCTTCCCCCCGGTTCTGGAGCCCTGGACCAACCTGACTGAGGGCGTGGTGGAGGATCCCATCTCCATCCCGGACCTGATCGTGAACTTCTTCACGGTGAGCGACTTCTCCGGCCTGCTCAGCCGCAGCGCCATGCTGCCCCTGATCGTCTTCTCCATTCTGTTCGGCTTCGGCGTAAATCTGGGGCCGGGTCCTGACAGCCTGATTGCAAGATTCCTCACCAGCCTGTCCGAAGCTATGATGAAGGTCGTTCAGCTAGTCACCTACTACGCCCCCATCGCCTTCTTCGGCTTCTTCGCCAACCTGGTGGCCACCTACGGCTCCCAGATCGCTACGGACTATGCCCGGGCTCTGGTGGTGTACTATCCCCTCTGCTTCATTTATATTTTTGTGGCCTTCCCCTTGTTCGCCTGGTTCGGCGGCGGCAAGGGAGCGGTCAAGGAAATGTTCCGGCACATCGCCAAACCTGCCATCACTTCCCTGGGCACCTGCTCCTCCGTGGCCACCATCCCCACCAACATGGAAGAGGCGGAGGCCACCGGTATCTCCAAGGATGTCAGCGAGATCGTGGTTCCTCTGGGCGCCACCATGCACATGGATGGCTCCTGCTTCTCTTGCATTCTGAAGATCACGTTCCTCTTCGGCGTGTTCGGCCGGCCCTTTGACAGCATCGGCGACATGGCACTGATGGTGATTGTGGCCGTGCTGTCCTCCGTGGGCATGTCCGGCGTCCCCGGCGGCGGCTACATCGGCGAGTTCATCATGTGCTCCGTGTTCTTCCCGGACCAGCTGGCCATCGCCTATCCCATCGCCATCACCATCGGAAACCTGGTGGATCCCCCCGCTACCATGATCAACTCCGCCGGCGACTATGTGGTGAGCTTTTTGGTCTCCCGCTTTGTAGACGGCAAGGACTGGTTCCAGAAAGTCCTGGCCAGCCGGAACGCCTGATCTTCCCTTTCGCAAAAAGAAGGACCTGCCGCAGGGCAGGTCCTTCTTTCGTCCTCACAGCTCCTGTTCCTGGGAGCGGCGCTCTTCCCGCTTTGCCTTCACGCTCTGTCCGAATGGTGTGGCGGCGAGACCGCCCAGAGCGGTCTCCCGCAGCTCTACCGGCAGCCGGCGGCCCACGTCGCCCATGCAGTCGATCACCTGGTCCACAGGCACCCGGCTCTCAATGCCCGCCAGGGCCATGTCCGCCGCGCTGACGGCATTCACCGCGCCGATGACGTTTCGCTTGACGCAGGGGACCTCCACCAGTCCCGCCACCGGATCGCACACCAGGCCCATCAGGTTCTTCAGCGCCATCGCCACGGCGTGGCCGATCTGCTCCGGCCCGCCGCCCCGCAGGTCCACCAGGGCCCCCGCCGCCATGGCCGCAGCCGTGCCTACCTCCGCCTGGCAGCCGCCGGAGGCGCCGGAGATGGACGCCCGGTAGCCAACCACCGCGCCGATACCGGCAGCCACATACAGCGCCCGGACGATGGCCTCCTCATCTACAGCGCCCCGGCGGTACAGCGGCACCAGCACAGCCGGCAGCACGCCGCAGGCCCCCGCCGTGGGTGCCGCCACGATCCGGTGCATGCAGGCGTTGGACTCCGCCACGCACAGGGCCGTAGCGATCACCTCCTGCAGATAGGGGCCGCAGAGCGTCTCCTGCTGGGCGGCGTAGTCCCACATCCTCTGGGCGTCGCCCCCCACCAGGCCGCTGACGCTGCGCCGGTCCGCCCGGTAGGTGTCCACGGACTCCACCATGGCCCGCCAGGTGGCGTGCATCTTCTCAAAGGAGGCCTCCGCCGTCACCTGCCGCTCCTCCACGTCCGTATCCCGCACCACCTGCCAGAAGGGCTTCCGCCCCGCCTGGATCTTGTCGAAGATCTCCTGCATGGAATCCAGAGCCATTTCAGTCTTCCTCCTTCTCGTAGTAGGTGGCGCCCAAGACGCCGTAGAGCGCCTGGATACGCTCCAGGGCATCCGCCGGGATCTTCTGGTCCGTCTCCACCACCGTCAGGGCAGCGCCGCCCCGGCGGTCCCGGTTCAGGCTCATGTTGGCGATGTTCACCCCGCTGACGGAGAGCTCATTGAGAATCCGGGACAGCTCTCCGGCCACGTCCTGGTGGCGGACCACCAGGGTGTTGAAGATGCCGGTGAAGCTCACCTCCACTCCATCCAGCCGATCCACCCGGATGCGGCCGCCGCCGGTGGAGGCCGCCTGCAGCTCCAGCTTCCGCCCGTCGGCACTCTCCACCGTCAGCACCGCCGTGTTGGGGTGGGCATCCCGCAGACGGGCCGTGTGGAAGTGGAATTCCAACCCCTGGTTGGCGGCGATCTCAAAGCTCTGAGGAATGCCCAGATCGTCCGGCTTCATCCCCAGGAGGCCCGCCACCAGCGCCCGGTCCGTGCCGTGGCCTCGGCCGGTATCGGCAAAGGAGCCGTGGAGGCCGATGTCCGCCCGCGCCACTTCCGCCCCCAGCAGGGTCCTGGCCATGCGGCCGATCCGCACCGCCCCCGCTGTATGGGAGCTGGAGGGGCCCACCATCACAGGGCCCAGAATATCAAAGATGTCCAGCATAACCGTGTTCCTCCCGGTGATCCGAAATTGCTCTCAGCGTATCACATCCTCCCCGTTTCCGCAAGAAGTTTTCCCGGGAAAGTTGACCTTTCTCCCGCCGTCCTTTATACTGGGAGCAGAAAGGAGCGTGACCGCCATGTCCTCTTTGCTGCTGCGCAATCTGCGGACCATCCTCACCTGTGATGACGGCGACGCCGTGCTGGAGCACGCCGACCTCTATTGCGAAAACGGCATCATCCGCGGTCTGGGCCCAGACCTGCCCCAGACCGCAGACACTGTGATCGACGGGTCCCATTACTGGTGCTATCCCGGCCTCATCAACACCCACCACCACCTGTATCAGGTGTTCTCCCGGAACCTGCCCCAGGTGCAGAATCTGGAGCTGTTCGACTGGCTCACCGCCCTGTATGAGATCTGGAAGGGCCTGGACGAGCAGGTGGTGCGCCTCAGCTCCCTCACCGGCATGGGGGAGCTGCTGAAGCACGGCTGCACCACCTGCTTTGACCACCACTATGTCTTTCCCGCCGGATGCGGAGACCTGATCGGCGCCCAGTTCGCCGCCGCGGAGGAGCTGGGGATGCGGATGTTCGCCTCCCGGGGCAGCATGGACCTCTCCCGCAAGGACGGCGGCCTGCCGCCGGACAGCGTGGTCCAGACGGTGGACGCCATCATGAAGGACTCCGCCCGGGTGATCGAGGCGTACCATGACCCGTCCTTCGGATCCATGCGGCAGGTGGCCCTGGCCCCCTGCTCCCCCTTCTCCGTCAGCGGAGAGCTGCTGCGGCAGAGCGCCATCCTGGCCCGGCAGTACGGCGTCCGGCTCCACACCCACCTGTGCGAGACGAGGGACGAGGAGCGCTACACCCTGGAGCACTACGGCGTCCGGCCGCTGGAGTACATGGCGTCCCTGGGGTGGACAGGCCCGGACGTGTGGTACGCCCACGGCATCCACTTCAACGACGAGGAGCTGCGGGAGCTGGCCCGCACCGGCACCGGCGTGGCCCACTGCCCCATCAGCAACATGAAGCTGGCCTCCGGCGTGGCCCGGGTGCCGGAGATGCTGGCGCTGGACGTCCCGGTGGGATTGGCGGTGGACGGCTCCGCCAGCAACGACGGGTCGTCCCTGATGGAAGAGCTGCGGGTGTGCTACCTGCTCCACCGGCTGACCTCCAGCGAGAAGGCCCCCTCCGGGTATCAGGTGCTGAAGATGGCCACCCGGGGCAGCGCCCGGCTGCTGGGCCGGGAGGACATCGGGCAGCTGGCCGTGGGCAAGTGCGCGGACTTCTTCCTGGTGGATTCCCGCCGGCTGGAGCTGGTGGGCGGCGCGTACAGTCCCGCCGACGTGCTGGCCACGGTGGGCCTCCGCGGCCCGGTGGACTGCACGGTGGTGAACGGCCGGGTCGTGGTGAAGGAGGGGCATCTCGTCACCATCGACGAGGAAAAAACCGCCGCCGACGCCCGGAAGGCCTGCGGGGCGTATCTGGCAAAGGCGTAAAAAGAGCCGCTGCATCGGTTGATGCAGCGGCTTTCGCCTTATATTATCAGTTTCGGGAACCCGGCCTCTGTTCACGGCAGCCGAATACACAACCGCAAAGGTCCGTTGTCAACGTCTCAGGAAATGAATCGACGGATAAACTCACGCAGGGCAGCTTCTTCCGCTTCGGACAGATTGGGAAGCCGGATGACGACTCCATCCTCCAGACCGGCCAGATTGTCCAGTGTTGTCCCCAGTACCACCGCCAGCTTTCTCGCTGTCTCCAGAGATGGGGATTGAACATTGTTTTCGTAGCGATAAATACTTCCTTTGGTGACGCCGACGCGTTTCCCAAGCTCCTCCTGAGAGAGGTGTTTATTTTCCCGCAGTTTCCGGAGCCGAAGCCCGAAATCGAATACCTGTCCACTTCCCATATCCATGCACCTCATGGGCTTTATTATATGGGATGAATGTAATCTAATACGTTTATTTATATTCTAAAAAATAATCGTTTTTGTTGACTTTTTCTGACCGACGTGCTATCCTTTTTTCATCACTTCCGCAAGGAGATGGGGCAATGATATGTGAAACAGGCCATATGCGAAAATTGGATGAGTTGGGGCGGATCGTCATTCCCATCGATCTGCGCCGGGCTATGTTGTTGGATGAAGGAGACAGCGTCTCTTTTTCTCTGGATGAAGCATCTCACGCGGTGATCCTCCGCAAGAAGGAACCATCCTGCATCTGCTGCCATGCTGCGGATTCTCTCAGGCAGCTCCCCCATGGGATCTATGTGTGCGAAAGCTGTCTTGCGCAGCTGTCCTGAAAAAATCCAGGCGCCGGACCGCGGGTTTCCGCAGTCCGGCGCTTGTGTCAGTTCTCTTTCCATCGCCCCAGTGTGGGCAGAAGGCTCCGCATATAGGCGCGGCACGCCTCCGGATCCGTCCGGCCCAGGGGCATGTGTGGCAGGCATTGCTCCACCATCTCCTCTATGGTGCAGTCCTGGGCAAAACTCTCTCCGTCCCAGCACCACATACAGTACTGCTCATTGAAGCTGCCATCCGTATTTTTGGCCAGGATGTCATCGTTCAGCGGCATTCCACAGCTCTGGCAGACCAGGGTCCGGGGACTGCCCAGCAGGGTGTTGATGGACACGCCGAACAGCCTTGACAGCGCCTGAAGCGTCTCCACCTCCGGGATCGTCTCTCCCCGTTCCCAGCGGCTCACTGCCTGCCGGGTGACAAACAGCCGCTCCGCCACCTCGCTCTGGGACAGACCCGTCCGCTGCCGCAGCTGGGCGAACACCTCTTGAAACTCCATTCCCATCACCTCGGGACCAGTCTATCACAGCAGGGCAGCGGCGTAAAGCAACCGTCGGTTGCCTGCCGCTCATGCGGCGGCGGGCGCCGTCTCCGCAGGCAGGGGCGGCACCTGGAAGCGGAAGTAGTCGTAATTATAGGTGCGGTTGGGCTCCACCTGATCCCCAAAGCGCAGCTGGATCAGCTCGCTGACCGTCACCAGCTGGTAGCCCTGCTCCAGCAGCCAGGGCACCAGGACCTCCGTGGCCGCCACCGTGCTCTCGTAGATGCTGTGGAGCAGGATCACCTGTCCGTCCAGATTCCCGGCGTTCTCCACGCCGGTCACCACCTTGTCCGCGTCCTTGGAGCGCCAGTCCTCCGTGTCGATGGACCAAGTGACGATGCTCCGGCCGGAGGTGGTCTTCAGCGTCTTGTTCATGGAGCCATAGGGCGGCCGCAGCAGCGCGGGCGTGGTGCCCAGCACCTCCTGAAACAGCGCGTCCGCCGCGGCCTGATCCGCCTGCTGGGCGGCCTGATCCATCTTGCCCAGGTTTGCGTGGCGGTAAGAGTGGCTGCCGATCTCGCAGCCCATGTCCGCCGCCCGGCGGACTGCCTCCGGCGCCTTGGGGAGATTCCGCGCCACTTCGAAGAAGGTAGCCACCGCGCCGTGCTCCTCCAGAATATCCAGGATCTGGTCCGTGTAGACCGCGTGGGGACCATCGTCAAAGGTCAGGGCCACCATGGGGCGCGTGGGATCCACCACCCGCTGGGGCTCCGGCAGCGTCTCCACGGGAGTTCCGCCGCCCTCTTCCGGGGAGGGCTCCGAAGCATTCTCCCCGCCTGCCTCCTGGCTGTCCGGGAGGAGCTCCGGCATCTCGCCGGGAGCGGGGAGAACCTGAGCCGGGGGCGCCTCTGACACCAAATGCTCCGGCGGGGTCTTGGCGGGGGTCACAATGGTGCCGCAGGAGCTCAGCAGCAGGCAGGACAGCAGAAGGGAAACCAGTCGTTTCATGATGGGATACCTTTCTTTCATCTCTTGTTTGAGTCTATCATACGGAATGCCCCGGGAAAAATCGGGTCAAAACGGATACAAAAAGGTCAAAAAGAGTGACAAAAGAAACGAAGAGTGACAAACGCCGGAGCGGGAAAGGTCCCGCTCCGGCGTTCTTTACATCCGCTGGTCCTTGCCCTCCGCGTACCAGAGGTTCCAGGTCCGGCGGTAGACCTCCGCCGCCTGCTCCGAATGGCAGACCATCCGCACCCGCTCCGGCAGGGCATGGTCCGCCAGGAAGTCCATGATGGCCCGCAGGGCCACGGTGGCCGCCAGCGGCAACGGATACCCGTAGACTCCCGTGGATATGGAGCAGAAGTCTAGGGTGCGGATGCTGTGGGCCTCCGCCAAAAGCAGGCAGCTGCGGTAGCAGGAGGCCAGCAGGGCCGCCTCCCCCTGCTCCCCGCCCTGCCAGACGGGACCTGGCGTGTGGATCACATACCGGGCCCGCAGGCGGTAGCCCGCCGTCAGCTTGGCCCGCCCCCGCTCGCAGCCCCCCAGCGTCCGGCACTCCGCCAGCAGCTCCGGCCCCGCCGCCGCGTGGATGGCCCCGTCCACCCCGGCGCCGCCCAGCAGCGTGGGATTGGCCGCGTTGACAATGGCCTCCGCGTCCGAACGGGTGATATCTCCCACCAGAATGGAAAAGCGATCCATAGCCGTCCTCCTGTTCCCCTGTGCCGTCCCGACACATCTCGTCTCTTAACAGTATATCTCCCGCCGGAAAAAAAGCAAGCCCGGATCCGGGCTTGTCCCGCGTGGCTTCCTGCGGTATAATTTGCCTGTGAACAACCACCTGTGCCCGGCGTTCTGCCGCCGGGAGAAAGGAGTCCCTATGGCAAAACAGGTCCCCTCCTACACTGGGACGCTGCGCAATCACTCCCTGACCATCCCCGCCTGCGTCAGCGAGTGCAGCGGCATCCGTATTTTCGGCCGGCGCATCAAGTCCCTGGCCTTTTCCACCGATGTAGCCATCATCAAGAACATCAACGCGGATGCCATCATCGCCGTCTATCCCTTCACGCCCCAGCCGGTGATCTCCCAGGCCATCATCAGCGTGTCCGACGTGCCGGTATTCGTGGGCGTGGGCGGCGGAATCACCACCGGCTCCCGCTCCGTCCGGCTGGCCATCCAGTCCGAGCACCAGGGTGCCTACGGCGTGGTGCTGAATGCCCCCACCTCCGACGATGTCATCCGCCAGATCAAAAAGGTGGTGGACATTCCCGTGGTCATCACGGTGGTCTCCGCTCACACGGACATCGGCAGCCGCCTGGAGGCGGGAGCCGACTTTCTCAATGTCTCCGGCGCCGCCGCCACGCCGGAGATCGTGGCGGAGATCCGCCGGGACTTCCCGGAGGTTCCCATCATCGCCACCGGCGGCCCCACAGAGGAGTCGATCCTCCGCACCATCCAGGCCGGAGCCAATGCCATTACATACACCCCGCCCTCCAACGGCGTGCTGTTCGCCCGTATCATGAACCAGCACCGGAAGGCGCTGTGAGGCCATGGCGAAAAATTTTTTGAGGCGACGGGGTTGACAAACGTCCGTCCAGGCGGTTATAATGACGGCGAATCGGTAGGTGAGGCTACCACGGGGATTCGGAATCATCCAAAGACTGCTGCCGCACAGTTGTGGAGACACAACCAGCTGGTCAACAGGCCGCGTCGACAACAAGGCGCCGCTTAACGCAGTTGCTACGCCCCGTGAAGCTAAAGCTTGGACGAAGACGCCCATTGTGTGCAGCTCTCCCTGCCGGATTTCCGGCAGGGATTTTTTTGCTGCGGAAAAGCACGGCCAAAAATTCAAACGCGCCATTTCCCCGTCCCTTCGGGGCAGCTGGAAAGGATGCGCAAAACCTCACACAGCCGATGTTCCTAACGCGCGAGCGCGCATAGAGTTTTATGCAGAAAGGAGGTGCGGACCATGGAAAGTGCCAGTCAGCCACCCAGACAATACAGACGAAAGCGAGGTAACGACTATGACCATGTTCAACAAGGATCAGATCTTTCAGCTTTTGGAGAGCCGGGACGGCGAGGCGCTCCGCGCCCTTTGGCAGGGCCGCGGCGCCGTGGACATCGCCGCCCTCCTGGACTCCGTGGAGGACGGTGCCCGGCAGGCGGCGGTGTTCCGCACGCTGCCCAAGGACCTGGCGGCAGATGTGTTCTCCTATCTCCCCGGTCCCACTCAGGCCACCCTGGCCCGCTCTTTCGCGGACGGGGAGCTGCAGCAGATTTTTGACGCCCTGCATCTGGACGACGCAGCGGATTTTCTGGAGGAGCTTCCCGCTAACCTGGTGACCCGCATCCTCCGCTCCGCCAGCCCTCAGCGCCGTATGGCGGTAAATGCCCTGCTGCGCTATCCGGCGGACAGTGCCGGCAGCGTCATGACGCCGGAGTTTGTCTCCCTCCGGCCGGGCGATACGGTCCGGCAGGCGCTGGATACCATCCGCCGCACCGGAATCCACAAGGAGACGGTCTACACCTGCTATGTGCTGGAGCACCGGCAGCTGCTGGGCGTGGTGTCGGCCAAGGACCTGCTGACAGCCGCGGAGGATGCCGCTGTGGCGGACCTGATGGTCACGGATGTGGTATCTGTGGGTACGCTCACAGACCGGGAAGAGGCCGCCCGGCTCCTGGCGAAATATGACCTGCTGGCCTTGCCGGTGCTGGATGGAGAGGAGCGGATGGTGGGCATCGTCACCGTGGATGATGCCATGGATGTCCTGACGGAGGCCGCCGCAGAGGATCTCTCCATCATGGCGGCGGTGACGCCGGACGAGAAGCCCTACTTCGCCGCCTCCGCCTGGGAGCACGCCCGCCATCGGGTAGTGTGGCTGCTGATTTTGATGCTGTCCGCCGCCATCACCGGCTCTATCATCACCCGGTACGAGGACGCCATCTCCGCCGTGCCCCTGCTGGTGGCCTTTCTACCCATGCTGATGGACACCGGCGGAAACTGCGGCTCCCAGAGCGCCACGCTGGTGATCCGGGGGCTGGCTCTGGAAGAGATCCGCCCCCGGGACGCGCTGCGGGTGATCCGCAAGGAGCTGGCGGTAGCCGCCATCGTCAGCGCCGTCCTAGCCGCGGCCAACGGCCTGCGGATCTACCTTCAGTACCATGACAGCGCCATCGCCCTGGTGATCTCCCTGTCCCTGGCGGCCACGGTGGTGCTGGCCAAGCTGGTGGGCTGTATGCTGCCCATTGCCGCCAAGCAGCTCCACATGGATCCGGCCATCATGGCCTCCCCCCTCATCACTACCATTGTGGATGCCGGGGCGGTGCTGATCTACTTCCAGGCCGCCGCCGCGCTCCTGCGCCTGCCCGTTTAAGGGTCCCGCCCGGTACGGGCGCAAAACAGGTGCCTGCCAGAAATCCGGCAGGCACCTGTTTCCCATTTTCGACTTTCACCGCAGGAAGATGCGTTTCCCGCCTCGGTAGGCCTTCACGACGCCGATCCGCTGGGCACTGGGAACGCGGCCCTGCAGCTCCCGGTGCAGCGCCTCCGCGTCTGCCGGGTCCACGGCCATGAGGAGGCCCCCAGCGGTCTGGGGATCATAGAGCAGGTCCTGTCTGCACAGCGCGGTCTCCCCTGCATCCACGCCCACCTCCGCAAAGGCGCGGTTACGGTACATCCCCGCCGGCAGCAGACCCATGTTTGCAAACTCCAGCGCCTCCGGAATCAGGTCGATGGCGTCCACCTCCAGCTCCAGCTCCACATCGCTGCCCTGGGCCATCTCATAGCTGTGGCCCAGCAGGCCAAAGCCCGTTACATCCGTGCAGGCGTGGACGCGGTACTTCACCATGGCGTCCCGGGCGGACTTGTTCAGGGTGGTCATCAGTTCCTCTGCCAAAGCCCGCCCCTCGGCCGACAGCATCTCCGCCTTCTGTGCGGTGGTGAGGACGCCGATACCGATGGGCTTCGTCAGCAGCAGCACGTCCCCCGGCCGGGCGCCGGAGTTGGTCAGCACCCGGTCCGGATGGACGAAGCCGGTGACCGCCAGGCCGTACTTGGGCTCGTCGTCCAGGATGCTGTGGCCGCCGGTGATGAGCGCCCCCGCCTCATACACCTTGTCATAGCCGCCTCGCAACAGCTGGTGCACCGCCTCTTTCGGCATGGACTCCGGCACGGCCATGATGTTCAGGCACAGCTTGGGCTCGCCGCCCATGGCGTACACATCGGAGAGGGCGTTGGTGGCCGCGATCTGTCCGAACAGGTACGGGTCGTCGGCAATGGGCGGGAAGAAATCCACCGTCTGCACCAGGGCCAGATCGTCGCTGACCTTATAGACCGAGGCGTCATCGCTCTTGTCGAACCCCACCAGCAGATTGGGGTCCCGATGCACCTGGATGCCGTCCAGCAGCTGGGCCAGCACACCGGCCCCCACTTTGGCGCCGCACCCGGCACACTTGGCCAGCTTCGTCAGCTTGACATCATTTTCAGGCATGATTCTTCCTCCCGTTTCCTCAGTTTGATCGTCCCCGACAGGCTGCACCTAACCGGAATACCCACCTGCGCGGTCTTTCAGCGCTCCCGTCAGGTCCAAAATCGCCTCCAGCACACCGCCGCCAATGGCCAGGGCCTTGTCGCTGGCGGTATAGCAGTGCTCCACCTTGCAGCGGGGGTCGATGTCCCCGGCCTTCATCCCTTTGTGCACCGGGGTATCATCCGGCAGGATACCCCGCAGGACGCCGTCCAGGGTGCAGGTCATGGGCACGCCGTTCACCGTGGCGGCCACATCCCCCTGCCGCACCTGGGCGCCAATGTCCAGCAGCTGGTGAAACACGCCGTCCGCCGGGGCCCGCAGCACTCGTTCCCCGGCAAAGCCGCCGATGAGCCCCGGGATCCCGGTATTGGGCAGCGCACTGCCCGCATGGATCACCCGGCCCAGCGTGTGGCCCCGCATGGTCTCCACCACCGCGTGACAGTCCACCCCGGCAGTGAAGCCCGGCCCCACGCCGATGACCACCGGGGCATCGGTGATCCGGGTGCCCAGATTCCGCTTGGCCAGGATGGCGTCCACCACCACGTCCGGCTTCAAAACTGGGATACAGATCCCCTCCGGGTCCGCCAGCACCGGGACTACATTCTCTTGCAAAAGGGCCATAGCCGCCTCCGGTGTCTCCGCCCGGCGGGCGGTGACGTCCTCCACCTTTGTCTCTCCCAACACGATGGCCTGGGAGAAGGCTACGGTCCGCCGGATGGCAGTTGGGGCCGGTATATCGGTCATAATCACCGATATATGCGCCCTTTTCAGCCGAAGAGCAATACCGGTGGCCAAATCACCGGCGCCTCGGATGATTACCAGCATGGAAAATACTCCCTCCTCCACAAACTGCCGGCCAGAACCGGACAGTCCATCAGGCGCGCCAGGACCCTGGCATCTGCCAGATTCCACAGCGTCTCCACCTGATTGACATAAACTTTCGTGTGCAGATCTTCGGATCGAAGCACCCTCGCCTCGGCCTCCGGCGTGGCCTCCGCCGCCTCCGGCACCCCCGCAAGAAGCGCGTACCGCTCCGGCCGGTGAGCGGCCGCAGCGATGGGACGGCCGAAGCCGGAGGCCCCCACCACGCAGATGGTTTGATTGGCCTCAGTTGGGATCACCGGCTCGTGGGGGGCGTGCGCCTTCAGGGGACGGCGGGCAGCGCCGTCCGCCTCCACCAGAATGTAGTCGAATTGCTCCGCCAGCACCGCCATGGGCGTCTCTGGGGCCGTCAGCTTACCCGTTCCCGGTACGTCTGTCCCGGCACACAGCAGCTGATGCGCCCTGCGCAGTTCGTCCAGCTCCGCCGCTGTCCGGGCGCAGGGCAGGTCCGAAAACGGGAGAATCTTGGTGGTGGTGCACAGCAGAACCGGATGCTGTCCGGCCAGCTCCTCGCCCAGGGTCCGCAGGAGAGTGGTCTTTCCCCCGCCGCCGATGACGGCAGTGACACCGGGACGGATGTCAAGCAACTCCGCCAGCTTCAAAGCAATCCCTCCCGTCGTTCTTCTTTTATTAGAATAGCACCTCCTCTGTTTCTCGTCAAGCAAGGCCGACGGGACTGCCTGTTTTTCGGGCTTTTGGCAATGTGCAACTGGCAGTTGCCAAATTTTCAGGTCCCCTTGGTGGACTTTTGCCCACCCTCCCGCTATACTGGAACCACAAAGGAGGGCGCGGTATGAGCCTTGGAACCAACATCAGCCGCCTGCGGGCGGAGAAACGCCTGTCTCAGGGGGACCTGGCGGAAGTGCTGGAGGTGAGCCGCCAGTCCGTCAGTAAGTGGGAGACGGATTCCAGTGTGCCGGACCTGAACAGGCTGATGAAGCTGAGCCAGCTCTTCGGTGTGACGCTGGATGAACTGGTGACGGGAGCAGAGCCCCCAGTGAAGGTGGAGACGCCTCCGGTCATGGTGTCTCCGTCAATGCCGGGTCGGAAGATCGCCGGGATCATCCTCTTCTGCATGGCCTTTCTGGCGTTTCTGATCCCCACGGGGCTGGGGGGGATCCTCATCGGCCTGATCCTGGCCGTTCCGTTTCTGGTGTGCGGGATCATCTGCTTTCTCGTCCGAAAGCGGCCGGGGCTGTGGTGCGCCTGGGCAGCGTACTTGACGGCTTACATCTTTTGCTACTATGGCACCGGCATCAGCTGGAATCTTTTCTTTTTCACGTTCTCTTGGGAGGAAGTCGGAACCCCCGTCTATACCTTTGCAGCGTGGATCCAATCGCTGATGATACTGGCTCTGCTGATTGGGACTGTCCGCTCCTTCTGCACATTCTCCTTTCCTCCCACCCGGCGGAATGGAGTGATTCTGGTCGTGCTATGGATTGAATTCCTGGCGTACCGATTGCTGACCGCGCCCATCGCCGACTTGCTCTCAGCACCGGAAATTCCTGTGACCTCCATGTGGGCCTTGATGGCTCTGATTCTTATGGCAGGCATCGCCTCCCTCATCCTGCTGGCCATTGCCTTGACGCTGTCGGTGCGGATGGCTGCCGCCTGGAGGGCCTCTCACCGCTGATACTTTTCGGTTCACGCCCCGACATTGGCCGGGGCGTTTTTCTTGACTTTTCCCGCAGGGCGCTTATAATATAGTATATCGTTTATCTCACTTGAGTATCACGGTTGGAGGACATTATGCGGGACAGCTGCGGACGGACAATCGACTACCTGCGGCTTAGCGTCACGGATCTGTGCAACTACCGGTGCCAATACTGTATGCCGCCCGAGGGCGTGGAGAAGCGGCTTCACAGCGATATTCTCTCCATCGAAGAGCTGGCGGAGATCGCCGCGGCGGCGGTTCGGTGCGGGGTAAAGAAGATCCGCCTCACCGGCGGGGAGCCTCTGGTGCGGCGGGGATTGCCGGACCTGTGCCGGATGCTGCGGGCCATCCCCGGGTTGGCGGAGCTGTGCCTCACTACCAACGGCTCCCTCCTGCCCCAGCTGGCAAGGCCCCTGCGGGATGCGGGGGTGGACCGGCTGAACATCAGCCTGGATACGCTGCGGCCGGACCGGTTCGCCGCCATGACCCGGCTGGGGACCCTCCAGGACGTGCTTGCGGGCATTAAAGCTGCGGAGGCGGCTGGATTCCGGAATCTAAAATTTGACACCGTCCTCATCGGCGGGTTCAACGACGATGAGATCGAAGATTTTGTGAATCTCAGCCGGGAGCATCCCTGGGAGATGCGGTTCATCGAGCTGATGCCCATGGGCCCCTGCGCCGGGTGGGATCGGAACCGCTTCCTGCCTGCAGAAACGGTGCTGGACCGGATGGCAGAGCTGGAACCCATCGAGGCCCAGGGCGTGGCCCGGCGGTACCAGCTGCCCGGCGCGCTGGGGACAGTGGGGCTCATCTCCCCAGTGAGCCACGACTTCTGCGCGGACTGCCGCCGGATTCGGGTGACGGCGGACGGCAAGCTGAAGGGCTGCCTCCACAGCCGGGAAGAGATCCCCCTCCGGGGCCTCCACGGCCAGGCGCTGGAGGACGCCGTCCGGCGGGGCATCCTCCACAAGCCGGAGCGCCACCATCTCACAGAACGGTCCAGCGACACGCCCCGAAACATGAATCAGATCGGAGGATGACCACCATGGCGGAATTGACCCATTTCAATGAACAGGGCCGGGCCAGGATGGTGGATGTGACGGAGAAGGCCGTCACCCACCGCCGGGCAGTGGCTGCTGGGGAGATCCACATGGCCCCGGAGACATTGCAGAACATCAAGGACGGCACCTTGAAAAAGGGCGACGTGCTGGCGGTAGCCCAGGTGGCGGGCATCCAGGCGGCCAAGCACAACTGGGAGCTGATCCCCATGTGCCACCCCCTGCCCCTGACAGGTATCGACATCACCTTCGCCCTGTCCGATTCCCCCTGCATGGTGGAGATCCAGGCCGCCGTCACCTGCACCGGCGTTACCGGGGTGGAGATGGAGGCCCTGACAGCCGTGTCCGTGGCGGCGCTGACCATCTATGACATGTGCAAGGCAGTCCAAAAGGACATGCGCATTGAAAACATCCGCCTGCTGTCCAAGTCCGGCGGCAAGAGCGGAGATTACCAGATCAAGGAGTGAGCCTGTTGGCAAACGTGGTATCGGTCAACATCAGCGAGCGGAAGGGGGAGCAGAAGCACCCCGTCCCGGAAATCCAACTAAAGTTCCGCCACGGCATCGTGGGGGACGCCCACGCCGGGGACTGGCACCGGCAGATCTCCCTGCTGGCGGAGGAGAGCGTGGACACCATGCGGGCGAGCTGCCCCATCCCACTGGATCCGGGGGTGTTTGCGGAGAACATCAACACCGAGGGCATCGACCTGAAACACCTGCCGGTGGGCACCCATCTGCGGATCGGTGAGACGGAGGTGGAGGTGACCCAAATCGGCAAGGAGTGCCACAGCGACTGCGCCATCAAGCAGGCGGTGGGCAGGTGCGTCATGCCCACGGAGGGTATCTTCGCCGTGGTGGTCCGGGAGGGCGTGGTCCGTCCCGGCGATGAGATCGAGATTCTGGAGGCGGAAGCATGAAGCTGATACGGACGGAGGATGCGGTGGGCCATGTGCTGTGCCACGACCTGACCCAGATCATCAAGGACCAGTACAAGGATGCCCGGTTCCGCAAGGGCCATGTGGTGGCGCCGGAGGACATCCCGGTGCTGCTCGGCATGGGCAAGGAGCACCTGTACGTGTGGGAGATGACGCCTGGGATGCTCCACGAGGATGAGGGGGCGGAGCGCCTGCTGGCCCTGTGTGCCAACGAGAATATGGAGCGGAGTGGCGTCAAGGAGGGCAAGATCGAGCTGAAGGCATCCTGCGACGGGCTGTTCCTGGTCCGGTCGGAATCCCTGCGGGCGGTAAACGCCATCGATGAGCTGATGATCGCCACCCGGAAGGGGGGTACAGCCGTCAAAAAAGGTGACAAGCTGGCGGGGATGCGGGTGATCCCCCTGATCATCGCGGAGGAGAAGCTGACAGCCGCCAAAGCGGCCGCCGGAGATACCCCCCTGCTGGAGCTACGGCCCTGGGTGCGAAAAACCGCCGCCATCGTGGCCACCGGCAGCGAGGTGAAGAAGGGATTGATCCAGGACACCTTCACTCCGGTGGTGAAGGACAAATTGAGCGCCTATGGCATCGAGACCATCTCCGTCTCCTATTCCGGCGATGGGGTGGAGAACGTGGCAGGCGCCATCTCCCAAGCCCGGCAGACTGGGGCGGAAGTCATCCTCTGCACCGGGGGTATGAGCGTGGACCCCGACGATAACACCCCCGGCGGGATCAGGCAGAGCGGGGCGAAGATCGTCACCTACGGCGCCCCGGTGCTGCCCGGCGCTATGTTCCTGCTGGGCTACTACGACGACGGCACCCCCGTCATGGGCCTGCCCGGCTGCGTCATGTACGCCGGGGCCACCATCTTCGACTTGGTGCTGCCCTGGGTGGCGGCGGATGTAAGCGTCACCAAGGAGTGGATCGTCTCCCTGGGGGAGGGCGGCCTGTGTCTCGGCTGCCAGCCCTGCCGCTGGCCCATCTGCCCCTTTGGAAAGTAAAAATCAGCCCGCGCCGGAGCGTCCGGCGCAGGTTTTTTCCATTCGTTATCCTCATTTGAATATCACGTTAGTTTGACACCGGACTTGCAAAGCCGGGTTCAACATATTATCATCAAGAAAGGAAGATTTCGCCATGAAAAAGCTTTTCTCCCTCGTTCTGGCCCTGTCCATGGCGCTGGCCCTGACCGCCTGCAGCGGCAGTGCGGACACCGACAGCACCACAGACGACACCACAGAGACCACCGCCGAACCGGTAGAGCTGCACGTCTTTGCCGCGGCCTCCATGCAGGAGTCCCTGGATCAGGTCATCGAGGCCTACAAGGCCGTGGCTCCGGAAGTCGCCGTCGTGGCGACTTATGACTCCTCCGGCACCCTGAAAACCCAGATCCAGGAGGGAGCCGACTGTGATGTGTTCATCTCCGCCGCTCCCAAGCAGATGAACCAGTTGGACGCCGAGGGCGGCGAGGAGAACACCGAGGGCCTGGACCTGGTGAATAGCGCCACCCGCCTGGACCTGCTGGAGAACAAGGTGACCCTGGCCGTTCCCGAGGGCAACCCCAAGGGCATCGAGTCCTTTGACCAGCTGGCGGAGCTGCTGGCCAGCGGCGATGTGTTCCTGGCCATGGGCAACAGCGACGTTCCAGTGGGCCAGTACACCCAGAAGATCTTCACCTACTACGGTCTGAATGAGGAGACCCTGGCCAGTTCCGGCGTGCTGACCTACGGCTCCAACGTGAAGGAGGTCACCACCCAGGTCTCTGAGGGCACCGTGGACTGCGGCGTGATCTACGCCACCGACGCCTTCTCCGCCGGTCTGACCGTGGTGGACGAGGCCACCGCTGAGATGTGCGGCCAGGTGATCTACCCCGCCGCCGTCATGAAAAACAGCGCCAATCCCGATGCTGCCAAGGCCTTCCTGGACTTCCTGTCGACCGATGAGGCCATGGCCTGCTTCGAGGCGGTAGGCTTCAGCCCCATGGTGTGAGTTCAAACAGATTGGAAATAGGCGTTTGATAAAGCTGGATCGTTTAAAATGCTTTCTGACAGCCCTTGATCCCCTCATTCCAAACTCCGGATTTCTTATTTTCCAGTTTTTTGAAATGGACTGGTACCCTCTCTATAACTCATTGCGGATCGCCGCCATCGTTCCCATTGGGCCTTGGCCCAATGGGAGCCCTTGATTTGATTTTGCTCGGCCAGGCAGAGCCCGGCCTCTCCAAGGTTTTGCTTTGCAAAACGCTTGTACGCCACTTCTGCGGCGGCCCGCCTCTGGCGGGTCGGGATGGCAGACGCCCCCTTTCCCCAGGAGGTTTTTTGAAATGGACTGGTACCCTCTCTACAACTCATTGCGGATCGCCGCCATCTCCACGGTGGCGGTATTCTTCCTGGGGATCCTGGCGGCGTACTACATCGCCAAGCTGCCCCGGCTGGTGAAGGGCGTGCTGGATGTGGTGCTGACCCTGCCCCTGGTGCTGCCGCCCACCGTGGTGGGCTGGCTGCTGCTGGTGCTGCTAGGGCCCAACCGCCCCATCGGCGCCTGGGTGCAGGCCCACTTCGGCCTGAGGCTGGTGATGACCTGGTGGTCCGCTGTCTTTGCCACGGTGGTGGTGGCCTTCCCCCTGATGTACCGTACCGCCCGGGGGGCCTTTGAGAGCTTCGATCCTACGCTGGCGGAAGCTGCGGCGACCCTGGGCCGGTCCAATATCTGGATCTTCTGGCGGGTGCGGATGCCCGTGTGCCGCCAGGGCATCCTGGCGGGGACTGTGCTGGCCTTTGCCCGGGCTCTGGGGGAGTATGGTGCCACCTCCATGATCGCCGGCTACACCCCCGGCCGCACCGCCACCATCTCCACCACCGTCTATCAGCTCTGGCGGACCGACAATGACACAGAGGCCCTCCGCTGGGTGCTGGTGAACATTGCCATCTCCGCTGTATTCCTGTTGGCAGTGAACCTGCTGGAAGCCCGCCAGAAACGGGCCGGAAAAGGGGGCAGACGGTAATGGCGCTTTCCGTGGACATCCGAAAGGCCCTGGGAAATTTTCATCTGGCGGTCCAGTTTGACGCCGGGGATGAGACGCTGGCCCTGCTGGGGGCCTCGGGGTGCGGCAAGTCTGTGACCCTCAAGTGCATCGCCGGCATTCTGACGCCGGACGAGGGACACATCGAGCTGGACGGTGTTACCCTTTACGACAGCGCCTCCAGAATCAACCTGCCGCCCCAGCGGCGGCAGGTCGGGTACCTGTTCCAGCAGTACGCTCTGTTCCCCAACATGACGGTGCGGCAGAACATCGCCGCAGCCGTACGGGACAAGGCCCGCCGCCAAACAGAGGTGGCGGAGAAGCTGCGGCAGTTCCGGCTGGAGGCCGTGGCAGACCAGAAGCCGGGGCAGCTCTCCGGCGGGCAGCAGCAGCGGTGCGCCCTGGCCCGAATCCTAGCGTCGGAGCCCACGGCCATCCTGCTGGACGAGCCCTTCTCCGCCCTGGACAGCTACCTGAAATACCAGCTGGAACTGGAGCTGGCAGAGACACTGGGCGGATTCCCGGGCACGGTGCTGTGGGTCTCCCATGACCGGGGGGAGGTGTTCCGGAACTGCCGCCGGGTGTGTGTCATAGACCGGGGCAGATCCCAGCCTGTGACCACCCTGGGGGAGCTGTTCCGCAGCCCCGGCACAGAGGCCGCTGCCCGGCTCTCCGGCTGCAAGAACTATGCCGACGCCCGGCCAAGGGAGGATGCGGTGTTTCTTCCGGACTGGGGACTGACGCTCTCCTGCGGCCGTCCGGTGCCGGAGGGCGTCTGCCGGATCGGCATCCGGGCCCACCATGTTCAGCTGGCCGGTCCCGGGGCGGAAAACGCCTTCTCCTGCACGGCAGTAAAGGTGGTGGAGGACGTGTTTTCCACCATCGTGCTGCTGCGGCCGGAGGGCGCGGCGCCGGAGGCGCCCCTGCTGCGGATGGAGCTGGACAAGGACAACTGGCAGGCGGTGCCGGACAAGGACCGCCTCACCGTCTCCGTTCCGCCGGAGGCCATTCTGCTGCTGGAATCGTGAAGGAGTGATCTACCATGTTCAAAGCCGCTGTCCTGACCGTCAGCGACCGGAGTTTCCGGGGAGAGCGCCCTGACGCGGGCGGGCCTCTGGTTGTGGAAATTCTGAAAAACGCCGGGTACGCGGTGACGGAGACCGCCATTGTCCCGGACGAGAAGGGCCGGATCGAGGCTGCCCTGCGGCAGTGGTGCGACCGGGAGCCGGTGGATCTCATCGTCACCACCGGAGGCACCGGCTTCGCCCCCCGGGATGTGACGCCGGAGGCCACCCTCGCCGTGTGTGACCGGCTGACCCCCGGCATTCCGGAGGCCATGCGCTACGCCTCCATGCAGGTGACGAACCGGGCCATGCTGTCCCGGGCCGCGGCGGGCATCCGGAAGGGGACGCTCATCGTGAATCTCCCCGGCTCTCCCAAGGCGGCCAGGGAAAACCTGGAGGCCGTCCTCCCCGCGCTCGCCCACGGGCTGGAGATGCTCTCCGGACGGCCCGCCGACTGCGCCGGGCTGACGGACTGACCTGCTTTTCAAACAAACGCCGGCCTCTATATGAGGCCGGCGTTTTGCCATTCAGTCTGTGGAGGGTCGGACGCTCTCCCCTGTTTCTCCAATTCCTCCCGCACCAGATCCGCCAGGGTGAAGCGGTCTACATATTCGTTCACAGCCGCATACAGGCCCGTCCAGAAGTCCAGGGTCGGGCAGACGCCGCACCGCTCGCAGGCGTTCTCCTCCGTCTCCAGGCAGGCCACCGGGGCCAGATTTCCCTCTGTCAGCCGGAGGATACTGCCCAGGGTATACTCCTCCGGCGCTTTCGTCAGACGATATCCCCCCAGGGCGCCACGCCCGCTGCGGAGGAATCCCGCCTTTCCCAGCAGACCCGCGATCTGCTCCAGATACTTCATGGAAATGCCCTGCCGGGCGGCCACATCCTTCAAGGAGACGAACTCCTCCCCGCCGTGGACCGCCACATCGATCATCAGGCGCAGGGCGTACCGCCCCTTGGTCGAAATCTTCACGAAACCGCCTCCTTTTCTGTCCCATCTATTTTGCCACAGGCGCTTCCGGAATGCAAGAGACCGCCTGGATTTTCCCCGCCCCGCCGGCACCGGAAATTGACAACCGTCCGCTTTTCCCGTACAATAAAAACAACTTTTGAGCGTTATGGAGAGGAGTACCGATCATGGATTACGCAAAGGAATCCCTGCGCCTGCATTCCGAGTGGAGGGGCAAGCTGGAGGTGACGCCCCGGGCCCAGGTGGACAGCAAGGAGGCGCTGTCCCTGGCCTACACCCCCGGCGTGGCCCAGCCCTGCCTGGAGATCCAGAAGGACATCAGCAAGAGCTACGAGCTGACCCGCCGGTGGAACACCGTGGCGGTGGTCACCGACGGCTCCGCCGTCCTGGGGCTGGGAGACATCGGCCCGGAGGCGGGGATGCCCGTCATGGAGGGCAAATGCGTCCTGTTCAAGGCCTTCGGCGGCGTGGACGCCATTCCCCTGTGCGTCCGCAGCCACGACGTGGACGAGATCGTGAACACCGTGGCCCTGCTGGCCGGGTCCTTCGGCGGCGTGAATCTGGAGGATATCGCCGCCCCCCGGTGCTTTGAGATTGAGCGGAAGCTGAAGGAGCGGTGCGACATCCCCATCTTCCACGACGATCAGCACGGCACCGCCGTCATCACCCTGGCGGGGCTCACCAACGCCCTGAAAGTGGTGGGCAAGCGGCTGGAGGATGTCCGAATCGTTATCAACGGTGCCGGCGCCGCCGCCGTCTCCATCACGAAGCTGCTGCTCTCCGCCGGGGCAGGGGACGTGACCCTCTGTGACCGGAAGGGCGCCATCTACGCCGGCCGCAGCGACGGCATGAACTGGATCAAGGAGGAGATGGCCCAGGTGACGAATCCGGAGAAGCGGACCGGCTCCCTGGTGGACGTGCTGGCGGGGGCTGATGTGTTCATCGGCGTGTCCGCCCCCGGCGCCGTGACCAAGGAGATGGTGCAGACCATGAACGCTGGAGCCGTCATCTTCGCCTGCGCCAACCCCACGCCGGAGATCTTCCCCGACGACGCCAAGGCCGGCGGTGCGGCGGTGGTGGCCACCGGCCGCAGCGACTATCCCAACCAGATCAACAACGTGCTGGCCTTCCCCGGCATCTTCCGGGGCGCCCTCGATGCCCGGGCCAGCGACATCAACGACGCCATGAAGATCGCCGCCGCCCATGCCTTGGCGGAGCTGGTGGGAGACGACCTCTCTGCCGACTATATCATCCCCGCCGCCTTCGATCCACGGGTGCGGGACGCGGTGGCCTCCGCTGTGGAGCAGGCCGCCCGCGCCTCCGGCGTGGCCAGAGTCTGAGTCCTCCGCTGCTGTTCACGTATGCAGAAGGCCCCGGCTGTCCTTTTGGACAGCCGGGGCCTTTTTCGTCAGGTTCAAATGTCCACGCTGGGGACCGCTTTCACCTCTCCGTCGTGGGGGCCCTCCCGGAACCAGCGGACGATCTCATCCAGCGCCTCCTCCCGGACAAAGTCGCCGCCGTGCTGAAAGATCTCCGCCATCCGGCGCTCCTGGTCCGTGGCGGCCTCTCCCCGGGCCTGCACCTGACGGACAACGGAGCCGGCCATGGGCTTCATCATCATGCGATAGAAAAAGCCCAGCTTCTCCGGCGCGTAGCCGCCCTGGAGATAGAACAGCCGCCCGCCGCTGTCGCTGTATCCCCCGTTGATCCGGGCCTCGGTCCAGAGGTCGCCGTTCCCCTGAGGCGAGACCCCCACAATGGCTGCCCCCCGGATGGTATAGCGGTCCATGGCGCTCTGGAGGCCCTTCACCGTGCCGGCCATCAGCCAGCCCATGTAGAAGATCTCCTCGCCCCGCCGCAAGCTCTTTCCGGCCTCCTTCAGGCTGTATGCCGGCACGCCGGTCCTTTCCGCCAGCATCTGGGCATACCGCTGGGTGTGCCCGGTCTGGGATGTGTAAACGATGGCTTTCATCGCTTCCCCTCCTTGTGGAACGGCGGTGGGCCGCCGGATTCATGGCTTTATTATATACGCATTCCGCCCCGGAGGCAAGGACCTGTTCCGCCGCCGGGGATTTTCAGGTCTATCCCGGCCGCGGCTCTCATAAGGTGTACCATCACGACCGAGAGGTGGACAACATGACGACTCAGACCCGCAACGAGGTGCTGCTGGAGGGGATTGCTCTGGAGGCGCCTGCACTCTCCCATGAAAACCACGGCACCCGGTTTTATCGCTTTCCCCTGCAGGTGCCCCGGCTCTCCGGCACTCCGGACACGCTGCCGGTGCTGGTGCCGGAGGCCCTGCTGACTGCGGTGCGGCTGGAGGACCCGCTCCGGGTCCGGGGGCAGCTGCGGTCCTTCAACAACCGCTCCGGCGTTGGGAATCGGCTGGTGCTGACGGTGTATGCCCAAGCCATGGAACCCGGGTCCGGAGAGCCCTGCAACCGCATTCTGCTCTCCGGCGCCCTGTGCAAGCCCCCCATCTTCCGCCGCACCCCTCTGGGCCGCAGCATCTGCGACCTGATGCTGGCGGTGAGCCGCCGGTACGGCCGGGCGGACTATCTGCCGGTGATCGCCTGGGGACAGCTGGCGGTCCAGGCGGCCCGGCTCCAGGTGGGGGACACGCTCAGCCTGGAAGGCCGGGTCCAGAGCCGGACCTACCGCAAGGTCCTGGAGGACGGCACCGCCCAGGAACGGGTGGCCTACGAGGTCTCCGCCATGCACCTGCTGGAGCCGGAGGCGGCAGAGTAAGCCACCCGCCGGGCCGCCACAGCGACGATCATGGCCCCGCAGGCCGCGCCCAGCAGCACCCAGCCCTCGCCCCCGGCCAGCTGCTCCAACAGGACCCCGTAGAGAGCCTGCCCCGCCGGCTGGGCGCATAGGGAGACGGTCAGCAGCAGAGACACCACCTTCCCCACCAGCGTGGCCGGCGTCTGAGCCTGAATGTGGGCCAGCATGGTCACGGTGAACAGCGCGGCGCAAGCCATCAGAACGAAGCCCGCAGCCGTCAGCACAGCAAAGGCCGCGACAGCCCCCACGCCTGCCAGCAGGCAGAGCCCCATGGGGATGAGGCAGCCCCCGCAGGCCAGCAGCGTCAGCCAGGACCGGCGGACTGTCAGCCGGGGACCCAGCAGTCCCGCTGTCAGGCCCCCGGCCAGGCTCCCTGCCGCCATGGCGGTCTGGTTGAGGCCGTACCAGGTGTCCCCCAGCACCAGGGTCTGTTTGATGAGCACCGGCATACTCACCACCAGCAGCGCGCTCAGCAGCAGGTTGAAGGCGCTGACCAGGGCGATGTACTTCAGGATCTCCGGCCGTTCCTGCCAGAGGAAGGTCCCGCTCTCCGCCAGATCCGCTCTGGCGGTCTGCCAGACGCTGGCTCCAGTGTGTCTTGGCGTATGGGGGATATGGATGAACAGTTCCATCACCGCCGAAGCAAAAAAGCAGGCGGAGGCCCCCGCCAGGACCGGTGTCACGCCGAAGGCACCGTAAACCAGGCTCCCCAGCAGCGGTCCCAGCAGGCTGGACAGGGCGCTGACCTGGTTGATGACGGCGTTGCCGTCCACCAGCCGATCCGGCGGGCACAGCAGGGGCATGCTGGCCTGCACCGCCGGCTGGTATGCCCCGGAGATACCATACAGCAACATCATGGCCGCCACCAGCACCGGCACCAGGGGCAGATGTCCCAAGGCCAGCGCCGTCAGGGCCACCAGGGCGCAGGTGAAGAAGTCCAGCGCCACCATGATCCGCTGCTTATGGAGACGGTCCGCCACCACGCCGCCCAGGGGCGTCAGCACCACCATGGGCACGAACGCCGCGGCGGAGCACAGGCCGAACAGGCTCCGGGAACCGGTGACGTCCAGCAGATACAGCGGCAGGACGAATCGCAGCACGGCGTTACCCAGCAGGGAGATGATCTGTCCAATCACCACCAAGGTGAAGTCCCGGTGAAACAGCTTTTCCCGCATCTCAATTCCTCCTCCCGTTCTCTCCTGCCAGCAGGGCCAGACCCAGCAGCCACAGACAGGCGGCCAGGTCCTGGGGCAGGAGCCGATCAGTTTGTCTCATACGCTCCTCCTTTTCATACATTTGGTTGGTATGTATTTATGTGAAAAAGAAGCTGCCCTGTCGGGCAGTTTCTTCTGTTGTTTACAGCCGTTCCTGGGACAGGCGGCAAAATCGCTCCCACTGATTCAACAGCTCCTGATCCAGCAGGTCCAGGCCCATGCTCCGCAGCATCTGGTCGTATAGCTCCATGCGGCGGCGGGTCTTCTCCGGCGTGGCAGGGTAGATCATGGGATTCAGCCACACGTTTGACAGGAGAAGCAGCAGCTCCCCCAGTTCCTCCGGGTAGTCCGTCCGGATGGAGCCGTCCGCCACCGCCTCCCGCAGGACGGGCTCCATGTAGTTGGGCAGGACCTCCCCGATCATGCTCTCCAGCAGGATGCTCATCAGCTTGGGGTTCTTCAGCATATTGGGCGCCAGCACGAACAGGTCCGTCTGGTCCGAGTTCTCCAGGGATGCCCGGAACATCTTCTGCAGCTTCTCCGCTCCGGTCAGGCCGGGATCGTCCCGGACCGTCCGCATCCAGGCCTCCGTCTGCTCTCCCATCCGGTCCGCGATGGCAAGGAGGATCTCCTCCTTGCCCTTGAAGTGGTGGTAGATGGCCCCCTTGGTCAGTCCTCCCAGATTGTCAATGATGTCCTGGAGGGTGGTGTGCTCATATCCCTTTTCCATAAACAGCTTCGCGGAGACCGCCAGGATCTTTTCCACCGTCTCCTCCGGGTGCTTGTTTCGGGCCATACCGGTCCCCCCTTATATACATACCATCAGTATGTTTTGTTTATACCATGTCTAACGTCCCCTGTCAAGGCCGTTTTCCGAAAAAGCACTGAAGCTTCGGTCCAGGCGGAGCTTCATTTGGTGCAGAAGCCGAAGGTCCCCCGCATGTCGAACAAAAACGCCAGAAAGCTTTTGGGATAGTCGATGAACTCCCCCCGGTCCACCATGTCCAGGATTTCCGGCAGCTCCGCCCAACGGGCCCGGGCCACCTCCTCCTTTTGGAGCGTCAGCTCCTCCAGGCCAAGGTCCCGCTCCACCAGGAAGAAGTCATCAAAGCCGCCGTCGAAGTTCACGGTGCAGGAGGGCCGCACTCCCGTCAGGTCCAGGGCCACGCCCAGCTCCTCCCGGAACTCCCGCTCCGCCGCCTGGCGGCTGGTCTCTCCGGCATCCACGCCGCCGGCGGCAGACACATCCCATGCCTCCGGCCAGACGGCCTTTTCCCGAGACCGCTGCTGGATCAGCAGGCGGCCCCGGCTGTCGAACACGCAGATATGGACCACCACCCGGTATTCTCCCTCCCCCTTGGGGGCGTAACGCTCCGCCGTCCGGCCCAGAGGGAGCCGGTTCTCGTCGTACAAATCCACCATTTCCATTGCAAAGTGCCTCCCTGCCGCCCGTTGCGGTCTTGTTTTCCACTCTTTATCTTGACCGCCCCGCTCCCCGCTGTCAAGAGGATTCTTCCGTGTTTCCCGGAAGATGTGGCAAATCCCTCTTTACAGCGGCCGGAAAACCCGGTATGATGGCGCCATGACTTCATATTCAGGAGGATGTCCCCATGGGCTTTTCCATTGAGACCAGCGTATCCGCCGTCACTGTCTTTCTGCAGGGCGCGCTGAGCTTCTTCTCCCCCTGCGTGCTGCCGCTGGTGCCGCTGTACGTCAGCTATCTGGCCGGCGGCGCCGCTGTGGTGGGCGAGGATGGCGTCCGCCGCTATCCCCGGGGAAAGATCTTCCTCAATACCCTCTTTTTCGTGGTGGGCATCAGCTTCGCCTTCTTCCTGCTGGGGCTGGGCCTCACCGCCCTGGGGGAGTTCTTCCACAACTACCAAGTGTGGTTCGCCCGGGCCAGCGGCGTCATCATCCTGCTGTTCGGCCTGTACCAGCTGGGGCTGGGCAAGCGGACCATGCTGCTGGAGCAGGAACACCGCCTCCCCTTCCATCTGAACAAACTGGCTATGAACCCGGCGGTGGCCCTGGTGATGGGCTTCACCTTCAGCTTCGCCTGGACGCCCTGCGTGGGCCCCACCCTCAGCAGCGTCCTGCTGATGGCCTCCTCCGCAGAGTCCTCCGCTGCGGGATTTCTGCTGATCGGCGTGTACACCCTGGGCTTCGTACTACCCTTCCTGGCAGTGGGACTCTTCACCGGCACGGTGCTGGATTTCTTCAAGTCCCACCAGAATGTGGTGCGCTACACGGTGAAGATCGGCGCGGTGCTGCTGATCGTCATGGGCATCCTGACCCTCACCGGCGCCACCGGCGGCATCTCCGCAGATCTGGCTGCCGGCTCCGGCACGGTGCAGGAAGAGCCCGCCGGGAACAGCGGCGAAGAGGCGGCCCCCTCCGGCGATTCTCAGGAGGAGCACAGCGGGGCGGACAGCCAGGAGATCCCCGTGGTCCCCGCTCCGGACTTCACCCTGACGGACCAGTACGGCCAGTCCCACACCCTCTCGGACTACCAGGGGAAGACGGTGTTTCTGAACTTCTGGGCTACTTGGTGCGGCCCCTGCAAGATGGAGATGCCGGACATCCAGGCCCTGTATGAGGACTGGGACGAGAACGCCGGGGAGCTGGTGGTGCTGGGCGTGGCCGGGCCCAATATCGGCCAGGAGGGCAGCGCCGAAGACATCACCGCCTTCCTGGAGGAAAACGGCTACACCTATCCCGTGGTGATGGACGAGACGGGCACGCTCTTCTACCAGTACGGCATCAGCGCCTATCCCACCACATTCATGATCGACACGGAGGGCAACGTCTTCGGCTACGTCCAGGGCGCCGTCAGCCGGGAGGTCATGGACGACATCGTGGAGCAGACCAGGACCGGGCAGCGCAGATGATCCATCCAGGCCGCCGGGGCCGCACATTCGCGGTTCCGGCGGCTTTTTCCCGTGCTGCGGAGAGCGCTTGCAAAAAAGTTGTAAACCTGCGGCAATTTGTGTTAGAATCAAATTCGTACCGCGGCCCGCTCCGGCGGCGCGGCACCCCGATAGATAGAAAGAGAAGGGGGACGCCTATGGCGCATAACGATTCTTTTGATGAACCGCGATTTGAAGCCCTCTACCGGAAGCTGTATCCGGACCTGCTCCGCTGTGCGGAGATCGCCCTGCGGACTGGCGGAAGCTGGTACGTCTCCGTCGCCGGGCGTGCGGAAGAGGTGGTGCAGGAGCTGTTCGCCTTCGCTTGGGAGCATCAGGCAGATCTTTGGAGCAGCGCCTCGCCCACGGGATGGCTGTACCGGGTCCTGCGCTATAAGGTCCTGGAGCTCCTGAAAGAGGACCGCTTCTGGCGGAAGCACCTGATCCGGGCCGCCGGCGAGATGCCCGCTTCTCCGGAGGATGATTTCCAGCAGCGGGCGGAGATCACCAGCATCCTCACGCCGGAGGAGTACGAGATCCTGCGGAAGCTCTATCTGGAGAAGTACACCTACGAGGAGCTGGCGCGGGAGATGGGGTTGAAGAAGTCCGCCCTGGCCATGCGGGTCAAGCGTTCAAAGGAGCGGTTCGTCAAACAGTGGAACCGGCACTAAAAGTTTTTTCGCCGCCCCTGTGAACAAGCGGGGCCGAAACGGTCATTATAGATACAGAGGAGGTTCCCGGAGATGCCATCAGATCGAAATACGGCGTATCCTTTCCTGGAACAAATGCGCACCGAAGAGCTGGAGGCTCTGCTCCAGCAGGAATTCACGGCTGCGGACGGCGGTGAGCCGGACGTGGACTACATCATGGCGATTATGGAGGTGATGAAGCAGCGGGATGCGAATCCCCCGGCGGCGGAGGTCGACGTGGACGCCGCATGGCGGGATTTCAAGGAAAATTATCAAGGACAGGCTTCTGCCTATGAGACTGAGGTCCTCCCGGAACGTGACTCATCCCATCTTGACCAAATCACCTCCCCTTCCCCCAAAAAGAAAAGCCGCCGGATTCTGCGGGCAGCCGTCATCACGGCCGCGTGCATTGTGATTCTGTGCGGCGCTGCCTCCGCCTTTGGGTTCGACATCCTCCAGGCGTTCGCGGACTGGACCGCGGAGACCTTTGGATTTGTGACGCCGGGGCAGGAGGAAGCAGAAGCGCCGCAGGATGATCCGTATAATACTCTGCGTTTAGCGGTTTCTGAAAGAACTGATCTCCCAGTTGTTCCCACATGGTTTCCAGAAGATACAGAACTAGTCGGAAGCATTAGTGTTGTTGAACAAATTGGTATGATCAGACTCCAAGGAACATTCGAAAACAGTCAAGAGCAATTTACAATTCGAATTCAAATTTATGACTCTGTACCAGAAAAATACGATGGTACATATCAAATTGATAGTAACTCATTCGAACTTTATGAGGTGGACGGGATTACTTATTATTTAATGAGTAATAATGATACAAACAGTGTAGCTTGGTTGAATGGGGTGGTCGAAGGGCACATTCAAGGCCACGTTTCTTTTGATGGATTGAAAAAGATGGTCGATTCTATACAATAGGGGTAGTCTTCACATGAAGCAGAAATTCATTCGTTTAATTATTTTTACTTTGACTTTTGTAATACTTCTGGGTACAGTATCTGCAAGTGCTCAATCTCAAAGAGCTAGCGATTATTTTTCATATACGAGAGTTGTGGCAACTCCTTTAGGAGATGGTGAATTTGCCGTAGAATTTGACATCAATGCCACTCATATTATGGATAGACTTGGTGCTACAGAGATTGTAATTTGGGAACGCCAAAGCAATGGTTCTTATGAAGATGTAAAAACATATACAAGTGGTCTAATTGATACGAATACTTCAGCCGCATATAGAAGAGTGGACTACCAGGGCACACCCGGCGTGCGTTACTATGCAACGGTTGCGCTCTATGCAAAAGACAGTTCCGGCAGCGAAACCCTTTACAGCAACACATCCGTCATCACCGCCTAAACCGAAAACAAATCGGGGGAAGCAATGCTTCCCCCGGTTCTTTTTTACACCGTCGGATATTCGCCGTCCCACAGCACCTTGCGGAACTTCATGGGATCCGTGTTGCCCTCCGTGGAGAACAGCAACACCTGGCTGAACCGGTCCAGGCCGATGGCCTCCCGCAGGTCCTGGTACTCGTCCGTCTCCATCAGGGCCGCGATCAGGCCCATGCCCACCGCGCCGGACTCGCCGGAGATCACCGTGGGGTCGCCCTTCACCGGCACGCCCAGCATCCGCATGCCCCGGGCGCTGACCCAGTCCGGGCAGGAGACGAAGGCGGAGACATGGTTGCGCAGAATGTCCCAGGAGAGGATGTTGGGCTCTCCGCAGGCCAGGCCCGCCATGATGGTCTTGAGATCGCCTTCCACGATCCTCGGCTGTCCATCCCCTGCCAGGGCGCCCTGGTACAGGCAGTCCGCCGCCCGGGCCTCCATCACCACGAAGGTGGGGGGATCGTTGGGGAACAGGTTGGTGAAATATCCGATCACTGCTCCGGCCAAACTACCCACACCGGCCTGCACGAACACGTGAGTGGGGCGGTTGATCCCCACCTGCCGCAGCTGCTCCGCCGCCTCATTGGCCATGGTGCCGTAGCCCTGCATGATCCAGGCGGGGATCTCCTCGTACCCTTCCCAGGCGGTGTCCTGCACCACCACGCCGTGCTTGGTCTCGGCGGCCTCCGCCGCAGCCATGCGGACGCAGTCGTCGTAGTTGACTTCCTCGATGGTGACCTGGGCGCCCTCCTTGGCGATATTCTCATACCGGGCCTGGCTGGAGCCCTTGGGCATGTGGACCACTGCCTTCTGGCCCAGCTTGTGAGCCGCCCAGGCCACGCCCCGGCCGTGGTTGCCGTCCGTGGCGGTGAAGAAGGTGGCGTGGCCGAACTCCTGGCGGAATGCCTCGCTGGTCAGGTAGTCGTAGGTCATCTCGCTGACGTCCCTGCCCATCTCCTTGGCGATGTACCGGGCCATGGCGAAGGAGCCGCCCAGCACCTTGAAGGCGTTGAGGCCGAAGCGGAAGGACTCATCCTTCACGAACAGGCCGCCCAGGCCCAGGTACTTGGCCATGCCGTCCAGCCGGGCCAGAGGCGTGATGGAATACTGGGGAAAGCTGCTGTGGAAGAATCGAGCCTTGGCCACGTTCCCCAGGGACATGATGGAAAGCTGCCGGTCGTCGCTCTTGGGCATCCGATTGGCGACCCATTTGATCGAATCTCTCATAATCCTCACCATACAAAATTTTTTAGTTTCACAAATTTTTTGTTAGATTTCATATTCATCATACCATAGTTCCCCCGGTTGTCAAGGGGTTTTCCGGATTCCACGGCATTTTTTCACAGCCGAAAATTCCCCTCTTGACAAATACCCCCCAGGGGTATATAGTAGGTCTCAGAAAGAATACCCCCGGAGGGTATCTCTCCGGCAGATTGGAGGTTCCTATGCGAGAAGAAAAATACGACATCTCCGGGATGCACTGCGCCGCGTGCAGCGCGTCCGTGGAGCGGGTCACCCGGAAGCTGCCCGGCGTGGAGCGCAGCGAGGTGAATCTCACCACCGGTATCATGACCATTGCATACGATGAAAGTCAATGCACCCAGGAGCAGATCGTGGCCAAGGTGGAGAAGGCAGGCTTCGGCGCCGCCCTGCACCTGGAGCACCCGGCCCCCGCCACGGTCCAGAATGCTGAGGATGCAGAGACCGCCGCCCTGAAGCGGCGGAAGATCGAGCTGATCGCGGCGGCGGTGTTCTCCGCGGTGCTGCTGTATGTGTCCATGGGGCAGATGCTGCCTTTCGGGCTGCCAGCTCTGCCCCTGCCGGACCTCTTCTCCATGCACACCCATCCCATGAATTTTGCGGTGCTGCAGCTGATCCTGGCCGTGCCGGTGCTGTACTGCGGCCGGAACTTCTTCCAAGGGGGCTTCAAGTCCCTCTTCCACGGCAACCCCAACATGGACTCCCTGGTGGCCATCGGCTCCGGCTGCTCCTTTGCGTACAGCCTGGTGATGACCTTTCTGATCTCCGACGATCCCAGCTACGTCCACAATCTCTATTATGAGTCCGCCGCCGTGGTGCTGACTCTGGTGTCCCTGGGCAAGTTCCTAGAGAGCCGGAATATGCAGAAGACCAAAGGCGCCATCACCGCCCTGATGCAGCTGTCCCCGGATACCGCCATCCTGGCGGACACGGGCCGGGAGGTGCCCACCAGCCAACTGAAGGTGGGCGACGTGGTGCTGGTGAAGCCCGGCGCCCGGGTCCCGGCGGACGGCACCGTCACCCAGGGCGAGAGCAGCGTCAATGAGGCCATGCTCACCGGCGAGAGCCTGCCGGTGGAGAAGGCCGTGGGCAGCGAGGTCATCGGCGGCAGCGTCAATGAGAACGGCGTGCTGTACGTCCAGGTGACCCGTACCGGCGACGACTCCACCCTCTCCCGCATCATCCGGTTCGTGGAGGACGCCCAGGGCCGGAAAGCCCCGATCTCCAAGACCGCCGACAAAGTGGCCGGTGTGTTCGTGCCGGTGGTCATGGGCATCGCGCTGCTGGCCGCCGTCATCTGGGCCATCGCCGGGCAGCCCTTCTCCTTTGTGCTGCGGGTGTTCACATCGGTGCTGGTCATCGCCTGCCCCTGTGCCCTGGGGTTGGCAACTCCCACCGCCATCATGGTAGGCACGGGCCTGGGGGCCAAGCATGGTATCCTGATCCGCTCCGGCGAGATTCTGGAGATCACCCACAGCGTGGACACGGTGGTGCTGGACAAGACCGGCACCGTCACCGAGGGCACCCCCGCCGTGACGGAGGTCCTCCCCCATCGGTGTGAGGCATCCGACCTGCTGTCCGCCGCGGCGGCGGTGGAGGCGGTGTCCGCCCATCCCCTGGCAAACGCCATCACCGCCTACGCCCAAGAGCATGGCTACGGCGGCACCGTCCGGCCGGAGAGCTTTGAGAACCTGTCTGGCCGGGGCCTGAAGGCCGTGCTGGGCGGCGAGACCGTCCTGGCCGGCAACCGCCGATTGCTGGAGGAGCACGGCGTGGACGTCTCCTCTCTGGCATCTGATGCGGAGCGCCTCTCCGCCCAGGGCCAGACCCCCATGTACTTCGCCAGGGGCGGCACCCTGCTGGGCCTGATCTCTGTGGCCGATCCGGTGAAAGAGACCAGCGCCGCCGCCATCCAGAAAATGCGCGGGCAGGGCATCCGGACCGTGCTGCTGACCGGCGACAACCGGGCGGCGGCGGAGCACATCGGTTCCCTGGTGGGTGTGGACGAAGTCATCGCCGAGGTGCTGCCAGAGGAGAAGGCCGGCGTGGTGGAGCGGCTCCAGTCTCAGGGCCGCAAGGTGATGATGGTGGGCGACGGCATCAACGACGCCCCAGCCCTCACCGCCGCCACCGTGGGCTGCGCCATCGGCAGCGGCAGCGACATCGCCATCGAGTCCGCGGACATTGTGCTGATGCGCTCGGACCTGCAGGATGTACCCCGGGCCATCCGGCTCTCCCGGCTGACCCTGCGGGACATCAAGCAGAATCTCTTCTGGGCCTTCTGCTACAACACCATCGGTATCCCCATCGCGGCGGGCCTGCTGTTCGCCTTCGGCGGCCCTCTGCTGTCCCCCATGTTCGCGGGGGCGGCCATGAGCCTCAGCTCCGTCTGCGTGGTAGGCAACGCATTGCGGCTGGGCCGGGCCAAACTGTGATTTGACGGGAAACGGGAAAAAGGAGTATTCTATATGGAAGATCAGACTTTGCAAGCAGTCCCCGCCGCCGAGGCACCGGCGGAGGAGACAGCGGCAGGCTGTCCCTGCCGCCACAAGCACCGGGAGGCCCCGGAGTACGACTCCCTGATCCGGCGGCTGAACCGGATCGAAGGCCAGGTCCGAGGCGTCCGGGGCATGGTGGAAAAAGAGTGCTACTGCACGGACATCCTCACCCAGGTCTCCGCCATCCAGTCGGCGCTGAACGCCTTTTCCCGGGAGCTGCTCAGCAACCATATTCACTCCTGCGTGGTGCAGGACATCCAAAACGGACATCTGGAGGTCGTGGACGACCTTCTGGTCACCATTCAAAAACTGATGAAATGAAAAGGAGCACTCAATATGACTACGATTTCTGTCCCTGATATGATGTGTGAGAACTGCGTCAAGCGCATCACCAACGCCCTCACCGCCGCGGAGCTGAAGTTCTCTGTCTCTCTGGACACCAAGACTGTCACCGTCGACGGCTGTGACAACTGCGTCAAGACAGCCGTCAGCGAGCTGGAGGATCTGGGCTTCACGCCGGAGGTCCGCTGAATCCCTTGAAAACAGAGGGGGTTCCCCAACAGGTCCCGCGTCTGAACAGACAGGCGCGGGGCCTGTTTTTTTGCGTCGGTTTTATGTCACCAATTTGTTACTTTTTTTATTTTTTCTCCAGACTTTTGCACAGCTCGACCGCGTTGTTTTTCTGCAAAGTGGGAGACATAACACCGTAACCCCCACAAAAACTTGACAAAAGTGGGAAGCCGGTGTATACTAGCCCCAGTTTTCCAATCGGTAACAAAAGTTACAAGTTGTTTTCATTCAGGAAAACACCGAGGTATAGACCTTCCAAAACCAGGGAAGACTGGCATGGAAGACCTTTTCTGAGGAGGTATCTGATTTTGAACACACATGCTTTTGAGAAAAAGCTGCACAGCCTCAAGGCCCGGTTCGGTCTGCAGCTCTTTGTGCTGGCCGCCGTTGTCTGCACCAGCTGGATCGTCACCGATCACGCAAACGCCGTGTATATTCTCACCGGTCCAGAGGACGCCGCCATCGTGCTGAACGAGGAGGAAGTCCGGGAGGGCGAGATGTCCTCTCAGCTGGTGTACCTCTCCAGCGGCCAGAGTGGCTATGACATGGCCCTGACCGCCGGACAGGAGGTCACGGTCACGCACGACGGCAGCACCGTCACCGCCAAGGCCCGCAGCGAGACTGTGGCAGAGCTGCTGGAACGGCTCCACATCACCCCCAGTCCCCTGGAGATGGTAGCCGTGGATCTGGACGAGGACAGCGCCGAGCTGACCATTGCCTCCGAGCTGACCTATTACGACCAGGTGGAGGAGCCCGCCACCTACGAGACAGTGCGGGTGGCCAATCCCTCCCTGCCCAAGGGCACGGAGAAGGTGGTCCAGGAGGGCGCCGACGGCGTCCGCACCTCCATCTATGAGGTGGTCTGGTCCGGCGGCGAGGAGATCTCCCGCCAGTTCGTGGAGGAGCTGGAGAGCACCGCCGTGAATGAAGTCGTGGAGTACGGCACCGCCGTCGCTTCCACCAGGGCGGGCGTCGCCAGCGTCTCTAAAAACGCCGACGGCAGCGGCATCCTGACCCTGACAGACGGCACCACTCTGAACTTCTCCGGCGTGAAGTCCATGACCGCCACCGCTTACACCGCGGGCCACGGCGGCGCTGACTACACCACCGCCACCGGCACTCTGGTCAAGGTGGGCACCGTGGCTGTGGACAAGAACGTTATCCCCCTGGGCACTAAGATGTATATCGTGGCGGCCGACGGCTCCGTGGTCTACGGCACCGCCGTGGCGGCGGATACTGGCGTGCGGGGAAATATCGTGGACCTGTACTACGACACCTATCAGCAGTGCATCAACTTCGGACGGCGGACGTGCAATGTCTATATCCTGGAGTGATGAAACTGCCCGCAGAGGCACATTCTGAAAAGAGGTCCCCCGCCAAAAGCGGGGGACCTCTTTTCAATCGCGCTCACAGCCGCTCCAGCAGGGGTGGAAGCTCCGGCAGGGCCCCGATGGTATAATCCGCCGGGATGTCCGGCCGGGGCGGCAGGTACTGGGGATTGTACCAGCAAGACCGCAGGCCGACGTTCCGGGCGCCCCGGATGTCGGAGGTCAGGCTGTCCCCCACCATCATGGCCTCCGCCGCATCAAAGTCCGGGATCGCCGCAAAGCAGGCGTGGAAGAAGGCCGGGCTGGGCTTATAGGCCCCCATCTGTTCGGAGATGAAGATGTTTTGGAAATAGCGGGCGATGCCTGCGCTCTCGATCCGGCTGTTCTGGACCTCGGGAGTGCCGTTGGTGGCCAGATACAGCTCATATCTTGTGTGCAGGGCCTCCAGCAGTTCCTGGGCGCCGGGCACGAAGAAGTGGCCCTGGGCCAGTTGTTCCTCATAAAGCTGGCAGACCTCCTGCGGAGCAGCACGGACCCCCAGCTCATCAAACAGCAGCTGGAACCGCCGGACCAACACCTGGGGCCGGGTCAGCTTCCCCTCTTCCAGCAACTCCCACTGTCGGCGGTTCAGGACGTGATAACGGTCCAGAACGGCGTCCGTGGGGTCTACATGAAAGTGCCGCAGGGTCTGGGAGAGCGCCTGCCGCTCCGCCCGGTGGAAGTCCAGAATGGTGTCGTCCAGGTCCAGAAAAATGAATCGCATCTGCATCCCTCCTGGGGATTTTTTGATGCCACCAGTTTACCGGATCAGGCGGTATTTTGCAAGGACCATTCCCTCGCCGGGATGGGGTTGGCAGACCCGCAAAAATTTGATATACTGCTGAAGAAAGGCGGGATCAGGTATGAATCTCTGTGACTACAACACCATCCGGGACCTGCTGGCCCGGCATGGGTTCCATTTCTCCAAATCCATGGGACAGAACTTTTTGATCGATCCGGAGGTGCCCCGCCGGATCGCGGAGGCTTCCGGCGCGGACGCAGGCTGCGGCGTGCTGGAGATCGGCCCGGGCATCGGCCCCCTGACGGCGGAGTTGGCCCAGCGGGCCGGGAAGGTGGTGGCCGTGGAGCTGGACCGGGCCCTGCTGCCGGTGCTGGCGGAGACCATGGCCCCCTATCCGAATGTGGAGGTCGTGCCGGGGGACGTGCTGAAACTGGACCTCACGGCCATCACGGCAGAGAAGTTCCAGGGCCTCACGCCTATAGTCTGCGCCAACCTGCCCTACAACGTCACCTCTCCCATTCTGGAAAAGCTGGTGGAGTCCCCCTGCTTTACTGCCTTCACGGTGATGATCCAGCGGGAGGTAGCCCGGCGGCTGTGCGCCCCACAGGGCTCCTCTGAGGGCGGCTCCTTCTCCCTGTTCCTCCAGTACTACATGAAGCCGGAGCTGCTGTTCGACGTGCCGCCGGAGAAGTTTCTCCCCGCTCCCAAGGTGACCTCCGCCGTGATCCGCTGCGTCCGGCGGGAGCGGCCCGCCGTGGATGTAGCGGACGAGAGCTTTTTCTTCAAAGTGATGCGGGGCGGCTTCCTGCTGCGGCGCAAGACCCTGGCCAACAGCCTCTCCGCCGCCCTGCCGGGGATTCCCAAGGAATCCATCCAACAGGCCATCGCCGATATGGGCCTGCCTGCCGCCGTCCGGGGGGAACAGCTGACGCTTGAGGACTTCGCGGCCCTCTCCGCCGCGCTGGGGCGGGAGGCGGATGGAGATTGACTTTATCTCCCGCACCGTGTATGATATTGATACGAAAAATGCCCCTCCGCCGCGCCGGCTGGAAGATTATTCAGAAACGAGGTCATTCAAATGGCAACCATTGATCTGAGTAAATATGGTATTACTGGTACCACGGAAATTATCCGCAATCCCTCCTATGAGTTCCTGTTTGAGGAGGAGACCAAGGCCGGCCTGGAGGGCTATGACAGGGGACAGGTCACCGACCTGGGGGCCGTCAACGTCATGACCGGCATCTACACCGGCCGCTCCCCCAAGGACAAGTTCATTGTGATGGACGACACCTCCAGGGATACCGTGTGGTGGACCTCCGACGAGTTCAAAAACGACAACAAGCCCGCCTCTCAGGAGGCTTGGGATGCCTGCAAGAAGCTGGCGCAGGAGCAGCTGTCCAACAAGCGTCTGTTTGTGATGGATGTGTTCTGCGGCGCCAACCACGACTCCCGCATGGCCATCCGCTTCATCATGGAGGTGGCATGGCAGGCCCACTTCGTCAAGAATATGTTCATCCAGCCCTCTGCTGAGGAACTGGAGAACTTCGAGCCTGACTTCATCTCCTACAACGCCGCCAAGGCCAAGGTGGAGAACTATCAGGAGCTGGGCCTGAATTCCGAGACCGCCGCCATCTTCAACCTCACCTCCCGGGAGCAGGTCATCCTGAACACCTGGTACGGCGGCGAGATGAAGAAGGGCATGTTCTCCATGATGAACTACTACCTGCCCCTGAAGGGTATGGCCTCCATGCACTGCTCCGCCAATACTGATATGAACGGCGAGAACACCGCCCTGTTCTTCGGCCTGTCCGGCACCGGCAAGACCACCCTGTCCACCGACCCCAAACGCCTGCTCATCGGCGACGACGAGCACGGCTGGGATGACAACGGCGTATTCAACTTTGAGGGCGGCTGCTACGCCAAGGTCATCAACCTGGACAAGGACGCCGAGCCCGACATCTACAACGCCATCAAGCGCAACGCCCTGCTGGAGAACGTGACTGTGGACGAGAACGGCCACTGCGACTTCGCCGACGACTCCGTCACTGAGAACACCCGCGTTTCCTATCCCATCGACCACATTGAGAAGATCGTGCGACCCGTGTCCGCCGGACCCGACGCCAAGAATGTGATCTTCCTGTCCGCCGACGCCTTTGGCGTGCTGCCCCCTGTTTCCATCCTGACCCCGGAGCAGACCCAGTACTACTTCCTGTCCGGCTTCACCTCCAAGCTGGCCGGCACCGAGCGGGGCATCACCGAGCCCACTCCCACCTTCTCCGCCTGCTTCGGCCAGGCCTTCCTGGAGCTGCATCCCACCAAGTATGGCGAGGAGCTGGTAAAGAAGATGCAGAAGTCCGGTGCCAAGGCCTACTTGGTGAACACCGGCTGGAACGGCACCGGCAGGCGCATCTCCATCAAGGATACCCGCGGCATTATCGACGCCATTCTGGACGGCTCTATTCTGACTGCTCCCACCAAGACCATCCCCTACTTCAACTTTGAGGTGCCCACCGCTCTTCCCGGTGTGGACCCCGCCATCCTGGACCCCCGGGACACCTACCCGGACGCCGGCGAGTGGGATACCAAAGCCAAGGATCTGGCCTCTCGCTTTGTGAAGAACTTCTCCAAGTATGCCGCCAACGAGGCGGGCAAGGCTCTGGTAGCTGCCGGCCCCAAGGCAGAGTAAGTAAAAAACGAAAAGCCAGATGAGGGCGCCGCGGAAGCAGCGCCCTCATCTGATGGAACACACTGCCGCTTGTTCCACACAGCCGCAAGGCCGCTCTGCAAATGCAGAGCGGCCTTGTTTTGCCAGTATAACAGGATTTTTACCGAATGTACTCCCCACACTCCGGGCAGTAGTGGGGAATGCCGCCCCGGGGATCCCAGTGTCCGCCGCAGTACGGACACCGGAAGAACAGCAGCGTCTGGAGAACATCCGCCATAACAACCACCGCTCCCGGCCACAGCAGCCATCCAATCTCCAGAAACACGCCGATGAGCATCAGGACGAATCCGGCAATCAGCCCCACCCACAGCAGCGTATAACTCTTCTTGTAGTCCATGGCCGCCCTCCGTTCAGTCCAGGGGCTTCTTGCAATAGGGGCAGGTTTTGGGCAGGGTCCGCTTGGGCAGATCCCGCTTGCAGTGGGGGCAGTGGTAGAAGAAATTCATCTGAAGCGTCCCAACCAGCACACAGATGATGCCCAGCACGCCGATGACGGTTCTGCCGGTGATCCCGCCGATCAGCATCACCAGAATGCCGCCGATGCCCAATATCCGCATCAGCCAATAGCTCGTCTTATAGTTCAAGCCTGTTCACCTTCTTTCCAACCGGGGCTCCGGGGTTTTTCAGGTCCGATCCGGGAATTTTTCGCAGAGCCGGTCCAGTTCGCCGATCAGCGCCTCCATCTCCTTCTGGTCCATGGTGCAGGTGATCTCAGCGGTGTCGTCCCCGTCCATGGTGTTGGGCAGATAGAAGGACACCACCACTTCAAAGGTCCCGTCTCCCAATGCCCGGGCGCCGACGGAGAAGTAAAAGTTCTCCTGAAAGTCACTGACGTACACATCCCGGATTCCAGCCTTCAGCACTTTCAGCCCGGCGCTCATGCTCTGGAGCTCGTGGGTCAGCAGGCAGCTGTTGGAATCCTTCACCACGTCTCCGTCCTCCTTGTTCCAAGTGGCCCGGAGCACCAGCCAGTTCCGGTCGTCACTGGTGGGGTCGCCGCCGTCCGGCGGAAATTCATAGTTCACGATATCCAGCCTCAGGCTGGACTCCTCATTGCGGAAGAGCATCTGGGGTTCTCCTTTTCAGTCGTTGTGATGGGCGGCGTAAAACGCGTCGTAGTCCGCCAGCTGCTTCTGCAGCAGGGCCGGGGTGTCCAGCCCATAGGGACAGCGGGACTTGCAGGCGTTGCAGTGGATGCAGTTTTTGATCTGGTGCATCTTCTCCCGCCACTCGTCGCTCAGATAGGGCTTGTAGGGTGCCCGCCGCAGCAGCTGGGCCATCCGGGCCGCCTGGGGGATGTCGATGCCGGCGGCGCAGGGCAGGCAGTAGCCGCAGGAGCGGCAGAAGTCCCCCGACAGCTCCGTCCGGTCGTGGTCGATCACCGCCTGGAGCTCCGGCGTCATGCGGGGATTCCGCTCCGTCAGCTCCAGCCACTGGTCCAGCTCCCACTCATGCTGGATGCCCCAGATGGGCACCACGTCTGGATGCTCCTGCATAAAGGCGTAGCAGGCCTCCGCATTGTTCAGCAGGCCGCCGGAGAGGCCCTTCATGGCGATGAAGCCCATGTCGTGCTCCCGGCACAGCTCCACCAGCTCCAGGTCCTTCTCCGTGGCCAGATAGCAGAAGGGGAACTGCAGCGTCTCAAAATTGCCGGACTCAATGGCCTCGTGGGCCACCTTCAGCCGATGGTTGGTGATGCCGATGTGGCGGATGTAGCCCTTCTGCTTGGCCTCCAGTGCGGCGGCAAAGGGCCCGTCCGGGTCATGGATATCCGGCAGCACCGCCGGATTGTGGAACTGGAACAGGTCGATGTAATCCGTCCGCAGGCTGCGGAGGCTCTGCTCAATGTGGGCCTGGACCGTCTTTTTGTCTCCTCCGCCGCTCTTGGTGGAAATCACCACGTTCTGCCGCACGTCGTGGAGGGCCTCTCCCAGTTTTTCCTCGCTGTCAGTGTACATATTCGCGGTGTCGAAATAGTTGATTCCCGCCTCACAGGCCCGGCGGACCAGCTTCACTGCATCCGCCTTGGAAATCCGCTGGATGGGCAGGGCACCGAACGCCGTCTTGGTCACCAGCAGGCCGGTACGGCCCAGTCTGATTTTCTCCATAATAGTTCCTCCTTCCCGCACAGAGCGGGTCACTCCCCTGCATTGGATTGTATCACATTTTTCCAGGTTTGCAAACCGCAAATCCTGTGATATGATAGAAGCAGAATATCGCTTCGGAGGGACATGATCTCCCGTCCGGGACCCCGGCACCCCTGTCCTCAGCCTATTGGGGTCTCGCCCGGCAGGTCGGGCCCCGGATGGGTGTCCGGACGGTCCCGGCGGGGGATTGGGACAGAAACAGAGGAGGCGCCCTATGGCACAGAATGAGCTCCATTTGAAAGTGACGCTGCGGATTTACAGCGACGATGACCAGCGCTGCTTCGGCCCCGGCATCGCCACCCTGCTGCAGCGGGTGCGGGAGCACCACTCCCTCCGGGCCGGAGCCGCCTCTATGGAAATGGCCTACTCCAAGGCGTGGCGTATCATCCGCACAGCTGAGACAGTGTTTGGGTGCAAGCTGCTCTCCTCCACCATCGGAGGTGCCCACGGCGGCGGCGCGGTGCTGACGCCGGAGGCGGAGCGCCTTCTGGCGGCCTATGAGGCCTACTGCGCCGATGTGGGCACCTACGCCCAGGGGAAATTCGAGGATGCCTTCCGCTTCTACCGGGATCTGGACCATCGGCCATGACCCGGTGCGGCGTGAGCCGCCGTGCCTGCCCAGGAGTTATCCTCTCTGAACAGGAAAACGGGACCGGAGCCTGTGCGGCTCCGGTCCCTCCGTGTTTTGCGGCGCTTACGTCCGGGGACGGGTGGGATCCTCCTCCGTGGGGCTGGGGATCGGATGCTCCTTGTGGGCCACCATGGCCTGGATCAGCTCCACGGTCCGGCCCAGGCCCAGATAGCTGGAATCGATGCAGAAGTGGTAACTGTCCACACTGCCCCACTTCTTGGAGGAATAGTACTCGTAATAGGACGCCCGGCGCTTGTCGGTCTTGAGGATCAGCTGGCGGGCCTTCTCCGGCGTGAGGTTCTGCCGCTGGGCCACGCGCTGGATACGGACCTCCAGAGGTGCGCTGATAAACAGGCTCAGGTGGTTGGGATAGTCCGCCAGGGCGTAGTCCGCGCACCGGCCGATGATAACGCAGGGCCCTTGGTCCGCGATGTGCCGGATGGTGTTGAAAGTCGCCAGATACACCTGTTGTTCCAGAGAGTCACCCACACCGCTGCCGGGCAGGGCAAACATATAGGAATCCATGGCGATGGAGTACAGGAGGCTCTTGGGCCGCTCGTCGAAGTTTTCAAAAATCTTCTCGCACAGGCCGCTCTTCTTGGCGGCCTCCTGCAGCAGCTCCTTGTCATAGAAGGGAATGCCCAGCTCCTTGGCCACGCGGATGCCGATCTCCTTGCCGCCGCTGCCAAACTGCCGGCCGATGGTGATGATGGTTTTCATAGAGAACCCTCCTCTCCTTGTTGGTTTTATTATACCGCAAGAAGAGGCCGCCGTCAAACAGTACCGGGCGGACCGTCGCCGGAATCGCCCTCATCCGGCGGAAGGGGATGCCAGGGCTCCCGTTTTCCGGAAAAAAAGCGGCGGGCAATAGCATCCTTCACCATCTCCACCAGTGCATACCAGAGGTGTCCCGCCACAAAGAGAATCACCAGGGCCAGCAGGACGGCACCGACCTGCTCCAGGGAAAGCGACATGGCACGCGCTCCTCACTTCGTGGCGTAACAGGTCTTGAAGAAAGTCTCAAAGGCCTGCTCTTCCGGTCCCTGGTCCACGTAGATGAACAGCTTCTCATCCTCCAGCCACTCGAAGGTGTTGATGGCCAGATAGTGACGCCCATCCGGGTAGATGATGAAGGCGTCCGTGGGGTACTTATTCTGATAGGCCTTTTTGACTGCGGAACGGGGGCAGATTTCCGGATCGCCGCAGCCGGAGAGGTCCGGAACTGTGGGCACGACCACCACCGTGGGGTCCGCCCCCTCCTTCCAGCCCACGATCAGGCTGCCGTAGGTAGTCTTGCTGCCGTGGACCAGGCCGTAGTTGAACCGCTTCGCATCCTCCGTATAGGCGGCCACCAGCTGGTACTGCCCGCCGTCGGGCACCACGCTGTCAAACAGGCGGCGCATCTTCTGCTTGCTGTCCGCGCTTTTGGCCTGGTCAATTTCAGGTCCCTTGAAGAGTTTTCCGAAAATTCCCATGACAATCCCTCTTTAATATCTCAATTTTATATTGACCATTTTATTTTATCTGGTCAATATATGAGATATCATACCAAAAGAAACCGGATTGCGCAACTGGGTAATTATCAGCGCACAAAAAAAGACCGCCCATCAGCGGTCTTTTTTTGCGTTGCGCAGGGAGCCCAGATAGTTCACCAAAAATTTCACGTGCAGCGCCGCCGTCTCCTCCAGGTGCGAAGGAAACAGAAATGGCATGGATTCCGGCGCGGAGTTATAGATCAGGAGGCAGGAGAACACCAGGTTCGCCAGCACCTCAGGGGCGCAGTCCTCCTGCCGGATGTCCAGCAGCGCCATCAGGCGCAGAAAGAAATCCCGCTGCCCGGGCCGGAAATCCTGGAATCGCTCCGGCGTCAGGCGGCTGTGCAGATCCGCCTCCTCCCCCTGGGTCATCACCAGGATGCCGTTTTCCCGGTGGCGGAGGATCGTCCGGAAAAAAGACTCCACGTGCTCCTCCCAGGTCCCCTCCGGCCGGGCCAGCTCCTGTTCCAGCAGCCGGAGCAGACGGCAGCGCTGCTCCTCCATCATCTGGAGGGAAAAATCCTCCAGCGAGTCAAAAAACGTGTAGAAATAGGGCTTGGAAATCCCCACCGCCGCGGCGAGCTCCGCCAAGTGCAGCCCCTTCAGACCCTTGCTTACGGCCATATTCAGCCCCGTGTCCAGCAGAGCCTGCCGCACCCGGGCCCGGTCCTCCTCCGTATAGGTCTTGCGGGCCATGGCATTCCCTCCCCTTTTTCATCTGGTGCCAGTATAACACAATTCCCGGGAAAAGAAAACCGTTCTGCCGCGCATCCCCCAAAAAGCAACCCGGCCGCTGTGCGCGGCCGGGTTGCTTTTGAAGATCTCACGCCTCCGGCATGGGCTTGCCTAGGCGCTTGTACATGGTCTTTTTCACCGCCCGGAGGATATTCTCATACCCGGTGCAGCGGCACAGGTGGCCGGAGAGGAGTTTTCTCAATTCATCGTCCGTGTACTCCTTGCCGCTCTCCAGGATCTCCACTGCCGTCAGGATAAAGCCCGGCGTGCAGAAGCCGCACTGGATGGCCGCCTCGTCCACAAAGGCCTGCTGGATGTCGCTGAGCTCGCCGTTAGGGCCCAGCAGCCCTTCCAGGGTGCGGATGTGCTTGCCCTCCGCCCACACGGCCAGATAAATGCAGGAGTTGTATGCCTCCCCGTCGATCAGGACGTTGCAGGCGCCGCACTCCCCCACCTCGCAGCCCTTCTTCACGGAGGTCATCCGGAAGTCGTTGCGGAGCATGTCCGTCAGGCTGGCCCGCACGTCCACCGTGCGTTCCACGTCCTTGCCGTTCAGATTGAAGTGAACAGTCTGATACTGCATCACATGCTTTTCCATCACAGGTCACCTCCCGCCAGCTTCACCGCTTCGATGAACGCCCGCCGGGCGCTCTCCACCGCGATGTGCATCCGGAAATCCTTGGCCGCCCGCCAGGAGTCCCGGGGATTGATGTCCTCCTTCACCGCCTGGGCAAAGCGATCCGCCAGCTCCAGGCTCACCGGCTGTCCGGCGGCCAGCTCCTCCGCAGCCGCCGCCCGCAGGGGCACCGGCCCCGCCACGCCGAAGGCCACTCTCGCCCGCTCCACGGTCTTTTTGTCGGCGGAAAGGCGGACGTTCACAGAGGTTCCCAGGGTGGCGATGTCCATGGCATTCCGCATGGCATACTTTATATAGTGGCCAAATGTGTCAATATAACTGTCTTTTTCGATCAGGATAGCCGTTTGGATCTCGCCGGGACGGATATCCACCTTGCCTGCCCTGATGTAGAACTCCCGGATGGGCTGGCGGCGGATACCGTCCGGTCCCGTCAGCTCCACAATGGCGTCGTAGGCGTGGAGAGTGGAGGCGGAGTCCGCGGAGGTGACACCGTTACAGGTGTTGCCGCCGATGGTGCCGATGTTGCGGATCTGGGGACCGCCCACCTGGTCCACGGCCTCTCCCAAAACATGGAGGTATTTCTGGATCAGGGGATCCCGGGTAATGAGGGAAAAGCTGGTGAGGGAGCCGATCCGCAGGGTGCCGTCTGCCTCCAGGGTCACGCCCCGGAGTTCATCCAGCCCGTAGATGGAGATCAGCTCCACCCCGGCCCGCTTGCCCTCCCGCATCTGCACCAGCACGTCGGATCCGCCGGCGATGATCTGGGCATCCGGATGGGCCACCCGGAGGGCCACCGCGTCCTGAACGCTCTCCGCCTGATACAGGGCTTTCATATCATACATGAGTGGTTCCCTCCTTTAGTCTTCGATCAGCCCAGCCTCTTTGAATCCGCGGTAGAGGACATGGGGCGTGATAGGGCATGCGTCAAAGGCCACACCTGTGGCGTTCAGGATGGCGTTGCGGATGGCCGGCGCCGGCGAACAGGCCGGGGGCTCGCCCAGGGCCTTGGTGCCGTAGGGAGAGGTGGGCTCCGGGTTTTCCACGAACGCCGCCTGGAGCGTGGGATGGTCCATAAAGGTGGACAGCTTGTAGTCCAGCAGATTGTTGTTCAGGGGCTTTCCGGTCTTCTCGTCGAACTTCAGCTCTTCACTGAGGCCGTAACCGATGGCCATGGACATGCCGCCGTGGACCTGGGCCTCTGCCAGCGCCGGGTTGATGAGGGTGCCGCAGTCGTGGACGTTGACCAGATTCAGCAGCTTCACCTTGCACAGAGGGACGTCCACCTCCACCTCTGCGAAGGAGCAGCCGAAGGAGTAGGCGTTGGACTTGATCTGGGCCGTGGTCTCGGCGGTGATGTGCTGACTGTGCTCCAGGGAGTAGAGGCTCTCCGTTGCCAGCTCGCCCAGAGTCTTGAGGACCCGGCCGTCCTCCTTGCGGATGATCTTGCCGTCCACCAGATCCAGAACAGACACCGGCATCCGGGTCTGCTCGTGGGCGATCTGCAGAATCCGCTCCCGCAATGCTTGAGCCGTCTGCATGATGCTGAAGCCGCCGATGTACGTCTGCCGGGAGGCGTAGGCACCGGTGCCGAAGGGCGTCACGTCCGTGTCCTGGGTGGACACCACATGGACGTCCTCCACCGGGATACCCACCGCGTCCGCCACCATCTGGGAATAGGCGGTGTCGCAGCCCTGTCCAATCTCCGTCTCACCGGTCTGGAACTGGAGGGAACCGTCCTGGTTCAGCACCATCCGGCAGGAGGAGGACTCCAGCGAGATGGGCCACACAGCCGTGTTGTACCAGAACACCGCAAGGCCCACGCCCCGACGGACAGGGCCAGTCTGGTTCTGGTATTCCCGATATTTCCGCTGGTAATCCAGCATCGCCATTCCCTTGTCCATGCACTGGTTGAAGGTGTCGGCGTACAACTCGTTTCTGGAGAAGCCGTCGGTATACCCCACCGGCATCAGATTCTTCCGGCGGAATTCCATAGGCTCCATCCCGATAGCCTGACAGATATCGTCGATGTGGCACTCCCCGGCCCACATGGCCTGGGGGATCCCATAACCACGCATGGCGCCGGCGGCGGGGCGGTTGGTGTAGACCGTCCAGCAGTCGCACTCCAAATTGTCGCAGGGGTAGAGCTGGGGGAAGGCGCCCATGCCCTTGGCCACGATGCTGTGGCCGTGGGAGGCGTAGGCCCCCTGGTTGGACCAGGCCTCAAACTTCCGGGCCACCAGGGTGCCGTCCGGCCGGACGTAGGAGATGATGTGGGTGCGGATGGCGTGGCGGACCCGGTTAGAGACAAAGGTCTCCTCCCGGCTGCACTCCAGATGCACCAGCCGTCCCCCCACCTGGGTGGAGAGCCAGGCGCACAAAGGCTCGTACAGAGCGTCCTGCTTGTTGCCAAAGCCGCCGCCGATGTAGGGCTTGATGATCCGCACCTTGCCCCAGGGCAGACCCAGTGCCTGCCCCACCACCCGGCGGATGATGTGGGGGATCTGGGTGGAGGTGACCACCACCACCCGGCCCGCCTCCTCATAGGCGAAGCAGCCGTGGTTTTCAATGTGGCAGTGCTGGACAGTGGGGGTGTCGTACCAGCCCTCCACCCGGATCAGGCCCGGCTCCTGGATGGCGGTCTGATAGTCGCCTCTGCGGATATCTGTGTGCTTCAGAACATTGCCGGGGCAGTCCTCGTGGATCTGTGGGGCATCCGGCTCCATGGCCTTCTGCACGTCCAGAACGAAGGGCAGCTCCTCATACTCCACCTTCAGCGCCCGGACGGCCTGAGCGGCAGCTATCTCGTTCTCCGCGATGACGGCGGCGATGTCGTCGCCGTAATACCGCACGTGACGGTTCAGCAGCAGCCGGTCCGCCACGTCCTGGTGGGCGGGATCTGTGGACCAGGGGTGTCCCGCTGTGGGGAAGCGGTAATCGGGCACGTTGAAGCAAGTCAGGACCTTCACCACACCGGGAACGGCCTCAGCCTCCGTAGTGTCGATGGACTTCACGTAGCCGTGGGCGATGGTGGCGTGCAGGATCCTGGCCACCAGGGCGCTTTGATCGCACAGGTCCGCCACATACTTGGCGCGGCCCGTGGCTTTTTCATAGGCGTCCACACGGGTGACGCTTTTGCCGACGCTTTTGCTCATCAGGCAAGCCTCCTTTTTTGATCAAAGTTCCGCCGCCCATTGACTGGACACGGCGAAAGCGGATATACTACTGATAAAATGAGGTGATGGATGTGGAAAACAAGCCGAAAATCGGTTGTGTGGTCATGGCCGCCGGCAACGCCCGGCGGTTTGGGGAAAATAAGCTGGCCGCCCAGCTGCGGGGCAGGAGTCTCATCCTCCGGGCGCTGGAAGCCGTCCCGGCCGAGAAGTTTGACAAAGTCGTGGTGGTGACTCAATACCCGGAGGTCATGCGGCTGGCCGGGGAGTTCCACTTCGCCGCCATCCACAATCCCCACCCGGATTACGGCATCAGCCACACCATCGAACTGGGCCTGACGGCTCTGCGGGACTGTGACGGGGTGCTGTTCCAGGTGAGCGATCAGCCCCTCCTGCGGCGTGAGAGCGTGGCAGAGCTGGTGGACCGCTGGCGCACCCGGCCGGAGAAGATCGTCGCTCTGGGCCACGGCGGCGTGCGGGGCAATCCCTGCCTCTTCCCTGCCCGGTTCTTTCCGGAGCTGCTGGAGCTGCGGGAGGACCACGGCGGCAACACCGTTATCCGGCGGCACGAGGCGGATCTCCTCCTTCTGGACGTCCCGGCGGAGGAGCTCCGCGACGTGGATACCGCCCAAGCCCTGGAGGAATTGAAAGCGGAGGAGCAGGTATGAATCCAACCGTCTATGAATTCGATGCGGTGATCCGGAAAGTTCCGGACATCGACGGAGCCTATGTAGAATTCCCCCATGACGTACAGGCGCTATTCGGTAAGGGCCGAGTCAAGGTGGCTGCCACCTTTGACGGCGTCCCCTACGCGGGGAGCCTGGTGCGGATGGGCACTCCCGGCCACATCCTGGGGATGCGCAAGGACATCCGGGCCCAAATCGGGAAGCAGCCCGGAGACACCGTCCATGTGACAGTGCGAGAGCGGGGGTAACGCAGATTCGGACAGGCCGCGGCGGAAGTACCGCCGCGGCGCTTGTTATTTACGGCTGTAAGGCGTGCCCTCCAGGGGCAGACTGGTACGGAACTTGCCGTCGTAGCGGTAGTAGGCGTCCGCAATGGCTGGGGCTGTGGGGATGGAGGTGATCTCGCCGATACCGATGGCGCCGCAGGCCACGTTCAGTCCCGCTTTTTCCACGATGATGGGGGTGATCTCCGGGATCTGGTTGGCCCGGAACAGGCCCAGCGTGCCGTATTTGGCGGTGGGCCTGCAGTCCGTGAGGGGATACCGCTCCGTCAGGGCAAAGCCCATGCTCATCACCACGCCGCCCTCGATCTGCCCCTCGATGGACAGGGGATTCACGGCCTTGCCCACATCGTGGGCAGCCACCATCTGGCGGATTTTCCCCTCGTCGTCCAGGATGCACACCTGGGTGGCGTAGCCGTAGGCCACGTGGCTGACGGGGTTGGGCACCGGGGCCCCCAGAGGGTCCGTCTTTCCCAGGTATTCGCCATAGAACTCCTGACCGTTCAGGGCGTCCAGACCGCCGGAGGCCCCCATGGCCTCCTTCAGATCCTGGCAGGCCCGGCGGACCGCCTCGCCGGTGAACAGCGTCTGGCGGGAGCCGGAGGTGGTGCCGGAGTCCGGCGCGCAGTAGGTGTTGGACCGCTCGTAGACGATCCTGTCCCGGGGAATGCCCGTCTGCTCGTAGACCATCTGTGTCAGCACCGTGCCCAGGCCCTGGCCGATGCAGGAGGCACCGGCAAAGATGTGGAGCCTGCCGTCCTCCACCACCAGGCGGCACCGGCCGGTGTCCGGGATGCCCACGCCCACGCCGGCGTTCTTCATGGCGCAAGCCAGGCCCACGTACTGGTTATTCTCCACATAGGGCTTCACCGCCTCCAGCGTCTCCACCAGGCCGGTGGAGTTGTCTACGATCTGGCCGTTGGGCAGCTCCTGTCCCGGGCGAATGGCGTTGCGGTAGCGGATCTCCCAGGGGGTAATGCCCACGATGTCCGCCATCTGGTTTAAGAGGCTCTCGATGCAGAAGCAGGTCTGGGTGACACCGAAGCCCCGGAAGGCCCCGGCGGGAGGGTTGTTGGTATAATAGGCCCAGCCGTCGATCTCAAAATTCTGGTAGTTGTAGGGACCGGCGGCGTGGGTGCAGGCCCGCTCCAACACCGGCCCGCCCAGAGAGGCGTAGGCCCCGGTGTCGGCGATGACCTCGGCGGCCACGCCCTGGATGATGCCGTTCTCGTCGCAGCCGATGGAGAACTCCATCTCCATGGGGTGACGCTTGGGGTGGATCAGAATGCTCTCCGCCCGGGTGAGCTTCACCTTCACCGGGCGCTTGGTCAGGTACGCGATCAGGGCGGCGTGGTGCTGGACCGTCACGTCCTCCTTGCCGCCGAAGCCGCCGCCCACCAGGCAGTTGCGGACCTTCACTTTTTCCGCCGGCAATCCCAGCATCCCCATGGTCTCGTGCTGGGTGTCGTAGGCGCCCTGGTCTGTGGAGAGGATCATGACCCCGTCCCCGTCGGGATAGGCCACGGCGCACTCCGGCTCCAGGAAGGCGTGTTCCGTCCAGGGTGTGGAGAAGTGCTGGGTCAGCACATGCTTCGATTTGGCGATGGCCTCTGCCGGGTTGCCCCGCTGGATGTGCTTGTGGGTCAGCAGGTTCCCGGTCCGGTGGACCAGGGGAGCGTCTGGCAGCATGGCCTCCCGGGGACTGCGGACCATGGGCAGCTCCTCATAGTCCACTTTCACCAGGGCCTTGGCCTGGGCCAGGATCTCCGGTGTCTCCGCCGCCACCAGGCAGATGGCGTCACCCAAGTAATGGGTGATATCCCCCACGGCGATCATGGTGTCCCAGTCTTTCACCAAATGGCCCACCTTGTTCTGCCCGGGGATGTCCTCCGCCGTAAAGACCCCCACCACACCGGGCAGGGCCCTGGCCTCCTCCGTGTGGATGGCCAGCACCCGGGCCCGGGGGTATTGGGACCGGACGGCGCTGCCGTAGATCATGCCGTCCAGATAGATGTCGTCGGGATAGATGCCGGTGCCAGTGACCTTCTCCTCCACGTCCACCCGGGGCACCCGCTGCCCCAGGGACCAATCAGCGGGAGCCGGCGGCACCTCGCCCTTGCGGAACAGCTCGGCGGCCAGCAGAATCGCATCAATGATCTTCACATAGCCGGTGCAGCGGCAGATATTGTTTCGGATGGCGTAGGCCGCCTCCTCCCGGGTGGGATTGGGATTCATATCCAGCAATCCCTTGGCGCTCATCACCATACCGGGGATGCAGAAGCCGCACTGAACCGCCCCCGCCATGCCGAAGGCGTAGGTATAGACCTGCTTTTCAAAATCGGTCAGCCCCTCCACCGTGACGATGGACTTGCCCTCCAGCTTATCGGTCTGGGGGATGCATGCCTTGGTGGGCTTACCGTCGATCAGCACTGTGCAGGTGCCGCAGGCGCCCTCGCTGCAGCCGTCCTTTACACTGGTGAGATGCAGGGTATCCCGCAGGTAGCGGAGCAGCTTCTGGTTGTTTTCCACTGTCACGGCCCGGCCGTTCACGGTAAATTTTGCCATGGCAAGTTCCTCCTTGACTGCCGTGCCCAACCCTGGTCCCACGGTCATCGGTGTTCTTTCGGAAAGGTCGACCTTTCCGCTGTCTCTATTATACAATAACTTTCTTGCCGCCGCAACTGAACTTTGTCCGGCACGCTATTTTATCTCGGAAACAACGCCACCAGACGGCAGCTCCCACCCCACGATCAGGGCGCCCTTCCGGACGGTGATCCGGGCCTTGGGCTCGATGATGTGGTTGCTGACGCCCAGGGGGAACTCCGCCGAAAGGGAGGCGTGGGAGAGGGGATACTGCACACCCTTCTCGTCAATGCCGGAGGCCGGTGCACCCAGGCAGAAGACGGAGAGCAGGCCCCACTCCACCGTCTGCTCCACAGTGATGGTCTCATTCTCCACAGCCGTCCACACAAAATCATTGTCATAGAGGTATCCCCTGGCCCCATGGCGGCGCAGATACAGCAGTGTCTGCAGATTGGCCAGGGTGTGGTCCAGCCGCCTGCCGCCGGTGCCGCCGTAAATGTAAAACTCGCCGCAGCCCTGCTCCAGCCCCGTCTTCACAGCCAGCATGGTGTCCGTGTCATCCTTCTCCACCGGCACCCGGCGGACATGGTCAAAGTCCGCGGGCTGATCCATGGAGTCAAAGTCTCCCAGCAGCAGATCCGGGGTGATCCCCGCCTGGCGGCAGGCCAGATACCCGGCATCCGCCGCCAGCACCAGGTCCCCTGTCTGGGGCCGCTCCCGCAGGCCGTAATAGGTGCCTGCGGCAAAAATGAAGCATCGTTTCAATGGGTCCACTCCCCGTCTTGTTCATTGAGATGTCACGCGGCCGCCGTGCCGTGAAATCCAGCGGCTGTCCTTACAGCCATTGTACCATGATTCCGCGCCCATGACAAACAGAACTTCCTGACAGAAGAGCCGCATCCAGGCAGCGCCCGGACACGGCTCCTCCGTTTACTGGATATGCTCCTCACAGAAGTTGTCCAGCACCCGATAGCCCATCTCTTCCGGCTCCGCCACCGGGAAGGTGGCGATGCTGAC
>NZ_JAOQKG010000002.1:452689-515253 GCF_025567605.1 Oscillibacter acetigenes | reverse complement strand
AGCTGCTGCCGGGTGACGGGCTGGGAGAGCATCAGGTTCCCCGCCTCGCTGCCCTGCAAAAGGCCGTTTTCCACGGCCCAGGCCACTGCTTCCTCCGCATACGCGCTGGGGATGTTGTCCATGACTGCTTCCTCCTTGGGCCGCCAGCCGGGCCAGCCGGAGACGGCCACCTCCCGTCCGCTCCGCTGGTCCCATCTGGCTCGTGCGGTCCGGGTGTCCACATGGGTGAAGGTCTGATAGACGCCGATCCCACCGTGTCCGCCCAGATAGTATTCCGCTATCTGCCCCACCAGCAGGGGCGAGGCACCGCTCACCTGAATATCCGCCGCCCTGCCCAGCAGGTGCTGGCTGGCTCTGGCGCCGCCCACCTTCTGATTGTAAGAAGCGGTGCGGTACCCGCTGTTGACGGTCACCGCCCCGCAGGCGGCAGTGCGGATCCGCTCCAGCAGCTCCACCAGATCCGTGTCGATCTTCACCAGGTCTGCCCCGTCCCGGCAGGCGAACTCCCGCACCCGGAAGTGGGGGGACAGCAGCTTGTCCCCCTCCCGGGCAAGGCTGTATGTCCCCACGCTCATTCCCGGGCCCGCTTTTCCGCCTGCGTGCCGAAGTAAAAAGCGATCACCACGGTGAACACGGTCAAGAACTGCTCCGCGGTCACCCGGCCCGTTCCGGCCATGGCAGCAAATACCGCCGTCAGAATCACCGTCACCAGACTCTTCACCGTCAGCAGGCTGGCCAAGCGCTGTGTCAGCAGCTCCATCTCAGTCCTCCTCCGTCAGCACATCGCCCCGCAGGCGGTATCGCTTTCCGGGCATATAGACATAGGCGGTCTCCTGGCCCATGTCCACGTCCACCGTGCGGCCGTTCACCACATGGACCTTTTCCAGGCTGCCCACACCGTGGTCCAGAATGCCCCAGCCGTTGGCCTCGTCCGGCGTCTCTCCCGCCCGGGTCTCCAGCAGCTCCCGGGCGGAGAAGAGATTGCGGGTGGGGTCCAGGGTGAGCCCGCACCCCAGCTCCTTCAGGGCCTTGTTGGCCTCCTCCAGAGTCTTCTCTCCTCTGGTGTAATCGTACAGCACTTCCTCCAGGGTTTTCATCTTATGTACCATCCTCTCTCCGGGTCCTGCCCGGCTCAAATTTTACTGACGCTGTGGGCCGCCTCGCTGCGGACGAAGCCGATATACGCCGTGCGGGCCGTCTCCGCTGCACGCATGGCCTCCTCCACGTCGCCGTTGGTATGTTGACCCGCCAACTTTTTGGCCGTGGTCAGGGACAACGAACAGGTGGCGTACATCAGATCCATAGCCAGCCTGCTCTCCGTAGCCCGGCGCGCTGCCCGGGCCTCTGCTCGCCTGGCACTCTTCCGGGAGCGGTATTCCGCCCCAGCCGCCAGTACGGTAGCCGCTCCGGCGATCAGCGCGCAGAGCACCTCCGTTCCGATCCTGCATCCCTCCTCTCAGATCCAGCGGTAGTGGGGCCGCTCCTCTTGAAACAGCCAGTGCCGCATCCAGTCGAACAGCACGATGGCGGTCCCCGCCAGCACCACCCACAGCAGGGCGTACTTCAGGCACACCTGTCCCCACAGGTTCCCCGGCAGGCGGGAGTAGTCCCAGATGTCCAGCTTCAGCCAGACGTTCAGGATCAGCCCGGCTCCCAGCTCCGCCAAGGTAATGACGCTGCCCCCGATCAGCGCCTGGAGCCACAGGGGCCGCTCCCAGGCCATGTGCTCGTTGGCCAAATCTAGCGGCAGACTCAGCATCGCCGCCAGCAGAAACATGCTCCAGTGGGTGTGCCCCCGCCAGATCAGCTCCACCATGCAGTAGAGATCCCCGCCCATCAGCGATAGGATCAAGGCCTTGTGCCATCTCTTCACGTTCGTGTCCTCCCTGCTCTGAAATTCGCTTGGCTTCAACCGCTATCGTGCCTTTCCGGCGGCTCCGCTATGCATAGCCGGAGCCGTCAACCATATCCTTTATTTCCCGGCCGGCGCGCACGGCGGCGTGCAACGCGGCGGAAATTTCTTTTCCCGCCTTCCTCTCTTCCAGGTTATATGCATCTCTCCCTCCGCTCACCACAAAAAGCGCCGCGGGCAGGAATGCCCGCAGCGCAGAGAAAACGCCCCGGCGCCGTAACCGGCGCCGGGGCATCTGTATTTGATCTGTTCCTTCGGAAATCAGTCCTCCGCCATCTTGCGGTACTTCTGGTACCGGGCCTTGACGTCGGCGATCTCCTTCTGGTACAGGGCGTCCGCCCGCTCGGGGAAGTTGTTCTTCAGAGAGGCGAAGCGGTTCTCGCCCATGAGGAAGTCCATGAGCTTGTCAGTATCGGGCGCGGGAGAGTCCAGCTGGAAGGGGTTCTTGCCCTCGGCGATGCGCCGGGGATCATACCGGTACAGGTGCCAGTAGCCGCACTCCACCGCCTTCTTCATCTCGTCCTGGGTACAGCTCATGCCGGCTTTGATATGCTGCTCCAGGCAGGGGCAGTAGCAGATGACGATGGCGGGGCCGGGATAGGACTCCGCCTCCCGCAGGGCCTTCAGGGTCTGGGCCTGGTCATAACCCATGGCCACCTGGGCCACATACACATAGCCGTAGGTCATCAGGATGGCGCCCAGGTCCTTCTTGGCCACCTGCTTGCCGCCGGCGGCGAACTTGGCCACGGCGGAGGTGGGGGTGGACTTGGAGGACTGGCCGCCGGTGTTGGAGTACACCTCGGTGTCCAGCACCAGCAGGTTCACATCCCGGTTCTGGGCCATGACGTGATCGATGCCGCCGAAGCCGATGTCGTAGGCCCAGCCGTCGCCGCCGATGGCCCAGATGGACTTCTTGGAGAGATACTCACGGTTCTCCAGGATATAGGACACATCTTCGGTCTGCTCGCACTTCTCCAGGGCGGCGATCAGGGCGTCGGACACGGCGCGGGACTTCTCTCCGTCGTTCCAGTTGTTGATGTAGTCCTCGATCTCCGCAGGGGCGATGTCGGCGTCCTTCATGCTCTCCAGCCGGATCAGCAGCTCCTTGCGGATGGCATCCTGAGCGTGGAAGAAGCCGTAGGCGAACTCGGCGTTGTCCTCAAACAGGGAGTGCTCCCAGGCGGGGCCGCGGCCCTGGCTGTCCTTGCAGTAGGGCAGGATGGGCGCGCCGCCGGAGATGGCGGAGGAGCAACCTGCGGCGTTGCCCGCGTACATCCGGTCGCCCACCATCTGGCTCAGCAGCTTGATGTAGGTGGTCTCGGCGCAGCCGGCGCAGGCGGCGGAGAACTGGAAGTACGGCTTGGCGAACTGCATGTTCTTGACGGTCTTGCTGTTGATCACATCCTTCTTCAGGTACTTGTCGTTCATGGCGACCTCGTCGAAGTTCGCCTGTTCGGACTTCATCTCCTCGAAGGGGGTCATCACCAGGGCGTCCGCCGTCTTGTCGCTCTGATTGGCCGGGCAGGCGGTCAGGCACACGCCGCAGCCCAGGCAGTCATAGGGAGAGACCTGCATCCGGAAGAAGTAGCTGGGGGCGTCCTTGCCCAGGCCCTTGGCGGGCACGGTCTCAAAGGACGCGGGCACCTGGGCCTTCTCCTCCTCGGCCAGCAGCACGGGCCGGATGGCGGCGTGGGGGCAGCACATGGCGCAGCGGTTGCACTGGATGCAGCTCTCCGCGTTCCACTTGGGCACCTTGGTTGCCACGCCCCGCTTGGAGAAAGCGGAGGTCCCGTTTTCCCAGGTGCCGTCCAGCACGCCGTGCTTCTGGAACACAGACACAGGCAGCTTGTCGCCCTGCTGCCGGTCCATGGGCAGCACGATGTCACGGACAAAGGCAGAGGCGTTCTTGGGCTCGGCCATGGGAGTGTCAGGCGCGTCCGCCCAGGAGGCGGGGATCTCCACCTTCACAGCGGCGCTGATGCCCAGATCCACGGCCTTGTCGTTCAGATCCACGATCTTCTGGCCGGCCTTCTTGAAATAGGAGTTGTAGTTGTTCTTCTTCATGTCCTCCACGGCCATATCCAGGGGGATGACCTTGGTCAGGGCAAAGAAGGCAGCCTGAAGGATGTTGTTGGTCCGCTTCTCGCCAAGGCCCACCTGCACCGCCAGCTTGGCGGCGTCGATGATGTAGAAGTTGGCGTGCTTCCGGGCCAGGTCCCGCTTCATCTTGCCGGGCAGGCGGGTCTCCAGCTCCTCCGCGCTCCAGGGGCAGTTCAGCAGGAAGATGCCGCCGTCCTTCAGATCCTCGGTGGTGTCGTACTTGTTGACATAGGTGGGGGCATGGACCGCCACAAAGTCCGCGGAGGACACCAGATAGGTGGAGCGGATAGGCTCGTCACCGAAGCGCAGATGGCTCTGGGTCAGGCCGCCGGACTTCATGGAGTCATAGGAGAAATACGCCTGTGCGTACTTGTTGGCCACCAGGCCGATGGTGGAGATGGCGTTCTTGTTGGCGCCCACCGTGCCGTCGCCGCCCAGGCCCCAGATCTTGCAGGAAACCTCGCCGGGATGAGGCAGCTCCACCTCCTTGTAGTCCAGAGAGGTGTGAGTCACGTCGTCGTTGATGCCGATGGTGAAGCTGTTCTTGGGATTCTCCAGCTTCAGATTGTCATACACGGCGATGAACTGGCCCGGGGTGGTGTCCTTGGAGCTGAGACCGTACCGGCCGCCCACCACACGGATGTCGCCGCGGCCCGCCTGATTCAGGGCGGTGACCACGTCCAGATACACGGGCTCGCCCACGGAGCCGGTCTCCTTGGACCGGTCCAACACGGCGATCTTCTTCACCGTGGCGGGGATGGCCGCTGCGAAGTGCTTCACGGAGAAGGGCCGGTACAGGTGGATCTGCACCATGCCCACCTTGCGGCCCTTGGCGTTCAGGTAGTCCACGGTTTCCTTCACGGCCTCGCTGGCGGAGCACATCACCACGATGACCTCCTCCGCGTCAGGCGCGCCGTAGTAGTTGAACAGCTTGTAGTCCCGACCGGTGAGCTTGTTAATCTCGTCCATGTAATGCTGGACCGTGTCAGGGATGGAGGCGGCCTTGACGTTGGCGCCCTCCTTGCACTGGAAGTACACGTCGGGGTTCACGTTGTTGCCCCGGTTGGTGGGGTGCTCCGGGTTCAGGGCGTGGCGGCGGAACTCCTGCAGGGCCTCCTGGTCTACCAGAGGACGCAGGTCCTCATAGTCCAACGCCTCGATCCGCTGCATCTCATGAGAGGTGCGGAAGCCGTCGAAGCAGTGCATGAAGGCGTACTTGCCGCTGATGGCGGACAGGTGGGCCACCGCGCCCAGGTCCATGGCCTCCTGGGGGCAGGAGGACATCAGCATGGCGTAGCCGGTGGTGCGGCAGGTCATGAAGTCGGTGTGATCGCCGAAGATAGAGTGGTGGTTGCTGGTCACCACGCGGGAGGCGATGTGCATGACGCTGGGCAGGAATTGGCCGCCCATGGCGTACATGGCTGGGATCATCAGCATCAAACCCTGGGAGGATGTAAAGGTGGTGGTCAGAGCGCCGGCCTGCAGGGAGCCGTGGCAGGTGCCCGCGGCGCCGGCTTCAGACTGCATCTGGATGACGTCCACCGTGGAGCCGAACAGGTTCTTCCGCCCCTTGGCGGACCACTCGTCCACCTTCTCCGCCATGGGAGAGGACGGGGTGATGGGATAGATCGCCGCGACCTCTGTGAACGCGTATGCCACATGGGCCGCGGCCGTATTGCCGTCCATGACGGCAAATTTCTTTTTCATCGGTATACTCATCTCCTGTTATAAAATGCGCCGCATTTCCCTGCGGCGATCCCGCCCGGCAGATGGGTGGGTGCTTGTGAAAAGCCGCGGCGGCACGATAAGGGGGGATTTGCATATCGTACCGCCGCGGCTGCATGATGGATTCTCTTTACTTCTATGCGCGACGTCCAGCAGAGCTTACACGAAGTTGCACACGCGAGCGATGGCCATCTCGGTATAACCCAGAGACTCGGCCTTGGTCTGCTTGCCGCAGGCCACTTCCTGCGTGAGCTTCAACAGCTCCTGCCCCAGCTCCTCGATGGTCTTGGTACCGTAGATCAGGGGAGAGGCATCCACATCGATGTTGTCAATCATATTGGCGTAGGTCAGCTTGTTGCCGGTGATCTTGATGACGGGGGCCAGGGGATTGCCGGTGGGGGTGCCGCGGCCGGTGGAGAACACCACAATCTGGGCGCCGCCGGCCACCATGGCCGCCACAGAGGAGGGGTCGTTGCCCGGGGTATCCATGATGACCAGGCCCTGCTTGGCCTCCACCTGCTTGGCGTAGTCATAGACCGCCATGACAGGGCTATGGCCGCCCTTGTGGATGCAGCCCAGGGACTTCTCCTCCAGGCAGGTCAGGCCGCCGGCCTTGTTGCCGGGAGAGGGGTTGCCCTCACGGACTTCCTCGCCCACCAGGCGCAGGGAGTCCTCATAGCGGTGGACGATCTCAAAGATGCGGTCGTGAACCTCCTTGTTGATGGCGCGGCGGGCCAGCAGGTGCTCGGCGCCGATGAACTCAGTGGTCTCAGACAGGATGGAGGTGCCGCCCTCCTTGACAATCAGGTCGCTGAGCTGGCCGATCAGGGGGTTGGCCGCCAGGCCGCTGGTGGGGTCAGAGCCGCCGCACTCCGTGCCGATAATCAGCTCGGACATGGGGAACTCCTCCTTCTGCAGCAGGGAGGCCTCCTCCACCATCTCCTTGGCGTAGCGGACGGCCATGTCGATGGCCTTCAGGGTGCCGCCGGCCTCCTGGATGATGACCTGCTTCAGGGGCTTGTTGGTGCGCTCCTGGATGGCCTTCACCACCAGGTCCATCTGGCAGTTCTCGCAGCCCAGGGACACCACCACGGTGCCGTAGACATTGGGGTTGGCGGCATAGCCGGCCATAACGTCCATGGTGAACTGCTGGTCGGGAGCCACCTGGGAGCAGCCCAACTGGTTGTTGAAGGTGACGGAGCCCACCACCTGCTGGGAGATGATACGGGTGGTATCAGAGGCGCAGACACTGGCAGGCAGGATCAGGACCTTGTTGCGGACGCCCACGCGGCCGTCCGGACGCTTGTAACCGTAGAAATTCATACTCGTATCCTCCTTCTCAGCCCTTGCTGTCCAGGTTTTCCCGGTGCTCTTCCAGGTTGTGGCAGTGCACGTGCTCGCCGGCCTTGATGTCCCGGGCCGCCAGGCCGATGTGCTCGCCGTACTTGACGATGGGCTGGCCTTTGGCGATGTCGCAGGCAGCCAGCTTGTGATAGATGGTGATGTCCTCCGCCGCAGTCAGGCGCTTCTCCTCGCCCGCGCACATGTAGGTGACGGTCTCGCCCTTCTTCACGGGCTCGATGGCGACCACCACGTTGTCCACGGGCTCAACGATCATGCCGTTCAACATAATGTAATACTCCTTTCGTTCCTCAACGAATATGTGTAATGGGGATCAGTGCTTCTCAAACAGGGCTTTCTGTGCCTCGTCTTTCGGGAACTTGGGGCAGCCGAACTTCTTGGCCCACCAAGAGGTAATGATGGGGACCAGAATGGCGGTCAGGATGGCAGACGCCGCCACCTGAGAGGTGGCCACATCCGCCCACTGCGCCCAAGAGGGATCCGCCTCGGCGATAACGGCGGGCACTGCCACAGCGTTGCCTGCGGTGGTTGCCACAGCCCAGCCGGCATAGCCGGGACGGCGGCTGATGAAGCGGTCGCACAGCACAATGAAGGCGCCGCCGATGAGGCAGGTGACAAGGCCCAGCAGAATGCCCTGCGCGCCGCCCTTGGCGATGTTGGTCAGGTTCATGCCAGCGCCCAGGCAGAAGCCCACAAAGGGCAGCAGGATGGTGCCGGCGGGGGCCAGGAAGTCAGACAGGTCCTTGTCGATGTTGCCCAGGATCATACCCACCAGGATGGGGCCGATAGCAGCCACAAGGGCCATGAAGGGGATATCGGCCAGGCCGCCGATGCCCATAGCGATCATGGTCAGCATGGGGCCGTCGTTGATGGCCAGCAGAGGCATGGCCGCCTGGTCCACGGTGTCACCGTAGGAGTTCATCAGGGCCAGATAGATGGAGCCGTTGGAGTTCGTGACGGCGGAGATGATGGCCAGAGAGCTCAGGCCCAGCACACCGGTGGGGCCGAACACCTTGCCCACCACAATGCCGATGGCGGCGCCGATGACGAACTTGGAGATCAGCAGCACACCGCCCCGCTTGACAACGCCGCCCATGTCCCGGACCCGCAGCGTGGTGCCCAGGCAGAACAGCTGGATACCGATGGCGGTGTTGGCGCCGGCACTGGTGAAGACGGCGGTGGTGAAGGAGCCGATGTTGGTGACCTCCGGAAGGAAGGTATTGATAATCGCGCCGAGCAGCATCGGGACGACCATCATACCTGCGGGGATCTTTTTCAGGAATCGCATGATCATGGTCTTTCTTCCTCCTCAATTTGTTTGCTGGGGGGGCAGAGGGCCTCTCCCCTGGCCATTTGCGAGCATTCCCCGCATGAGCGGCCGATCATGCGGGCCGTCACACCAAAGGGATTTATCTTAAAAAAGCCCCGTTGTCAGGGACTCTGGCCACGGATCCTGTCCCAGCCGCCGGACGGCTCTGGGACCGCACACAGATCTCCGTGCAAGAGGGACACCAAGACAGACTCTTGTCAGCGCGGCGCCCTTTTCTGTTCCTTATGTCGAACTCAGTTCTTATTTTGGAATTTTCGGTCGCATTATATCATGCCGTTCCCAGTTTGTCAATTCTCAGACAAGCCAAAGTTTCGCGTTTCGGCCAGCTTTTCGATCTCCGCCTGGGCAGTCAGGAGACTGCGGCGGACCAGCTCGATCTTCTCTTCCCGGCAGCGGAAGAGCGGTACGGAGATGCTGAGAGCCGCGAACACCGTTCCCTTCCGCCGCAGCGGCGCGGCCCAGCAGGCCAGCTGGTCCGTGGATTCCTCCCGCTCCATAGCCAGTTCCCCGCGCCGGACCGCCTCCAACTGGGCCAGCAGGGTCTCTACATCCGTGATGGTCTGCTCTGTCAGCCGGGGCAGGCCCCCGGCATACAGCGCCCGCACCTCCTCGTTCGTCAGGCCGCTGAGCAGAGCCTTGCCGACGGCAGTGGCGTTGGCTGGCAGGCGGGTCCCCACCCAGGAAATCAGCCGGATGGGCTGGGGAGAATCCTCCCGCGCCACATACAGCACCCTGTCTTGGTCCAGAATGCCCATCTGGCATGTCTCCTGGCATTTGGAAGCCACCTCCTTCATCACCTGGGTAATGGGTGCCAGCCCCCGGTCCGCCGAGAAGGCCGCTCCCAGCACCAGCGCCCGGGGACCCATAGTATACCGGCCCGTCCCATCGTCCTGCCGGAGGTAGCGCCGCTCCTCCAGCGTATGTACGATGGGAAACAGGCTGCTCTTTGGGGCATCCAGGGCCTGTGACAATTCCGTTAGCGTCAAGCCCTCCTCTGAGCCGGACAGGCTCTCCAGAATATCCAAAACCCGGGCTGTGGCCCGATGCTGTCCCTGTGTCATATCGTGCTCCTTCCACGCCGGCACTCTCCGCCGCCGATTGATTCCTCCAGGCCGATCATATCAGATGCCGCTTCGTTTGACAAGCGGGCATGCGCCGCCGCCCTGTTTTCCAACCGGCGGGATTTTACCAGATCTCCTCTTGACATTCAGCGCCGTTTTGTTATACTAAAGCCTGTTTTTCGCGCCCCGCCCGTGCGTTTTCAAAATCTCACCCCGCGGGTTTGGAGCCGGCGGTCCCGGGGCCGTATGAAGGAGGACTTTTCTATGAACGCAGCATATCTGACGCCGGCCATCACACTCTTCAACGAGGATGGCACGCTGGACCTGGCCAGCCAGGAGCGTCTGTTCAACAATCTCATCGACCAGGGCGTAGACGGCATCCTGGTGGAGGGCAGCAGCAGCGAGTTTTTCGCCATGCCCATGAACCAGCGCCGGGAGATGGCCAAATTCGCCATCGAGAAGATCGACCACCGGGTGAAGCTGATCATCGGCACCAGCCACATGGTAGCGGACGAGATCATCAGCTTTTCCAACTTCTGCCTGGACGCAGGAGCCGACGCCGTTATGATCCTGCCGCCCTACTACTTCCACTTCGGCCCCTCCGCTCTGCTGCAATACTATGACCGCCTGGCCGAGCAGATTCACGGCGATATCTACATCTACAACTTCCCTGACAACACCGGCTACACGATCCCGCCTGAGACGGTGCTGGCTTTGTCCAAGATGCACCCCAACATCGTGGGCATGAAAGACACCGTTCCCGGCATGGACCACACCCGGGAGCTCATCAAGGTCGTCAAGTCCCAGATCCCCCAGTTCGAGATCTACTCCGGCTTTGACGACAACTTCGCCCACAATGTACTCTCCGGCGGCAACGGCTGCATCGGCGCCCTCAGCAACGTGGTGCCGGAGATCTGCGCCGCCTGGGTCCGCGCCTTCCGGGAGAACGACCTGGCCGGCATCGCCAGAGGCCAGCAGACCATCGACCGTCTGATGGACCTGTATGCCATCCGCAGCCCCTTCCTGCCCGTCATCAAGGAGGCCTGCCGCCTGCGGGGCATCGCCGCCACCAGTGCGGGCACCTTCCCCATGCCCAGCGCCACGGTGGAAGATGACGCCAGAATCCTGGAGCTGCTGAACCGGGAGGGCGTGCAGTAATCTGCTCCCCCCCTGAAGCCGCACCGCCCCAGCCGCCGTTTTCAAAACGGCGGCTGGGGCGGTCTCTTTTTTATCAGAGAACTCCTCATGGCAGCTCTATATGGACGGACGTGTGGAACACCGGCTCCACCAGGCCGGGGATCTCCACCGCATCGGTGAAATGGACATCTTCCGTGAATTCCTTCAGCAGGGAGACGATATAAGGATGGGGCCGCTCGTCCGGACGTCCGGCGGCCACGCAGACCACGGCGGCTTTCGGCTGGAGCAGCCGCAGCAGCTTCCGGGTGGTGGAGGACAGGGAGGCATGGTGGGGCACCTTCAGGATGTCGCAGGGGGTGGCGGTCTGCGTCTCCCACATGTGGGCGTAGGCGTCGCCCCCCAGAACGATCTCCTTCCCATGGTAGTACAGCCGCTGGCGCAGGCTGGAGACGTTCATGGACTTTCCCCAGTGAATCAGGTCATAGCCGTTCCGCTCCCCCCGGAAGGCGGCGTCGTACACCGCTCTCTGCCGGGGGTACAGGGCGGGCTCGCCGAACAGGATGTCCATGGTGAGGTCGTCCGTCAGCCGGAGACACTCCATCCGGTCCCCCGGCAGCTCCTTGATCCGGCCGATCCGGTCTCCGTACCGCCGCAGGGGGCCGGCGTACAGGTCCATACACCGCAGCACGTTCCGCGCTGCCTTGGGCAGGCCGTTGTCTCCGTCCGGGTCCAGAGGGCCGGAATCGGCGGGGGGCGCATAGGGGGTCAGCAGCTCGCCCACAGTGACGGTCTCCAGCACCCGGCCCAGACCACCGATGTGGTCCCGGTGGAAGTGGGTGACCAGCAGGATATCCAGATGCGCCACACCTTGACTTCGCAGGAAATCCCCGGCAAAGATCCGGCAGGAGCGGGGGTCCTCCACCGGCGGGTGGTCGTCCCGCTCCAGGCTGTCGTGGCCGCAGTCCACCAGCATGGAAAAACGCAGCCGTTCCCCCTCCATCTCCCGGACCAGGATGGAGTCGCCGTTGCCCACGTTGATGAAGTCCAATACCAGCATGTCCAGCCCCCCTGTTCGATTGTTGCTATTACAATATCACAAGGCGCCGCCCCAGGCAATCGAAACCGCAAACGATTGCCGCCAAATTTTTGTCTTAAATTTTGACGTTCTGATAAAAGGGACCCTGCGGCACAACGCCGCAGGGCCGCTTCTTCTCCAGTTCACAGGCTCCGCAAGGCGTCCACCAGGGCGGTCTTTCCCTCCGTCCGGGCGTCCTTCATCTTGATGATCCTGGCGGGGGTTCCGGCCACCACCGCGTTGGGAGGGACGTTCTCCGTCACAACAGCGCCCGCGGCCACCACAGCCCCGGCGCCGATCCGCACCCCCTCGATCACCACGGCGTTGGCGCCCACCAGGACGCCGTCCTCCACCACTACCGGGGTGGCGGAGGCGGGCTCCACCACCCCGGCCAGCACGGCTCCGGCGCCGATGTGGCAGTCGTCTCCCACCGTGGCCCGTCCGCCCAGGACAGCCCCCATGTCGATCATGGTGCGTTTGCCCACCACAGCACCGATATTGAGGATGGCCCCCATCATGATGACGGCACCCTCGCCGATCTCCACCTTCTCCCGAATGATGGCCCCGGGTTCGATCCGGGCCTTGAGATCTTTCAGGTCCAGCAGGGGCACGCCGGAGTTCCGGCGGTCGTTCTCCACCACGCAGTCGGTGATCTTCTCCCGGTTGTCCTCCAGGATGGGCGCCAGCTCGGCCCAGTCCCCAAAGACGATGCGGCTCTTTCCCTCACCGAACACTTCAGCGGATCCGAAGTCCACCGGAGCCGACAGGTTGACGTAAATCTTTACTGGGGTCTTCTTGGGGGAATCTGCGATATAGTTGATGATTTCCTGTGCATTCAAAGCCATCACGCTCCAAACAAGATTTTTTGCAGGTCATAGACCCCTTTGGGCCGCCCAGGCAGCAGCCGGGCGATGTGCAGGGCCCCGTTCACAAAGATCTGGCGGCTGGCAGCCCGGTGGGTCAGCTCCAGTTCCTCATCCGGCCCAAAGAAATGGACCGTGTGGGTCCCGGCCACGGTGCCGCCCCGGAGTGCGTGGATGCCTACCTCATCCTTCTCCCGGCGGCCGCAGTTCCCCTCCCGGCCATACACCGGCCGCAGGCGGTGCTGGGGATCGACAGCTTCCAGCAGCAGCTTTGCGGTGCCGCTGGGGGCGTCCGCCTTCTGGCTGTGGTGGGTCTCGGTGATCTCGATGTCAAAATCCGGCCCCAGCACCGGGGCGATGACCTGCAGGGCCCGGGCCAGCACCGCCACCCCCAGGGAGTAGTTGGCGCTCCACAGCACCGGGGCCGCAGAGCCCAGGGCAAAGAGACTCCCCTTCTCCGCCTCCGTATACCCGGTGGTTCCAGAGAGGAGTGGCGTCCCCGTCCGGCGGACATAGGAGGCGACCTCCGGCAGAGCCTCCGGGCGGGAAAAATCCATCACCACGTCCGCTACACGCCCCAGTCTGCCCAGCTGGCCCAGATCGTCCCGGCCGAAGACGGCCTCAATCTCATCCCCGGCGGCCGCAGCGGTCTCCCGGATCAGCGTCCCCATTTTGCCCCGGCCGATCAAAATGATCCTCACAGCAGTCCCGCCTCCTCCAGCGTCCGGCGGAGTGTGGCGGCGTTGGCCTCCCCCATCTCGCACAGGGGCAGCCGCATGGGACCCACGTCCAGCCCCATCATATTCATGGCGGCCTTCACCGGGATGGGGTTCACCTCCAGGAACAGGTCGTTCATCAACTGCAGGTACCGCAGGTGGTTCTCCAGGGCCCGGGCATGGTTCCCGTCCAGCCAGTCCGCCACGATCTGGCGGCACATGGCGGGCATCACGTTGGCGTAGACGGAGATGACGCCGCTGCCGCCGATGCTGAGGATGGGCACAGTGATGTCGTCGTTGCCGGAGTACAGGGCGAAATCCGGTCCCACGCAGCGAGCGATCTTCATGGCGTAGGACATATCGCCGCTGGCTTCTTTGATGCCGGCGATGTTGGGGTGCCGGGCCAGCCGTTCCACCACGGAAACCGGGATGGAGCAGCCTGTACGGCCCGGCACATTATAGAGGATGCAGGGAATGTCCACCGCGTCCGCCGTCTCGGCGAAGTGGCGGTACATCCCCTCCGCGTTAGCCTTGTTGTAGTAGGGGGAGATCAGCAGCAGGGCATCCGCCCCCATGGACTGGTACAGCCGGCTCTTCTCGATCTGGGTGACAGTGCAGTTGGAGCCGCTGCCCACCATCACCGGCACCCGGCCGTCCACCACCCGGATGGTGTGCTCCACCACAGCGGCATCCTCCTCATGGCTCATCGTGGAGTATTCGCCGGTGGTGCCCAGGGTCAGGATGCCGTCGGTACCGGCGGCGATCTGCCGCTCCAGCAGCTCTGTCAGCATATCGAAGTTGACGCTGCCGTCCTGGCGGAACGGGGTGACCATGGCGACAATGGAACCTTGCAGATGTTCAAATTTCATGTGAGTGTCCTCCGTCTTTCTTTTTGTCCGTTGGTTGAAGCAACAAAAAAGTCGGTAGAGACACGCCCCTACCGACAGCTCTTTCACACCTCTGCACCCATGCAAAAAGCGGAGTTCCCTGTAAGCGGATAGCGCCCCCGCGGAAAATTCCGCGGACAGTCCCGTGGGTATTCCCCACGGACCCACCCCCTGCCCATACCTGACCAGGGAGTTCGGCGGACTTGCCTCCCCCACGATCCTCGCCCGTCGGCTCCCATGGTCTCGTCGCATCCGCGCCTCTATCTCATTTTCTGGTATCATACCATTACATTCTCCCTTTTGGCAAGGGAAAAAACGGAAAAAAGCGCGTCTGGCAGTCCCGTTTCCTTGTCAAAAGGGACGAAAAATCCCGGTTCCTCTGGTCACCCGACCGTGTCTGTGGTATGATATGATTATTAATGTCATCTCAGAAGGGGAGGTCCTGTCCATGTCCGCCGTCGATTACCGCCGTGCCCTGCACCGCATCCCGGAGCTGGATAACCAGCTGCCGGAGACGGTTCAGCTGGTCCAGCGCATTTTGGCCCCGCTGCCCTGCCGGGTGTTCTCTCCCATCACCGGCAGCGTCTGCGCCTGGTTCGACGCAGGGAAGAGCGATGCCGTGGCATTTCGGGCGGAGCTGGACGCGCTTCCGGTGACGGAGGCCACGGACCTGCCCTACGCCTCTGTCCATCCCGGGCGGATGCATGCCTGCGGCCACGATGCCCACACCGCCATGGTCCTGACCCTGGCGGAGTATGCGGCGGAGCATCTGGCCGAGCTGCCCCGGAACGTGCTCTTCCTCTTCCAGCCGTCGGAGGAGACCACCGGCGGCGCCGGAAAGCTGTGTGAGAGCGGCGTGCTGGAGCGCTACCGGGTCCGCCGGATCTTCGGCCTGCACCTGTGGCCCGGCCTGGAGGCCGGGACCATCGCCTCCCGCCCCGGCCCGCTGATGGCACGGTCCAACGAGGTCACCGTCACCGTAGAAGGCCGCAGCGTCCACATGTCCCGGGCGGACGAGGGGCTGGACGCCCTGACGGCGGGCATCTCCTACCTCCAGCGGGCCTATGACATGATGGAACAGCTGCCCCCGGACCAGCCCCGGGTGCTGCGGTTCGGCAAGATGGTCTCCGGCACAGTCCGGAACGCCATCAGCGGCCGCACCGTGCTGGAGGGGAGCCTGCGCACCTACCGGGAGGACACCTTCCGTTTCTGCCGTCAGCAGCTGAAGGACATCGGCCGGTCCGTGGCAGCGGAGACCGGCTGCAGCCTGGACGTCCACCTCAGCGAGGGTTACCCCGCCGTGTGGAACCACGAAGAGCTCTATCAGAAGATCGCCGCCCAGCTGGGCGATAACGCGCCGACCCTCATGGAAAAGCCGGTGCTGGCGGCGGAGGACTTCTCCTTCTACCAGCAGTATGTGCCGGGGCTGTTCTTCTTCCTGGGCACCGGGGATACCCCCCAGCTTCACGCCCCGGACTTCACCTTTGATGACGAGGCCGTTCTGCCCAGGGGCGTGGAATTTTTGAAAAAGCTGCTGATGCTGCCGTGAGGACAGGCTCATACGCAAAAGGCCGCCGGAGGGGATCCCCTCCGGCGGCCCTGCTTTCTCTTTCCGCCCGCGGTCAGTTTGTTGTCTCCGCCTCGTAGCGGACATAGGCCATATAGGTGGTTCCGGTCCCCTCATCCCAGCAGCTCTGATAGACATAGATCTGCCCCGGCCGCTCCGGGTCGGCATAGTAGGGACAAAGCTCCCCGGTGTCCGGCAGCTCCGCCTCTCCAGCGTAGGAGAATCCCTCCGGGCACGCCTCTGGATGGCGGCCCACGCCGCCTGCCTGCACATACACCGTGCCATCCACCGTGACAGTGATCGCCGCTGTCTCCGGCTCAGAATCGTCTGTGCCGTCTGCTGCACCGTTCACCGTTCCGCCGGACTCACCGACCTCCGCCGTGTCCTCCGTGACGGCAGAGGCGCCGCCGCTTCCAGTGGCTCCGTCCCCCATGTTCATCTGTGACAGGAAGAATGTGGAGCCCACGATCATCAGCGCCAGGCAGGCCGCCACCGCGCCGGTCCAGGGGAATTCCCGCTGCTTGCGGTACGAGGCGGGCGGCGGCGCGGCCTCCCGGATGAACGCATCCCGGATATCTCCCACAGCATCCAGCAGCTGTTCCCTTGTCATAGGGTGAATCCCTCCCTCTCCAAGTGTTCCTGCAGGTCCTGCCGCAGGCGGAACAGCGCCGCGGAGACCGTCCCCCGCCGCCTGCCGCTCCAGGCGGCCAGCTCCTCCACGGAGCAGAGATACCAGTACCGACGGACAAACAGCACCCGTTTCTCCTGGGGCAGGGATTCCAAAAAGCGGTTCAGGCTCTCCGCCAGGGCGGCGGCCTCCACCTCCTGTTCCACGCCGCCGGAGGCGGGCAGGCAGTCCCCCAGCTCCGTCAGCGCCAGTTCCGCCTGTCCCTGCCACCGCTTCTGGGCCCGCAGGGCCCGCCAGCGGTCCAGGGACAGGTTCCGGGTGATCTTCCCCAGGAACGTATCCAGCCTGCCGGGGCGGCTGGGCGGCATGGCCTCCCAGGCCCGCAGCCAGGTGTCTCCCACGCACTCCTCCGCGTCCTCCCGCAGGGCCAGGATGCGGAAGGCGATCTGGTAGCAGTAGCCGCCGTACTTGGCGCTGCTCTCCGCAATGGCCGCCTCGTCCCGCTCCCAGTACAGCTCCACGATCCGGGCATCCTCCAATGCCGTCCCTCCTCTCCACTTCTCTACACGCAGTTTCCGCACAGAGCTTACATGTTGTTTTGATTTTACCATAATCTTTTCGGAATCGGAATGGTGTTCTGACGGGAAACCTTGATTTGTTCACACTTTTCCTGTATCATGGGTTTCAATTCGGCCCATCTGAAAAAGGAGGAATTGGGTTTTTATGCCATTTTCATTTGACTTCGGAGGCTTTGACCCCAGTGCTTTCGGCGGTTTCAGCGGCGGGGACGCCTCCCAGCCCCAGCGTCCCAAGCGGGAGCGGAAGCCCCGCAAGGCCATTGGCAACGCCTTCACGCGGACGCTCATCAATCTGGGCGTGACGCTGCTGTTCGGCCTGGGGTACTTTTACTTCGAGCTGCCCGCCCTGAACTTCCACGCGGAGGAGTTCTATGTCTTCGTGTTCCTGCTGTGCGCGGTGTACTGCGTGTGCGCCGTGCTCACCTCCGGCTTTCAGGGGGAGGGCGTGAAGGGGTACTTCGGCTTTGTGAAAAAGCAGTGCACCATCCCCTTCCTGGTCCTGGTGGCTCTGATCGCCGCCATCATCATCGGCGGCCTTACCTCTTGGGTGGTAATCCGGGCCGGAAGCTACAGCAAGCTGCTTTCCATCAAAGATGGTGATTTTGCTTCCGAGGTGGAGGAGATCTCCTACAATCAGATCCCCATGCTGGACGAAGACTCCGCCGCGCGCCTGGGCAGCCGCAAACTGGGCGAACTGGCGGATATGGTCTCCCAGTTTGAGATCCTGCCCTCCTACACCCAGATCAACTACCAGGGTCGCCCGGTGCGCGTGACTTCCCTGGCCTATGGAGATCTGGTCAAGTGGTTCACCAACCGCTCCGCGGGCCTGCCCGCTTATCTGATTATCGACATGGTGACCCAGGAGGCGGAAGTGGTCCGCCTGGACGAGGGGATGAAATATACCACCGCCGAGCATTTCGGGCGGTATCTGCCCCGCCACCTGCGGTTCCACTATCCCACATATATGTTTGCCGATCCGGTGTTTGAGATCAATGAAGAGGGCGAGCCCTACTGGGTCTGCCCCCGCATGGTGAAGACCATCGGCCTCTTCGGCGGCACGGACATCCAGGGGGCCGTTCTGGTGAACGCCGTTACCGGGGAGAGCCAGTATTATGAGGAGGTCCCCAACTGGGTGGACCACGTCTATGACGCGAATCTGATTATGGAGCAGTACGATTATTACGGAATGTACCACAACGGCTTTATCAACTCCATTTTCGGCCAGCGGGATGTGACGCACACCACAGAAGGCTACAATTATATTGCCATCGGGGATGACGTGTATATGTATACCGGTGTCACCTCTGTGACATCCGACCAGTCCAACATCGGATTCATCCTCTCCAACCAGCGGACCAAGGAGACGCACTTCTATTCTGTCGCCGGCGCCACAGAGGCGTCCGCGCAGGCCAGCGCCATGAGTCAGGTCCAGCAGATGCGTTACGTGGCCACCTTCCCGTTGCTGCTGAACATCGCCGACCAGCCCACCTACTTCATGTCCCTCAAGGGTGAAGACGGTCTGGTGAAGATGTACGCCATGGTGAACGTCCAGCAGTACAACATTGTAGAGACCGGCAGCACCGTAGCGGAGTGCGAGGCCAATTACCGCCGGGCACTGGCCGACAGCGGCCTCATCTCCGACGGGGATGCGGAGGCTGTTCCCTCTGACCAGGAGGAGATCAGCGGCGCCATCGCTGAGATCCGCACCGCTGTGCTGGACGGCAATTCCTACTACTTCCTGCGGCTGGAGGGACAGGACACCTTCTACGCCGTCAACGCCGCGGAGAACCCCCTGGCGGTGATCCTGAATGCCGGGGATCAGGTGACTATCGCCTACACCGCAGGGGAGGGCGGCGGCATTCTCTCCGGCACCTCCGTCGCCCGGGCCGGAGAGACCCCCGTGACCTTCACCCCGGAGGAGGCGCCAGCTGATGCCCCCGCCGAAACGGGCCAGCCGGCAGAAGATGCTGCCTCTTCCAATCAGCCCACCTGAAAATGCAGTCTCCCAGCAGGCCCCGCCGCAGATTGCGGCGGGGCCGCTTTCTTTTCGGTGCCTCCCTTTTTGTGGAAACTGCCGTTGACATCCCTTTTTTATCCGGATATACTGAATTTCATGAACAAAAAGGAGCGTGAAAATCCATGGACCTGACTCTGAACAATGCCGTTATGGGCGTGGAGCTGTCCGGCATCCGGCAGTTCACCTATCTGGTGCGGGATACCCCCGGCGCCTGCGCCCTGACCATCGGCGAGCCGGATCTGAACACCCCCGACGTCATCAAGGAGGCCGCCAAGGCCGCTCTGGACGCCAACGATACCCACTATCCCCCCGGCAACGGCTATCCCTACGCGCTGGAGGCCATCTCCAAATTCGAGGCCGAGGCCCATGGCCTCCACTACGCCCCCAGTGAGATCATCCTGACGGTGGGCGCCACGGAGGCGCTGTTCGCCTCCTTCTCCACCATCCTGAACCCAGGGGACGAGGTCATCATCCCCACCCCTGCCTTCGGCCTGTATGAGGCGCTGGTCCAGCTGCAGGGCGGTGTGCCCGTCTCCCTGCCCACAGAGCACAACCACTTCCAGATCGTGCCGGAGGAGCTGAAGGCCGCCATCACCGACAGGACCAAGGCCATCATCCTGACCTCCCCCAACAATCCCACCGGCTGCGTCTACACCAAGGAGACCCTGGACGCCGTCCACGCCATCCTCCGGGACAAGCCCATCTTTGTCCTGTGCGACGATGTGTACCGCACTCTGACCTACTGTGAGGACTACCACAGCTTTGCTGAGTACCAGGACATGCGGGACCGGATCATTGTGGTCCAGAGCTTCTCCAAGCCTTATGCCATGACCGGCTGGCGCCTGGGCTACTGCATGGCGGACGCCAAGCTGATGGACCGGATCCAGGTGTTCCACCAGTACTGTGTCACCTCCGTGCCCTCCTTTGTCCAGCGGGCCTGCGTCACGGCCCTGGAGACGGACACCAGCGATGTGGTGGAGATCTTCCGCAGGCGCCGGGACTACGTCTACCAGCGCCTGGTGGACATGGGCCTGGACGCGGAGAAGCCGGAGGGCGCCTTCTACATGTTTGTGGACATCCGGAAGTTCGGCATGGACTCCAACACCTTCTGCACCCGGATGCTGAAGGAGGGCCTGGTGGGCGTCATCCCCGGCATCCACTTCGGCACCGAGGGGTTCATGCGCCTGAGCTACTGCTACTCCGACGCGGACCTGAAAGAGGGATTGGACCGGATCGAGAAGTTCATCAAGAGCCTGTAAACGCGCAAGAAGAGCCGCGGGATCAAACTCCCGCGGCTCTTTTGATTGGTCAGAGCATCCAAGCCTCTCAGCCGGACTGAGCGCAAATCGCTCACTTCCGTTTCTTTTTCGCGTGGTGCATATTGTACAGGGACACGCAGATGGCGATGACACCGGCCATCAGTCCAACCCATACATTTTGCAGGCCGTGGCCCACAAGCCAGTTATACAGGAACGACAGAGGCGGAAAAGCCCCCAGGATCGTCATAATCACTCCGGCCGCACAGGCCAGTGCCACCACTTTGATTATATACAGAACATTCTTCATCTGAGCCTGCCCCCCAGTCTGTATCCGTCAGTTCCCTCCTGATTTCTGTATGGTATTATGCGCAGCGGATGTTGGCAAACGTTCCGCGGATTTTCCCTCCGGCCGCATTTCGCCTCCCCCATACACCCGGAGCACACACAGGATGGGAGATCACGATCCCCCGCCCCTTTCGCCGCCGCACATCACTTCTGCCGATTCGCCAGCTCTTTCCGGATGGCCTTGGTCAGGAGCTCCTGGCCCTCCGGCGTGCGGAGAGTATCCAGCACCGCGGTGCGCAGTGCCTCCTGGAATTTCTTGCTGGTGAGGAACGCGTCGAACATGGTGCCGCCCTCCCCGCCGGAGGACGCCGCCACCGCCGGCTTCACTGCCGCCCGCCTGGGGGCCGGAACCGGGGCGGGCTCGTCCAGAAACGCCCCGTCCATCCAGTCGGACATCTGGGTGGTGTCGTTGGTCTCTCCCCGGAGATAGAAGAGGGACACGCCGAAGTAGGACGCCAGCTTGTTCTGCTGGTCCTGGGTGGGGGTCTGGCGGCCCGTCTCAAACTTTTCAATCGCCGTGCGGGGGAAGCCCAGGGCGGCGGCAAGAGCCGGACGGCTCAGGCCCCTGGCGGTCCGCAGCTCCTCAATGCGCTGTGCCAAAGTTACCATAAAAATCTGCCTCCTTGCTGAATGTCTATTGTATCCGGTCCCCGCCGCTCTGTCAATGCGGCGGGACTTTTCTTTTGGCTGCGGCTGTGATATGATAGCGGTTCAGAGAAGGAGTTGATCCCATGGAGCAGGAGCACAAGCGCCGCCCCCGGTACAAGGGCACCCACCCCCGCACCTTTCAGGAGAAGTACAAAGAGCATGACCCGGAGAACTACCGCTCTGATGTAGAAAAGATCATCGAGAGCGGCAAGACCCCGGCAGGGATGCACATCCCCATTCTGGTAGACGAGATCCTGGAGGTCCTTCAGATCCAGCCGGGCCAGACCGGCTACGACGCCACGCTGGGCTACGGCGGCCACACCCGCCGGATGCTGGCACAGCTCCAGGGGCAAGGACACCTATATGCCACGGACGTGGACCCCATCGAGATGGAAAAGACCCGCGCCCGGCTGGCATCTGCGGGCTTCGGGCCGGAGCTCCTCACCATCCAGCATCGGAATTTCGCCGACGTGGACCAGGTGGCCCCCGGCGTGCTCTTCGACTTCGTGCTGGCGGATTTAGGCGTCTCCTCCATGCAGATCGACGACCCGGCCCGGGGCTTTACCTTCAAGCAGGACGGTCCCCTGGACCTGCGGCTGGACCCCTCCTCCGGCGTCACCGCGGCGGAGCGGCTGCGGCAGCTGGACCAGGAGGAGCTGGAGAACCTGCTGGCGGAAAATTCCGACGAGCCCTACGCGGACCGCATCGCAAAGGCCGTCATTCAGGTGTTCCGCCGGGGCGGCACTGTGGATACCACCCGCCAGCTGTACGCCCTCATTGAGGGGGCGCTGTCTTTCCTCCCCGCCGGGGAGCGGAAGGAGGCGGTGAAGAAGTCCTGTCAGCGGACCTTCCAGGCGCTGCGGATCGACGTGAACAGTGAGTTCGAGGTGCTGTACGCCTTTCTGGAAAAGCTCCCCCATGTGCTGAAGCCCGGCGGGCGGGCGGCCATCCTCACCTTTCACTCCGGGGAGGACCGGCTGGTGAAGCAGGCCTTCCGCCAGCAGTACCGGGAGGGGCTTTACAGCGACATCGCCCAGGAGGTCACCCGTCCCTCCCCTCAGGAGTGCCGCCGGAACCCCCGGGCCCACTCCACCAAGCTGCGCTGGGCTGTCCGGGCGGAGTGAATCCTGATTTTATGGAAAAGGAGTTGACATCCATGCTGCGGGATGAGACGATCCGTCGGGTGATCCAGTTCCGGGACGACCGGGAGTGGCGGCAGTTCCACACCCCCAAGGACCTGGCCATCTCCCTGTCCCTGGAGGCGGCGGAGCTGCTGGAGATATTCCAGTGGAGCGGCGCGGACCTGGAATGCCGGGACAAGCTGGGCCGCATCCGGGAGGAGCTGGCGGATGTGCTGAGCTACTGCGTCCTGATGGCCGATGTGTGCGGCCTGGATCTGGATGAGATCCTGAACGCCAAGGTGGATCAGAACGCCGCCAAGTACCCGGTGGAAAAGGCCCGGGGCAGCGCCGCCAAATACACAGAGCTGACCTGACTGTTCTCCGGATCCCGACCGCTCCGCGCCCTGCCGCACGGGGCGGTTTTTCCGCATCGACAGCTTTTCTCCGGAACGCACAAATTTCCTCGCCGAATTTTGGAAGACACTATGGTAAATGCAACTTTTCATCCCATATCTAGTGTGGTATGATAACAATGCTTACTAGATATATTACAATTGAGATTGATTCTACAAGAGAGGCGGAGAGTCCCATGAAAGTCATGAAGCGGAACGGCACGGAGGTCATCTTCGACATCACGAAGATCATCGCCGCCATCACCAAGGCCAACAACACTATCGAGGAGGACGCCCGGATGACCCCGGTCCAGATCCAGCGGATCGCGGAGTCCGTGGAACTCAGCTGTCAGAAGATGAACCGCTCCCCCTCTGTGGAGGAGATTCAGGACCTGGTGGAGTCCCAGATCATGGCTCACGGGGCCTATGAGGTGGCCAAGAACTACATCACCTACCGCTATGTCCGCTCTCTGGTCCGCAAGAGCAATACCACCGACGAGAAGATCCTCAGCCTCATCGAGTGCTGCAACGAGGAGGCCAAGCAGGAGAACTCCAACAAGAACCCGGTGGTGAACTCCACCCAGCGGGACTACATGGCCGGCGAGGTCTCCCGGGACCTGAGCGAGCGGCTGCTGCTGCCCGCCGACATCGTGGAGGCCCATCGGGAGGGCATCATCCACTTCCATGACTCGGACTACTACGCCCAGCACATGCACAACTGTGACCTGGTGAATCTGGAGGATATGCTTCAGAACGGCACCGTCATCACGGACACCCTGATCGAGCGGCCCCACAGCTTCTCCACCGCCTGCAACATTGCCACTCAGATCATCGCTCAGGTGGCTTCCAACCAGTACGGCGGGCAGTCTATCTCCCTGGCCCACCTGGCCCCCTTCGTGGATGTGAGCCGGAAGAAGATCCGCCGGCTGGTGGAGCAGGAGATGGAGGCCCTGGGCATCCGGCCCACCCGGGAGAAGATCGAGGAGCTGGTGGAGACCCGTCTGCGGGATGAGGTCCGCCGCGGCGTCCAGACCATCCAGTACCAAGTGCTGACCCTGCTGACCACCAATGGCCAGGCCCCCTTCGTGACGGTGTTCATGTACCTGGGTGAGGCCAAGAATGAGCAGGAGAAAAAGGATCTGGCCCTCATCATTGAGGAAACCCTGGAGCAGCGCTACCAGGGCGTGAAGAACGAAAAGGGCGTGTGGATCACTCCCGCCTTCCCCAAGCTGATCTATGTGCTGGAGGAGGATAACGTCCACGAGGATTCCCCCTATTATTACCTGACCAAGCTGGCGGCCAAGTGCACCGCCCGCCGGATGGTGCCCGACTACATCTCTGCCAAGAAAATGCTGGAGCTGAAGGGCGATGTGTATACCTGCATGGGCTGCCGCTCCTTCCTGACGCCGGACCGCTTCACAGATGCCGGCATCGGCAACATCGCAAACGCCGGCAATTATGAGCCTGGCAAGCACAAGTACTACGGCCGCTTCAATCAGGGCGTGGTGACCATCAATCTGCCCGATGTGGCCCTGTCCTCCGGCGGCGACCTGGACAAGTTCTGGAAGATCTTTGACGAACGCCTGGAGCTGTGCCACCGTGCCCTGATGTGCCGGCACAATCGGCTGAAGGGCACTCTCTCCGACGTGGCCCCGATTCTGTGGCAGTACGGCGCCTGCGCCCGGCTGAAGAAGGGCGAGACCATCGACAAGCTGCTCTACCACGGCTACTCCACCATCTCCCTGGGCTACGCCGGCCTCTACGAGTGCGTGAAGTACATGACCGGCAAGAGCCATACGGACCCCTCCGCCACCCCCTTCGCCCTGCAGGTGATGCAGTACATGAACGACGCCTGCAGGAAGTGGAAGGAGGAGAGCGATATCGATTTCTCCCTCTACGGTACGCCTCTGGAGTCCACCACCTATAAATTTGCCAAGAGCCTGCAGCGCCGCTTCGGCATCATCGAGGGCGTCACTGACAAGAGCTACATCACCAACAGCTACCACGTCCATGTGACAGAAGATATCAACGCTTTCGACAAGCTGAAGTTTGAGGCCCAGTTCCAGGCCCTGTCTCCCGGCGGCGCCATCAGCTACGTGGAGGTGCCGGACATGCAGAACAACCTGGAGGCGGTGCTCCAGGTGATGAAGTTCATCTATGAAAACATCATCTACGCCGAACTGAACACCAAGTCCGACTATTGCCAGGTGTGCGGCTGGGACGGCGAGATCCAGATCGCGGAGGAGAACGGCAAGCTGATCTGGAAGTGCCCCCAGTGCGGCAACACAGACCAGGACAAGATGAATGTGGCCCGCCGGACCTGCGGCTACATCGGAACCCAGTTCTGGAACCAGGGCCGGACTCAGGAGATCCGGGACCGGGTGCTGCACCTGTAAAATATTTCGTTCAAAAGGCAAAGCCTTTTGAACGAAGAGATTGCAGTTTGTGCGCGCACTCGCTTCGCTCGCACACTTACAAACTGAGCGGTGTTTTTCCCGAGGCGCATGTCCCCGGGAAAAACGATCAAACTCAAATGGGCGCCTGCGGGCGCCCATTTTGAGGAATAGCAGGAGGGCTGTCATGTACTACGGTGAGATCAAAAACTGCGACATTGCCAATGGCGAGGGAGTGCGGGTCACCCTGTTCGTCTCCGGCTGCACCAATCACTGCAAGAACTGCTTTCAGCCCCAAACCTGGGACTTCTGCTACGGCCAGCCCTTTACCACCGAGACGGAGGATTATTTGCTCTCCCTGCTCTCCCCTGTCTACATCAACGGCCTGACACTGCTGGGGGGCGAGCCCTTTGAACCGGAGAACCAGCGGGCCCTGGTGCCCTTTCTCCGGCGGGTCCGGCAGATGTATCCGGACAAGACCATCTGGGGCTTCTCCGGCTTCACCTATGAGGAGCTTACCTCGGACGGCACTCATCCCCGCTGCGAGGTGACAGACGAGATGCTCTCCCTGTTGGATGTGCTGGTGGACGGCCGCTTCGTAGAGGAGCTGAAGGACCTGACCCTCCGGTTCCGGGGCAGCTCCAACCAGCGGCTCATCGACCTGAACGCCAGCCGTCAGGCCGGTTGCCTCTGTTTCCTGCCGGACCGCCCCCGGGGCGGCCGCTGAACAGCAGCCTCCAACCCGTTTTTTCAGAGGCGCCCCGCCCTTCGGTGTGGGGCGCCTCCTTCTCTTTCGGTGCCTGCCGAATTTTAAAGGAAGACCCGTAGAAATTTTGGCAGATTGCTTCTTGACATTTGCTAGTTTGCTAACTAAAATATAATCCTGTTCAGTTGGAGGAGGTGTTTCCATGCAGCATGAGCGGTACGTCGGGTATGAGATCAAGGCACTGTCCAATCTCCTGCGCAGACGGCTTTGGGGGCCTGCCGACCATCCCCAGAGCATGCTGACGGAGATCGAGGGCGTTTTGATCGGTTATCTCTGCCACAGCCAGGGCCGGGAAATCTATCAAAAGGATCTGGAGCGCGCCCTCTGCATCCGCAGCTCCACCGCCTCCCGGCTGCTGAAGCGGCTGGAGGACGAGGGCCTCGTCCAGCGCTCTATGGGGGTCAGGGACGCCCGGATGAAGCGGATCACGCCCACACTCCGGGCGCAGGCGCTGAATCAGGAGGCAGAGCGGCGGATCGCCGCCACAGAGGCGACGCTGACCAGAGGCATCTCTCAGGAGGAGATTGACCAGTTCCTGGCCATCGCGGAAAAGCTGAAGCAAAATCTCATTTGACCAACCGGGCCCCGCCGGGAAGCGGCTCAATCGCTTCCCCCCGGCACAGCAAAGACACAAGGAGGTATTCTATGAAGAAAAAAAGGAGCCTGGCCAGCTGTATTCAGGAGTTCTGGCCAGCCACCATCCTGACGCCCATCTTCGTCATCGGCGAAGTGGCGTTTGACGTGTTGATCCCCCTGATGACCGGCAAGCTGCTGGACGAGGGGGTCAAGGCCGGCAGCATGCACCATATTGCCGCCTACGGCCTCACCGTGGTGGGAATGGCTGTTCTGGCGCTGATCTGCGGCGGACTGTCCGGCCGTTTCGGCGCCAAGGCCTCTACGGGCTTCGCGCGGAATCTGCGGCGGGAGATGTATCGGAATGTCCAGAAGTTCTCCTTTGCCAACATTGACAAGTTCTCCACCAGCGGCATCATCACCCGCCTGACCACAGACGTGACCAACGTCCAGATGGCTTTTATGATGGTCATCCGTATCGCGGTCCGGTCCCCCATCATGTTGATCTGCGCCTGGGTACTCACCCTGCGCATCAACCCCAAGCTGGCACTGATCTTCCTGGTGGTCATCCCGATCCTGGGCATCGGCCTGGCGCTCATCATGACCAGGGCCCACCCCATTTTTGAACGGGTCTTCAAGCGCTATGACCACCTGAACAACGTGGTGCAGGAGAACCTGCTGGGCATCCGGGTGGTGAAGTCCTTTGTTCGGGAGGACCATGAAGTAGAGAAGTTCGGCAAGGTCTCCCAGGAGATCTACATGGACTTCTCCAAGGCGGAGCGCATCCTGGCCTTCAATATGCCTCTGATGCAGATCTGTGTGTATGCCTGCATGATCTCCGTGTCCTGGATCGGCGCCAACCTGATCGTGGGCGGCAGCATGACCACCGGCCAGCTGACCAGTATGTTCAGCTACATCATGATGATGCTGATGAGCCTGATGATGCTCTCCATGGTACTGACTATGATCATCATGGCCCGGGCCTCCGCAGAGCGGATCACAGAGATCCTGAACGAGGAGAGCGATCTGAAGAACGGCTCCCAGCCCATCGAAGAGGTCAAGGACGGCTCCGTGGTGTTTGAGAACGTCAGCTTCTCCTACGCCAAGGACCCCAGCAAGGAGTGCCTGAAGAACGTGAACCTCACGGTGAAGTCCGGTGAGACCGTAGGTATCCTGGGCGGCACCGGCACCTCCAAGACCACCCTGGTCCAGCTGATCCCCCGTCTGTACGACGCCACTGAGGGCCGCGTCCTGGTGGGCGGCGCGGACGTCCGGGACTACGATATGGACGCCCTGCGGGACCAGGTGGCCATGGTGCTGCAGAAGAACGTGCTGTTCTCCGGCACCATCAAGGATAATCTCCGCTGGGGCAAAAAGGACGCCACTGACGAGGAGATGGTCCGGATGTGCCAGCTGGCCCAGGCGGACTCCTTTATCCAGGAGTTCCCCGACAAGTACGACACCTATATCGAGCAGGGCGGCTCCAACGTCTCCGGCGGGCAGAAGCAGCGGCTTTGCATCGCCCGGGCCCTGCTGAAGCACCCCAAGATCCTGATCCTGGACGACTCCACCTCCGCCGTGGACACCAAGACCGACGCCCTGATCCGCAAAGCGTTTCTGGAGGAGATCCCGGATACCACCAAGTTCATCATCGCCCAGCGGGTCTCCTCCATCGAGGACGCCGACAAGATCCTGGTGATGGACGGCGGACAGATCGTGGCCATGGGTACCCACGACGAATTGCTGAAAACCTGTGATATCTACCGCGAGACCTATGAGTCCCAAATGAAAGGAGGCAGTGACAATGAGCAGTAAGCAGATCCGCAGCGGCGCCAAGGCGCCCGGCCATCGCCGGCACATTGTCGGCCGCCTGATGGGCTATATCAAACGGGGGTACAAGGCCCGCTTCATCATTGTTCTGGTGTGCATTCTGGTCAGTGCCATCGCCAACGTGGCGGGCTCTCTGTTTCTGGGCAGTCTGATCGACGACTATATCACCCCCCTGCTGGGTGCGGCGGATCCAGACTTTTCCGGCCTGGTGCGGGCCCTGGTGATGATGGGTTGCCTGTTCCTGGTGGGTGCCCTGTGCGCTTACGCCTATAACCGGAACATGATCGTGGTGTCCCAGGGCGTACAGAAAACCATTCGGGACGACCTGTTCGGCCACATGCAGACCCTGCCTATCAAGTATTTTGACACCCACGCCCACGGCGACGTGATGAGCGTCTACACCAACGATGTGGACACCCTGCGGCAGATGTTCGCCCAGAGCATCCCCCAGGTCATCAACTCCTCTATGACCATCCTGGTCACCTTCCTGGGTATGCTGTTCACCAACGCCCTGCTCACGGTTGTGGTCCTGGTGTGCGTCTGCTTCGCCCTGGTGGTGACACGGTTCCTGGCCGGCCGCAGCGGCCGCTATTTCCTCCGCCAGCAGAGCACCCTGGGCGCCCTCAACGGTTATATCGAGGAGATGATCAACGGTCAGAAAGTGGTCAAGGTCTTCTGCCATGAGCAGGAGGCCCAGGACGGCTTTGACCGGGTCAACGACGAAATGTTCCACAGCGCGGACAAAGCCCACACCTACGCCAGCATCCTGATGCCTATCATGGTGAACATCGGCAATGTCCAGTACGTGATCGTGGCTATGGTGGGCGGCGCTCTGGCCCTCAGCGGGGTGGACACCACCATCACCCTGGGCGTTATTGCCAGCTTCCTGCAGCTGTCCAAGAGCTTTTCCAACCCCATCAACCAGATCTCCCAGCAGTTCAACTCCATCATCATGGCCCTGGCCGGCGCGGAGCGGATCTTCGCCCTGATGGACGAGGAGCCGGAGGAGGACCACGGCACTGTGACGCTGGTAAACGTGTCCTATGACAAAGAGGGCCACCAACTGGAGGAGTCCGAGAAGCGCACCAACCTCTGGGCCTGGAGGGTCCCCCACAGCACTGACATGGTGATGGTCCCTGTGCGGGAAGAGGCGGACGGCTCCTTCACGGAGCTGAAGGCCCCCGAGGCTGGAAAAGACGAGGCCTGGGCCTGGAAATACCAGGAGCACGGCAAGGCCTTCTACCGCCCCATCCTGGGCCCGGTCCGGAATGTCGAGAGCGAGGACTACTACCTCATCAAGCTCTCCGGCGACGTGCGGTTCGACCATGTGGACTTCGCCTATGAGGAGGGCAAGACCATCCTCCACGACATCAGCCTCTTTGCCAAGCCTGGCCAGAAGCTGGCCTTCGTGGGTGCCACCGGCGCCGGCAAGACCACCATCACCAACCTGATCAACCGGTTCTACGACATTGCCGACGGCAAGATCCGTTACGACGGCATCTCCATCAACAACATCCGCAAGCCGGACCTGCGGCGCAGCCTGGGCATCGTGCTGCAGGACACCAACCTCTTCACCGGCACCGTCCGGGAGAACATCCGCTACGGCAATCTGGATGCCACGGATGAAGAGGTGGAGGCGGCCGCCGCCCTGGCCAATGCCGACGACTTCATCCGCCGCCTGCCCCAGGGGTACGACACCATGCTCACCGGCAACGGCGCCAATCTGTCCCAAGGCCAGCGGCAGCTGCTGGCCATTGCCCGGGCAGCCGTGGCAGACCCGCCGGTGATGATCCTGGATGAGGCCACCAGCTCTATCGACACCCGGACGGAGGCCATCGTTCAGCAGGGCATGGACTCCCTGATGTATGGCCGGACGGTGTTCGTCATCGCCCACCGGCTCTCCACCGTCCGCAACTCCAACGCCATCATGGTGCTGGACCACGGCCGGATCGTGGAGCGGGGCGACCACGACGATCTGATCCGCCAGCACGGACTGTACTATCAGCTGTACACTGGTGCCTTCGAGCTGGAATAAGCGAACATCAAAGCCACCGGAGCATTTGCTCCGGTGGCTTTTTTTCTGTTCAGCGCCCCGCTCACGATTCCAGCATCTCCCCCACCAGCGCCTGGAAGGCCCGGCCCAGCTCCTTGGAATCCGCTCCTTCCAATGCCTCCGCCCGGGCCATGATCCGCCGCAGGGTGTCCAGGTCCTGCTGCAGGAACAGCTCGCAGAGATACCGCTTCATCCTGCCGTTGTTGTACCGCTCCAGCGCCACCGTCAGCAGGTCCGCCTTTTCCTCATACTCCGCCAGCCAGGCGGGCAGGCCCTCCGCCGCCACGGCCCGGCAGGTCCGCTCCTTCACGCGGCCCGTATCCAGGTCCCGGAAATCCCCCATCTTCCCCAGCTTCGGGCAGGGGAAGTCCCCGCACTGTCCGCAGTGGTCCAGTCCCTTTTCCCGGACGCAGCGGTGGACCTTGCAGGGCACGGTGTAGTATCCGTCGCAGGAGCAGCCGGGACACCGGCTGCTTCCCTCTGTCCGGCAGCGGGTACAGAGGGCGCAGGGCATCCCGCAGTATCCGTAGGCATAGTGGCTCATAGGTCCTCCTTCCCTTCCGGACCGGGAATCTCCGTCCCGTCCATCTCCCGGTCGATCAGCGCCAAGGCGATCCGGAACGCCCGGATGCGCCGTACCGTCAGCGTGTGGGGCGACGTGCCCGGTCGCAGCTTCTCCAGCGCCTTCTCACACTTGCGCAGGGTGGAGTCGATGGATCGCCGGGCCTCCGCCAGCTCTTCCCGTGTGTATCTCATCGCTTGCTCTCCGCAAAGTCCCATGCCTCCCGCAGCCAGCCCATCAGCTCTTCGTCGATCTGGTCCGCCTCTGTCACCAAGACATGGTGGGTCCAGCGGCCGGGATACGGCTCCGAGGCCGCCACCACCCGGGGCGAGTCCAGCCGGTACGGCAGTCCAACGGTCACCATCAGGCACATCTTCGGCCAGTCCTTCCGCCGCCGCACCGGCAGAGATGCCGCAGCGAACAGATGCCGGCCGTAAAAGCTGATCTGGCTTTTCTGCACCTTGACGGTTCCCTCCGGAAACGCCCCGTCCATCCGCCGGAACAGCGCTTCATACAGCGCCAGCTCCGCCGGATGGCCGTCGAAGAACATCCCCGCATCCGCTGTGCAGTGCTCTGGTACGCGCATAGTGCCTCTCCTCTTCCGGCCTCTTAATCTCCATCAGCGCCAGTTACAGGCCGTTGACCACCCGTTCCGGACGCTTGCCGTCCATCAGCTTTTCCAGATCCGCAAACACCATCCGCGCGGCCTCCCGGAACGCCGCATGGCTGATCCCGCCCTGGTGGGGGCAGAGGATCAGCCGGTCCGGGCACTCCGCCGCCAGCCGCACCAGCGGGTGCTCCGCCGTCACAGGCTCCGGGTCATAGGCGTCCAGCGCCGCCCCCGCCAGACGGCCGGAGCGGATAGCCTCGCACAGGGCCGCATCGTCGATCACCGCGCCCCGAGCGGTGTTCACCAGATAGCTCCCCGGCCGCATCCGGCCGAAGAACGCCCGGTCCAGCAGGTGGGTGCTCTCCGGCGTGGCGGGCAGATGGAGGCTGATGATGTCACAGGTCTCCGCCAGCTCGTACAGGGGCAGATACCGGGCGCCGTACGCCTCCTCCACAGCCGGATCCTGCCGGTGCCGGGCGTAGTAAAACACCTCGCTGCCGTTGGCCCGCAGCCGCTGCGCCGTAGCCTGGCCGATGGCGCCGAAGCCCACCAGCCCCACCCGGCAGGTGGACAGATCTTCCGGCACATGGGCTGCCAGCTCGTTCACCGCCTCATGCTGCTGCCCGGCCCGCACCATCCGGTCTCCCCACAGCGTCCGGTGCAGCAGCATGCTCATCAGCGTCACCGCCAGCTCCGCCACGGGGCCTGCGTTGCACCCGGCGCAGTTGCACACATAGATGCCCCCCTCCCGGGCCGCCGCCAGGTCAATCCGGTCGTAGCCCACCCCGTCGCTGTGGATCAGCTTGAGATGCGGCATCCGGGCGATCAGTTCCTCTGTCACCGGCGTCACCGGTGCGGCCACCAAAGCCTCCGCATCGCCGCCGGCTGCCAGCCAGCGCTCCTCCGGCCCCTCCCGGTCCGTGAACACCAGCTCCATCCGCCCCGCAGCGGGAATATCGGGCAGATACCGGTCATATCGGCTGCTGGGATGTAAGATCAAAACCTTCAACGCTCTTTCGCCTCCAAATCATTTGCCCGGCCCACTGCCTCCACATCTGCGGCGGTGATCCGCGTCAGGTCCTCCCGGTTGACGGACGCCTGTCCCGCCAGACGGCCCGCCTGCCGGACCAGGATCTGCTCAAACAGGTTTCGCACGCCCCGGGCGTTGCCGAAGGAGGCCGCATCCGCCATCCGCCTTTCCAGCAGGGAGCGCAGCGGCGCCTCCGCCTCCGGCTCCAGAATGTAGCACCCTTTTTCACACTGCATCCGGAAGATGGCCAGCAGTTCCTCCGCCGTGTAATCTGCAAAGTGGAGGAAGCGGTTGAACCTGGACTCCAGTCCCGGATTGGAGTGGATGAACTCGTCCATCAGCCCGTCGTAGCCCGCGACGATCACCACCAGGTCGTCCCGGTGGTCCTCCATGGCCTTCAGCAGCGTGTCGATGGCCTCCTGGCCGAAGTCGTTGGCCCCGCCGCCGTTGAGGGCGTATGCCTCGTCGATGAACAGCACACCCCCCAGAGCGGAGTCGATGACCTTCCGGGTCTTGATGGCTGTCTGTCCCACGTAGCCCGCCACCAGCCCGCTGCGGTCTACCTCCACCAGCTGCCCCTTGGACAAGATGCCCAGGCTGTGGTAAACCCGTGCCATCAGCCGGGCGATGGTGGTCTTTCCCGTGCCGGGATTGCCGGAAAACACCATGTGGAGACTCATGTCCGCTGTGGGCAGGCCGTGCTGCCGGCGCAGACGCTCCACCGCCGCCAGATTGATGAGGTCTTTCACCTCCCGCTTCACCGCACTGAGGCCCACATAGCTGTCCAGCTCCTTCTGCAGATCCTCGATGTTCTCTTTGGGGGGAGCTTTGGCGGTGTCTTCCTGTTTCTGTTCTGCCGCCTCTGGCGCCTTTTTCTCCCCGCCGTCTGCCGGCGGGATCCTTTTTTCTTTCTCCGGCAGCGGAGCCACAGGCACATGCTTCTCCGGTGTCGGAGTGCCCCAGAAGTCCGCGCCCATGCGGCTGAGGTTGTGCTCCGTCATAGAGCGGATCACCTCCAGCTGCCGCAGGATGATCTCGTCCTTTTTGCTCTGATCCCGCTTGTCCATCCGCTCACACCCCCCACAGTCTTGTATGTGCCAGCGCCCGGAACAGGCAGGCGGCGATCAGCCCCGTCAATGCCCCGGTAAAGAGGGACACCCCCAGCAGCACCGGCAGGTAGTACAGCGGCGCCGTGTTGCCCAGCGTCAGCACAGCTGCGGCCACCTGGCCGCAGTTGTGGGCCGCTGCTCCGCCCACAGACACTCCGTAGACGGAGAGGCGCTTCAGCCGGGAGAGGGCGATCATCACCCCCATGGCCGTCACGCCCCCCAGCAGGGAAAAAATCAGCGCGTTCATGTTTCCTGCAAAGACCGCCCCCAGCAGGCACCGGGCCAGCAGGATCAGCAGCGCCTGCCCCGGTCCCAGGGCGTACAGGGCGAACAGCGTCACGATGTTGGCCAGTCCCAGCTTGATCCCCGGAATGGGGATGGCCAGGGACAAGGGGAAGAAGTTCTCCAGATAGCTGAGCGCCAGCGCCATGGCCGTCAGCACCGCGCACAGCGTCAACTGTCTCGTCGTCAGTTTCATGGCGCCTCCTTATCCGATCACCAGATCCACGCCGTCATCCGCCGCCGCGCCGCCCTCCAGCTGCACGACGATCCGGGCGGGCAGGCACACGATGCTCTGTCCCCCGCGGGTGATCTCCCCCATGTGGACGCAGTCCTGGGTGGGGCAGTCGGACACCGTCACCTGGGCAGACTCTGGCCCAAAGGCCACCCGGAGGGTGTAGCCGTTGGACGTATAGGTCCGCTCCTCCGGTCCCGACAGGTCCGCCAGCACCACCCGATCCACCGGCTCGCCGTTCGCAGACACTACCGCCGTCAGCGGGCCTATTTCCTCTCCCCCAGTCCAGAACAGAGCCGCGCAGGCCACCGCCAGCGCCAGCACAGCGGCCGCCGCCAACGCATCCCAGCCGTTTGGCCGCAGCTTAGGAGACGATTTCATACGCATACCCCGCCGAATCGTCCGGACGGAACCGGTCCGCGATGCCCGCAGTCGCCAGCAGCCGGCCGTCCTCTGTCACCAAGATCAGGTCAAAGTCATAGACGCCGCTGCGCCAGAGCTCCAGCGCCCGGTCCTCCCCCATGACGAACAGGGCCGTGGAGAGGGCGTCGCACATCGTGCCGTTGCCCGCGGCCCCATCCGCCACCACGGTGACGGAGGTAAGTCCGCTCTCCGCCGGGCGGCCGGTGGCAGGATCAATGATATGGTGATAGAGCTGTCCATTTTCCTCAAAATACCGCTGATAGCCGCCGGAGGTGACGGCAAAGGCGTCCGACGCCTCCAGGATCCCCGCCAAAGCCCCCGCGGACCGGGCCGGGTCCTGAATGCCGATCTGCCAGGGCTCCCCCTCCAAGTTCCCGCCGCAGACCCAGGTGTTCCCACCCAGGTCCACGATGCCGTGGGTGATGCCGTGCTCCTGGTAAATCGCAGCCATCCAGTCGCTGGCATACCCCTTGGCAATGGCTCCCAGGTCAATCCGGGTGCCCTGGTCCAGCGAGACAGCAGTCCCCTCCTCCAGGTGGACATGCTCCGCCCCCACGCAGGGCAGCAGCAACGCCAGTTCAGCGTCCTCCGGCACCCGGTAGGTGTCCTCCGTAAAGCCCCAGGCAGAGGACACCGGCGCCAGGGTGATGTCAAAGGCCCCGTCTGTGGCAGCGCTGAAATCCAGGGCCCGGGCAATCAGGTCGCGGAGTTCCTCCCCCACATCCACCGGCGTCCCCCCCGCCGCGCTGTTCAACCGGGACACTGCGCTGTCCTCCCGGGTGCGGGAGAGCGCCTCATCCAGGCGGTAGATCTCGTCTTCCGCCGCCGCAAGCGCCGCCTCCGTCTCCCCGCCGCAGGCCCGCAGGCCCATCACCGTGTCCATGGCGAAGACCTGTATGCTCTGCATCTCCTGCGCCGCAGTGCCGCCGCAGGCGGTCAGGCTCCCCGCCAGCAGCAGTGACGCCAGCAGTGCGCCCAAACGTTTCATAAGCAAATTCCTCTTGTCATCAGTATTTTTCGCAAAAAATCTCATAATAGAGGAGTATACCACGCCCCCGGGCAAATCTCAACCGGCAATCCTGACTCCTGTTGGAAAAAAGGGAAAAGTCTGGCTCCTTCCCCTTGCAAAGGCACGAAATATCTGCTATACTATCATGGTATGCCAGCGGAAGCGCATGTTTTCCCGCGGCTATTTTCGGAACAAACACCCTGGAGGTTGTCCTATATGTCCAAAAATCCTGTCAGTAAATCCAAGCCGGTAAAGCGGAACGAGCCCATGCACAACGCGCTCAAGTTTTTTCTGGCCGGCTGCGTGGCGGAGATCTATCTGTTGGTCATCCGCCGCTTCTATGTGAACGGCACCGCCAATGAGCTTCTCGCATGCGACGCCGCACTGCCCTATCTGATGGCCGCGGGTGCGGCAGTGGCTGTGATCGGTCTGGTCCTGGGCATCGTCTGGCGCCAGCAAACCAAGCGCCGCTGGATCGGCTGGTCGGTGTTTGCCGCCGGCGTTTTCCTGGGCGGTTCCGCCTGGATGATCCGCACCTTCTACGACTCCGCTCTCACCTTCCTGTGCGTGGTGGTTCCGGTGGTCATGCTGCTGGGCATTCTGTGGAATCTGTACGATCGGGAGTGCTCCTGGTCCCTGACCATCCTGGGTGCCTCCCTGATCGCCCTGTGGGTCTGCCGGCGGGTGCTGGACAGCATCTTCCTGGGTACCTATGTCCGGATCGCTGCGGTAGTCTATATCGTGGTACTGATCGTAGCGGCTTTCCTCACCAACAAGGCGGACAAGAATGGCGGCAAGCTGGGCAATCTTCAGGTGTTGACTGCCGGCGCGGATCCCATGCCCATCTATGCGGCCTGCGGCCTGTCCGTCGTGGCGCTGGCCATCGCTCTGTTCAGCAGCACCATCGCCTATTACGCCATGTGGGCCCTGGCCATAGTGGTCTTTGCCCTGGCGGTGTATTACACGGTCAAGCAGCTCTGATAGATCCGCAGCCCCCCTTCGGGCATTCCGAAGGGGGGGCTGTTTTGTTCTCTCGCGTCCCGACAAAGGGAACCCCTTTCCGCCGCCTTGCAGCGCAGTATGTCCCGCAAGGCAAAAGCCGCTTTTCGTGGGAAGAAACCGCTCTGCCGCCCTAAACGGCTCAATACGCACGGCGGAAGAGGCGTATGGTATTTCTTATAAGAGCCAGCCGCCAAGGCAGACGGTTGTTCTTCCGGCGGGAGGGTCCGGACTTTGCGGCATGAAAACTGCGCATCGGTGAGCGGAAAATTCGTTATCAGCGATCCGAATCCCAAAGCAGCAGGCCACTCTTCCACCAACCGCCGCTGGGCACTGCCGGAATTATAAAAAGCTTCTTCTCTGGCTTGACGTCCCTTCCAGGTCAAGCTGGAACAGTCCGCCGCCCCGGCACATGTCTGTGAGCAGATTCCAGCCATTGGGGACTGGACAGGATGCTGAAGAGTGCGGCCCCATGATCTGCGCTGCAATAAACAAAAGAGGATTCCCCGTACGAGGAATCCTTCCGATAATCAAAGCAAAATCCGTCTGTGGTCAAGCCATAACCGCCGGTTAAGCCGGAGGCTTGCGTAGGCCCTATAAGAGCCTATTACCGGCAAGCGTCTCAAGATACATGGAAATTTATTCCGCTTGCATCACTTGCCATACAGCCCGTAAACGGGCAATCACCGTTCTAATAGCAGATTTCTATTAGTGGAAGGTTCATGTTAGCGGCTCACTTCACTCGATGTTTGATATTAAAGCTCTTTTTACGGGCCGCCCCACCGGCAGAGCTGATGGGGCGATCCAATGAGAAATCGCCGCAGTAAAAACTGCAGCGATTTCTAGTTTTGTATTGTGTGGACAAAAAAGATGCAGTTGCAAAGCATTTACCCCAAAATTCCATATCTTCATTATTGACCAAATCTTATAAATTTATTCAAAGCATTAGGAACAGTACACAGTTCATCACCTCCACTTTCAAAGGCGCAAGGATGTAACTCAATTCTGAACTTGAACTTCTGTTCTACAATGGTTAGGGGCACAATATGCCTTCCATCGTTTCTGGCAGTTACTTTATGAGCATGCAATGGTACAGTCATTTTCTATCTCTGTAACCCCCATAACAATGCAGTCGCCAAATCATTTTTCGCATCGTTCAAAACGGAATAACTTTATCGAAGGGATATGCCTCTGAAACAGGATTCAAGAGAGATTGACTCTTCCATCAAATCCTATATACAGGGCAACCTCATCGCATATTGAAAAACCGGATACCATATCAAATGGCGAAAGTGTATTAAAGGTGAGCCATGTATTCATGCTACATAGGGGTTCGGATTCCGAAAATTTCAGTTTTGAAAGCTGATTTCAAACTTTTTGTGCCTTTATATTTCATTTCCATCGTAAATATGAAAATGGCCGAAAACCTTGCTATGATAAATCTTTCAGTCATAAAACGCCCCACCTAATCCGTCAGTTTCATGGGAACTGTTCGGATTAGGTGGGGGTGTTCATAATCGCAGCCATTGGGTTACAAAATCAATATGCTCCTCCAATCCGCGGTAAAGTGCGGACTGCCATGAATTTAAGAACAACTGTTCCCTGCTAACCGCCTCGTCATGAAAGGATGCCGCAAGGAAATCTTCACCACATCTATCGAGAAAGACATGCCATATACCCGATCGGCCTGTAATTTCTTCGGCGGCATGCACTGCGTAGGATGTGTATAGATTATATAAAACCATATGATTCTCAACCCGCCTGAACAGCAAGTCGTTCCACGCTACAGGTTTCCGCACAAAATAGGTAGGAACTAACTCTTTGCCCGCAACTTCAAATCTCACGGACAGCCAGATATCCTGTTCAACATCGTCAAAATACGGATGTAACGGTTCCTCCTCTGAGTTCTGAGGAGAAAATGTCCTTTTCTTTCCCAAATTACAGTCCCGACAGGCCGGGATCATATTTTTAGGTGTGATTGCCAGTGCAGGATATTTGGATTTCGGCAAATAGTGATCCAACGTGCTCACAGTGCCAATCCCACAGAATGGACATTTTCCATTCGTGGGGAGCGACATATATTTATCGTAATATGGCCGGCCAGTCCCCTTTACAAACTTGGATTCATAAATGTCCAACATCTCAGCCTTGCTAACCACCCCGCCTACATTGTCCGCCGTTGGAATAGTATGGGTCTTTGATGTTAATACACAGTCTTCAAAGCGCGATGCCTCATCAGAGAGAACAGGAACTATCGATCTGAGCCGGTTTTTTAACGCGGCATCCCGATAGCTTTCAATACACGTCGAAAATACATCTTGAACCGAATCGCCGGGAGCGTTCAGTTTTCTCATTCGGTACCTCCATACTCTCTATTTGCAAGCAGGATGCGCAAAATCGATCTCGCTTCCATACCGACCCGAAAATCGAATTTATTTAATATTTCCTCGTATGTTAAGCCCGCTTCAACCATCTGAAGTAACATACCATGAAAGCCAGAATGGGTCACTTCAAGCCCAAAGACATCGTTTATGAGGACTCCAACATTCTCACCGAATGTTTCTCGCTCTGGTCGTACCGCACGCAGTATTGTGTTGTTTCTGTAAAGCTGCCAGATGCAGTTTTTAGGTACTTCCTGCAAAATAACAGGCGAGTGCGTAGAAATAATAGCCAGTCCGTTTTTTTGAATCAGCAACGCAGATAACGCCCGAACAAATGCAGAGAGCAACGGTGGGTGCAGATGATTTTCCGGCTCATCCATGAGCACAAGAGTGCGTTCCATCGTAATCGCTACCAGACAGGTCAAGGTCAGCAAAATCACCTTATGGCCAGAGCTTAGACGGCTAAATAGCTCTTGCGCAGAGACAACCAGTTCACCTTCCTCTGTTCCTTGTGGAGACAGCAGCGCGGAGGCACCATTGTTCGCAAAAATGGGGTCTGAGTTCAGTAGCGTCATAGTAGCAATCCATAATGTGCGCTTTTCTTTATATTTATTACATGACCGCAGCGCCGCAATAAACTGCTCCTCCAGCCGCTGCATCCGTATCTCCTGCCCGCTGCCTAAACCAATGTATGTGTATTTTCCACTATATTCATCCTCTTCTATGTCATCCGGCATTGGGTAGGTATCAAACGGGCTAAAAGCTACACATACAAAATTTGAAAATTTTGTGCGATGCTCAAAGCTGAATTTTCCATATTGCCCATCCTGGTTGCCTGTTGAAAGGCAACGTATCATTGACGTAAGCATATGGGTCTTTCCGACGCCGTTTCTCCCAATCAATACATGGATGTTAGTCGGTGGGTTGGAATCCGGGACTACATGAAACTCCAGTTGGTAATCGGTTCCGACCTGACCTGGGAGCTTGTAGGATATATCAAAAGGGGTCAATTTCGCGCCCCCGTTAGCGATTCGATGAAATTGTTCCCTGATGATTCTGGAGCCAAGATCGCGCATAAGAGATTCACGCGTGACATTTTCCTGTTTCACTGCCTCAAAAATTGTCAGATTATACGCAATATCTCTTAACGCAGTTAAAATATCCTCTCGTAGTTCTCCGTGTTCCAGTTTTTTGACATTTTCATAATAATCTTCACTTTGCCCCAGTGTAAAAAACGAATCGGTTAACGTTTCAAAAGTTTTCGGCAAATCAGGGGTCCTCTGCTCCATTCCTATCTGACCGATCTTAATGCTCCCCAACTCCACTGTATTCCCTTTTTCATCAGAATAGGAAAGATAAAACATCGTCTCATATTTAAACCAGTCATTCCAACCGTCTTTGTGGAGGTATATCACATTTTTTGTAAAAACACGTTCGATTTGTCCTCGTTGAACTACTTCAAATCTCATATTCAACACCACTCCACTAAACTATCTGTCAAACTCTGGCACATACTGAGATTTCCAAATTTAGTTGTTTAAAATCGTTTTGTAATGATTTCTTTCACATTGGTAGATGGAGCAGCTGCTCCCTCCATAATTAACAAATAAGTAATGTATCAGCTTTTAGTATTTGAGACGTTCCTTTTATGTGATACTCTAATATCTTGTTCACTTGATAGTAGCGCGAAAATTATCTCAGCGTCTTCCAGTATAATGCGAATGGAAATACGCCGTTCTAATTCAGAGATATTACCCATATTTCACGCCTCAGTAATCCTGCGGATATGCATACCGGGCAATCGAATACTCACTGCTTAAGAAAAGTGCATTGTGGAAAAGAAGCAAATCGTACCCATACTCATAAGCAGGTGGAAGGAGTAAACTGGTTTGATACGAAACATACCATTCTCCATCCACTCATGCACTTTAATCAATTTCTGTTTTACATATGTTTCCTAACGATTGCCAACCGAACCTTCGGATCTATCCATAGCTGGAAGCCTGCAGCAATTTCAGGGTAAGCACTCACGCCTCCACCTTTACCTTGCTTTACCTGTATCCCAACAGCGTGAGTCTTTCGAATCCACAGAGATGGTGTAATGGTCAGTGATGTCGTATGTCCCTGATGAATCAGTTCCTCACAGGCCCTATCATCAAAACCTTCATTCATGTCATTTTCCCATTGGCGGAGAAACTCTAATGTGTTGCGGCTGCGCATCCAGCTTTGGATTACATATCCCGGCGACTCATCGGAATACTGCCTTGCCAATTCTGTCAGGGAGACCATGCCATCATAGGCCAGCATCCTCATATACAGGCTGATGGTCTCATGATAGTCCCTGATTTTTTGTGTGGTCCGCAGCTTTTCCTCATTCAATGTATCATAGAATCTCTCTTTTGCGGCGTCGGCCGCTTCTATATCGACCAATCCTTTTGTCAGAAGGGCATCAATGGCAGACTCATATTGAAATGCCAAGCGTATGTATCGCTCATGTAGTTCATTCTCGTTCATGGCCCATTCTCCTTTTTATTTAGTATAACAAGAGAAATGGGTTCTGTATAGTCTCATTTTGTATCAAAAACTGGAGACTGATACCTGACTGCCTTTCGTGGATACCCGGCTTTATCATAGTCTACATTGCAACGTCGAGCTTTCTCAAACTGAGTATCCATGTATATCTTAATACCAACCAGGGGGATATATTTTTTGTTCGCCAGAAGTTTATCCACGGCCGCCCTCGTCCATTTTACTTTTCCAGTTGGAGAAACCACCCCTTTTTTGAAAAGCAGATCAACAATCTTGCCTAAGCTGGCTCCGGCAAGGTAATCATCAAAAATGCTACGGACAACATCCGCCTTTTCTTCATGAATAACGATTTCCTTGCCAATCAAAACATAGCCATATGGAAGTTTCATAGTTGCCTCACTTTTTAAAACATAAATAAAAGCAGGTTTAAGGAAGATACCTTTTCCTTAAACCTGCTTGTTGACACATGTGATATGTAATTATAACTAATTTGTATCTCGCCATTTTGTGCTATATCGCCAAGTAAAAACAAAACCTGCGTATAACTATCGTTAAACGCAGGCTTTGTCTACAATGGAATGTGTAGACAAAAAAGATGCAGTCTGCACCAACTCCAAACTAGGGCCTAGCGTAGCGGGGCCGGTGTGGAAGTGAGGCGTAGTCACCTTTTCCCCCAAAAATAATATGATATGAAAAGCTAGCGCAAGGGGCGATCTAATATAGTGAGTCAATACTTTTTATACCCCATTTAAATCTCAATCGAAAGGTCATTCAACAATGCAACAAAGGATTCTACAAAAGCACCATCAAGGATCTTGCTTGGAGTATGAGATTGATAATTTATATGATTCACATCTGGAAGGTCGTCATATTTTCCTATCTCTTCATGCTTTAATGTTGTTGTCAGTATTACTTGCTTATCAATTGATTTTGAGATTTCAAGCACCGTATTTTCTTTTCCAGTCGATAAGTCTTCTGCTCGGAAGGAGTCAATTACTATTGGGAAACTGTGCCGCAACACAAATTGTAAGGCAAACAATTTCACCACATGAAAAATAGTCGCCTCGCTTCCAGAATACACCTCATTTCGCTGAGTAAATAAGCTTGAATATATTATATTACCATCCGGATCAATCTGATGGTAAAGTTCATTCATTTTGCCTATAATTGCTGATAACAAAGCTACTCTTTGCTCTTGCGTTTCAATCGATGCATTTTCACTGGCTAACAGTTGACTCTTTAATGTAGCGACTTCCATGTCTATCTCTTTAATTCTGGCTTCTGCATCTGAAGCCGAAAAAATATCTTTCTTGTAAGCGACAATAGATTCAAGAGAGACGCTTTCATCATCCATTAAAGATTGCAAACGTTCTTGCTCTATAATTATTTCTGCAGAAAGCCGTTCAATTTCTTCGCTATAAGCAGAAATTTTTTCTGAAATAGAATGAATGATTTCATTTCGCATTTCAACTGTAGACACATCAAACGAGTAGGATGTTTGAACTGACTCTCCAGTACTAAACGAGATATTTGTAGAGTTGCAATCCATGCATCGTAATTCTCCACACGATATTGTGCGATTTAAAGAGCGAAGTTCGTTAATCGTATGCTCCCATTTACTCTTACGAGTAGATACACTATTACGAGCCTTCCGTAATTCCGCAATTTTATTTTGGACTCTTTCAAGACTCTCTATTTTTTTACCAAATGCGAGGCGGTCACTCTCCGCGCTAAGATATGAAACAGGTGTTTTTTTCGATTTAAGTATTTTATGTTGTTGTAGCAATAGCTTTTTCTCGTCAGAAAGAGTTATTATATGACTCTTTATCTCATCAATCCTCTCTTGTGGAAGTTGCTCTCCAATTAAACCAGCATATGCGTAAAGCATATCGATAAAATCTTGTTTATTATAGAAGCCGTGATTGGCGATATTGGACGTGTCCTTCTTATCTTGTCCAATAAAGAAAAGCTGGACATATAGTACTGGATCTACAATCCTTAAAAGTTGATTTTTTGCTATTGACGGAAGTGGAAATATATTCCTGTTCCAATATCTTTTAAGTTCAGAAACATTATCAAAAATAAGTACAGTAGATTCACGCTTTAATACAAATCCATCGCCAGATCGGCAAAGTTTGAATATAATCCCAGCTTCTTCAAATTCGATATAGTAATAATACTTCTGAAATTCAAATGATGTAGGGAATGTTGGTTCATTTCCTAAAGCATACATCATTGATTGGATTACAATCGTCTTTCCCTTATTATTATCGTCGCTCGAAATGATGTTCACACCATTTGTGAAATTTCCTTCAATAAATGCTTCAGCAGCATTTCCTACAGCTACTTTCCGTATCTTCATTGTTGAACACCATCCTTGACTACAGAGATAAAGTACTTAAGTGATAGGGCGTCAAAGTCAGGACACCGAACAATACAATTAGGTATTGCCTGAATTTTTGTAAATAGAGACTGCACAGAGTCATCTGGATGTTCGACAATCAGTTGATATGTATTCTCAAATAGATACCAAAAACCATCTGCCGCATTTTTATTGAATAATGCCCTACATAAGGCACCTTGGCAATCTTCGAGCATTTCCCTCTGCCTTTCTGGTGGCCAAGTATTATAGATACTTACAAAAGATGGTGGTATTCCTTGACCCAGCGGATCTCTATTGATAATACGCTGTAAAGTCATTAAACGAATTTCATTATTAGTTAAGTGCCTGCAATAGTTTAACGCTTCATCAGTCGTTTCAATCACAATCCCCTCGACTGAAGAAATATTTTTTTTGCTTGCCTGTTTATCTCTTATCTCATTAAAAATAGCGTTAAGTATTTTTTCTTCTGGAATAATATTCGGATGTTGCCTTATAATTGCTTTTACATATTCACTTGGTTTTTTACCATCATCAATGACAAAAAACACTTTTCTCAGGAAACCATTAATGTTCTCATCGGTCAAGTCGGTGCTATCAATATATTCTTTTGCGGAACCTTCTTCATGTAAGCCTAACTTAATCTGTTCTATCGCTGCATCCTTTACATTTTCAATCCCAAAAGTTGTAAGAGAAGAATCTTTGCGAAGAGATCCGGTCACACTGCCAATAAATAGAATATATGCCTCAAAGGTTAATGGGCTCATATAATTCTTGAACAATGTGACAAGTTCTTTCCCGATAGCTTTGGGACTAACATGATGTGCGCCTTTTGATTGCACATCCCACAATCTGGATGCCATGTTGTCCATCCCAGTTAAGTCATTAAAGAAATCTACAACAAAGTAGTATATGTCATCACTATCGGGTCTGAAATTCATTAAATAAAGCAATGCCTTGGTTTCTGCCTCTGAACCAGATTTCCTTAATCTTTCAGATGATTTTACAGTGTATGACATATTCTCATCTCGCATTCATTTTCAGCTCATGCCAATCTAATGTTCTTTTATTTTTATATTATATCACAATTTTTCCACTTCTCAACAAAAAAGCAGGCACAGAGAGACACAGGCAGCACCCAAGCTGTCCACATTTTTCTGTGCCTGCTTCTTAGTAAGGAGATGGGTGATTTCAAAACTACAGACGAATCGGATGAAAATTTTTCTTTGGAGAGCATGCTTACTCGCTGAATCACCCTATATAACATGGATTCCAAATACTCCATAAGGTCGATATTTTTTGTAGAAATGAGTTCCATGATTTCCGTGACTTTGTTTTCTCGGCCTATATCGTGCCGGGCATCCAGTTCTGTACGCTTTTTATTTATCACAACAGGGCGTATTTCATTGATGATATCCTTGATTTGCAGGTTCACAACTTCACTCCCTGACACCAAAGCAGTCAGTCCAATTCCTTGACCAGTTCTTGAAGTTTGCTTTTTATAAAATAGACTGATTATAATAATTCCTTTGTCAATACCAGGCTCAAGTATTGTTAGCAGGGCAGGCGGCCTCTCTTCGTGTTAATCTTTTTCTACATGCTACACTAGTAGCATATTACAAGAAAGGGGCAAACATCATGACCTACACAGATCAAGAGAAAACCGATATCATCGCACAGTACAGGCAGGGCAAGCCAATCCAGGAATTATGCGCAGAATACAGTGTCTGCGTACGGACGATCTATCGCTGGGCAAAACTATACTGCCCAGCGGTTCCCGATGAAAGACGCACCTGCACCGTCAAAGAGTATGATGCACTTCTACACAAAGTCTCTAAATTGGAAAACATGGTCGCCGTTTTGCAAACCGTCGGCTGCACCGTCCATGCTCCGTTGAAGGAGCGACTGACGGAGCTAGAATTACTGTACGGCCAATATGATGTCCATACACTTTGTGAAGCTCTGAATGTTCCCCGCGGGACTTTCTATAACCACATTCTCCGAAATAAACGGAGCAACGCTTGGTTCGAAAAGCGGCGGGAGGAATATCGTATTCTGATTCAGAAGATATTTGATGAGTACCGCCAGGTGCTGGGTGCTGAAAAGATCCGCACAATACTTGTCCAACATGGCCATCAAGTCAGCACAGAATATGTGGCAAAACTGATGAGAGAGATGGGCCTAGCTAGTATCCGCAGCACTGCAAAACAGGACTACATGAAACTTCATGAACCGGAAAAGAAACGGAACATCCTCCAGCAGCAGTTTCAGGCGGACAAGCCCAACCAAATCTGGGTCAGCGATGTTACTTGTTTTAAGCTGGGGGAGTTCTATCTTTACACCTGTGTGATTTTGGATTTGTTTTCCCGCAAAATTGTCGCATACAAAGTATCCAGAAAGAACAGCACCCAGTTGATCACATCTACTTTCAAAATGGCATGGGCACAAAGAAACCCAGAAACAAAACTCATCTTTCACAGTGACCGAGGTGCTCAATACACCTCGCATCGATTCAAACAGCTACTACATGAGCACGCTGTGGTACAATCTTTCTCCAATTCAGGGCGGCCTCATGACAACGCTGTTGCTGAATCGTTCTTCGCTACACTCAAAAAGGAGGAGCTTTACAGGAAGGACTACACTTCCGAAACAGATTTCAAACGATGCCTTGCATCTTATATCGAGTTTTACAACACACAGCGGCCACATCGCACATTGAAAAACCGAACACCTTGTCAGGTAGAAGAGTTGTTCATGAACGGCAAATGAGGAGAGCAACTTACTGACATAACAGGGGTTCGAATCTCGTCGATTACACGTTTTGTGTTTTGATTTTACCCTGTTTGTATTTTTCAGGTGACACAAGACATGAAATACAGAAAGGCCTGAACCCCTTGCAATGCAAGGAGTTCAGGCATAAAATGACCCCACCCGTTCTGAACAACGACAAGCGTTTGTTCAAATTGGGTGGGGTCATTCATTTGGTGGACCCAATCGGGATCGAACCGACGACCTTACGGATGCGAACCGTACGCTCTCCCAGCTGAGCTATGGGCCCATATTGGCCATTTTCCATCGAAAAAAGTTATGAAAAACGGATTTTCAGGATATTCGATTTTGAGGGAAAATCATGGAAAACCAGACTAGTGAATGGGAAGAGAACCAGCGCTGCGGGATGTAGTTTTATATGGCTGCAAACGCAGCGCCCTCCCCGTTGAACTATGAGTCCATCATTCCTGTCATGCAACGGCAGATAATATTATACCATAATTTTCTCTGTTGTAAAGACTATTTTTTTCAGAAAGCGGAAAATTTTTTGTTGCCAATTTGCAGAGGATATAGTAAAATAAATAAGCTATAACGTTACAGTCCTCCGCATGCAGCTGCGGAGCCGGTCTCGCGCAATGGATGCCCGCGAATCATGTCAGGCGGGGAACCGAGCAGCATTAAGCGGGATGTTCCATGTGCCGCGAGGGCGCCGGTTCCGCAGCTGCATGCGGAGGACTTTTTTCGCTTGGAGGTGATTTCTTGTATCAGGCCCTGTACCGCAAATGGCGGCCCAAAACGTTTTCGGATGTCATCGGCCAGTCCCACATCACCCAGACTCTGCGTAAGCAGGTGGCGGAGGGCCGCACCTCCCATGCGTACCTCTTCACAGGCACCCGGGGCACCGGCAAGACCACCTGTGCCAAAATCTTGGCCAAGGCCGTCAACTGCGAGCACCCGATGGACGGCGATCCCTGCTGCCAGTGCCCCTCCTGCGTGGGCATCGAAAACGGCAGTTTTCTGGATGTACTGGAGCTGGACGCTGCCTCCAACAACGGTGTCGACCAGGTGCGGGCCTTGCGGGACGAAGCCATCTACGCCCCGGCCAATGTGAAGAAGCGGGTGTACATCGTGGACGAGGTCCACATGCTCTCCACCCCGGCCTTCAATGCTCTGCTGAAGATTCTGGAGGAGCCGCCGGAGCACCTGATGTTCATTCTGGCCACTACGGAGCTCCACAAGGTGCCCGCCACCATCCTCTCTAGGTGCCAGCGGTTTTCCTTCAAGCGCATCACGCCTCAGGACATCGCGGCGCGGCTGCTGTATGTGGCCGGACAGGAGCAGATCGACCTGACGGCGGATGGCGCGGAGCTGTTGAGCCGTCTGGCGGACGGCGCTCTGCGGGACGGCCTGAGCCTTTTGGACCAGTGTGCCGCCGTAGGCGGGACCGTGGACAGCCGGGCCGTGCTGGAGGCGCTGGGCCTGGCGGGAAACCTGCAGACGGCCCAGCTGATGGAGTTTATTCTGAGCCGGGACGCCAAGGGCGCCCTGCTGCAGCTGGACCAGCTGTACCAGGGTGGCAAGGATGTAGGCGCGGTGCTGGGTGAGCTCAGCACGCTGGTCCGGGACCTGCTGCTGCGGCGTACGGCGCCGGAGGGGGGGGCAGCCCTGCTCTCCGGCGGCTATGACAGCGCCACGCTGGACAGGCTGGGCAGGGAGATTCCCGCTACCCGGCTGATCTACCTGGCCACTACGCTGCAAAGGGCCACGGCGGACCTCTATTACAGCTCCAACCGCCGCACGGATGCGGAGCTCTGCCTCCTGCGGCTGTGCGACGAGTCCCTCTCTGGGGACCTGACGGCCCTGGAGGCCCGGGTCCAGCGGCTGGAAGACAGTGCCCAACGGGGGCAGCTTCTGCGGGCGGCCGCCGCAGAAAGCGGCGGCACGGTGAAGCTGTCCTCCGGCCCCGTACCGCCCCCGGCACCTGCGCCGGAGGATGCCCCGCCTCGGGAAGAACCGCCGGCACGGGAGGAGCGCCCTCCGCTTCCCGAGGAGCCGCCTCTGCCGGAGGAGCCCGGAGCGCGGGTGTTCGACGTACCGGAGGCGCAGCCCGCCGCCCCCTCCCCTGCTGCGGCATCCGCTGTGGGGGGCAGTTGGTGGCGGGCGCTGGCAGAGGGTTGCAAGGGCCGCCTGCCGCCTATGTACCGGGTGTTTCTGGATATGTGCACAGGTGTTCTGGAGGGCGGCCTGCTGACGGTTTATGCCCCGGATGACATTACCTTGGGACGTCTGGACAATGACCGGGTGCGAAATGCCCTGATGGAGGAAGCCGCCAGCGGCGGCGTGACGGTGCGCCTGGTCTTTCAGGTGGGAGAGCCCCCCAAGGCCACGCCCCGGGAAAATCTGCAGAACCTGCTGAAATTCGGCAGTCAGTTCGATAATATCGAGATCAAGTAATACAAAGGAGAGACCAGTTATGGGATACAGCGCACGCCGTGGATTTACCAACGGCAGCATGAAGATGACCGGCGCTCAGCGCCAGGCGGAGATGCAGGCCCGCATCCAGCAGATGCAGGAGCAGGTGAATGCGGCCCAGGAGGCCGTAGAGGCCCAGGAGTTCACCGCCAGCGTGGGAGGCGGCGTGGTAGAGGCCAAGGTCAACGGCAAAAAGGAAGTGCTGGCCGTTACCATCAAACCGGAGGCCGTGGACCCGGAGGATGTGGAGATGCTCCAGGACCTGGTGGTATCCGCTGTAAATGAGGCCCTGCGCCAGGCCGGGGAGGCCATGGACAAGAGCATCGAGCAGGCCACCGGTGGGTTGGACCTGGGAGCATTCGGACTGTGAGGGAATTCGGAGGGGAGCAGGCTCCCCTCCGAGCCACCACGGCGGTCACTGGAGACGCCGCCCAAGGCGGCTGAGTCCATGTATTTTCGGCAGGCGCATATCCTGCCGAAAATGGTTTCAGATTCTTGAGCTGCCGGAGGCAGATCAACTGGGGAAAACCGAAGGTTTTCCCCTGCCCCTTTTCCCGTCCCGAGAGTGTGGGGCAGGACAGAACAGATGGAGCGGAGCCGATGGCTCCGCTCTTTTGGAAACAGGAGAACATACCATGAGAAGACGGATGTTGGCAGCGGCGCTGGCCTGTACGCTTCTGGCAGGGTGCGGGCCGGTGCGGACGGAGCCTGTGGAACAGGAGACCCCCCGGGCCGGTGCGCCGGTGATCGCCTACGTACCTCTGGATGACCGGCCAGACAACGCCGAGCGGGTGGTATACCTGGCGGAATCCTTGGGCTACGAGTTGGCCATGCCGGAGCGGGACCTGTACCGCACCCGGCTGGACGGCCAGCCCCCGAATGAGAACGGGACCCAGTACGGGGACCGGGGAGCACTGTACGAGTGGGTGGCTAAGCAGGAGGCCGCCGGGTGTGACCGGTACATCCTGTCCCTGGATCAGCTGCTCTCCGGCGGGCTGGTCAGCTCCCGGGCTATGACTGGGGAGAACCCGGTGACGCTTTCCTCCGGAGAGACACTGGTGGAAGCGGAGCTGCTGACGGCGGTGATCGACCTGCTGGCAGCGGATGAGAACAACCGGATCTGGTTGCTGGACACAGTCATGCGGCTGGCGGCCACCACCGGCTACGGCGGGTTCGGCCTCAACGAGTACAATGCCCTGCGGACTTACGGCATGGCACCCCGTCCCCACCTGGAGGGCACGGATCTGACCATCGGGAACATTGTGGCGGACTACCCCCTGGGGGCGGACGGAACCCCCGTCCCGGTGGAGGCGGAGGAGCCGCTGCCGGAGGGAGCCGTGGAGAACTATCTGGCCTCCCGGGAGCGGAAGCTGCGGCTTAGCGACGCCATGTTCCAAGCTCTGGAGGAGACGGCGGACGGGCAGTTCCGGGTATTGATCGGCATCGACGACTCCTCGGAGGAGGACAGCATCCAGAAAAACGAGATCGCCTATCTCCGGGCGCAGCTGCGCCAAGGGGACGCCCTGCTCTCCGGTGTGGACGACCTGGCCTTTAAGGCGGTGACGAAGCTCTGCCTGGAGGAGTGGGGCTGGGAGGGTGCCGCGGTATCCGTCCAGTATTTCGGCGGTACTGAGGACCGGCCTGCCTGCGCCTATGACTACCAGCCTCTGGAGGCCATCGTGGCAGAGCACTTCGACTTTTTCGACCTGACGATGGCGGAACCCGGCGGCGAGGAACTGGCAATGCTGGTGCTGACCCAGCCGGCAGACCCGGCAGCCCAGGAGACGTATATCAACGCACTGGTCCAGTGTCTGAACGACAACCGGGCTGCCGGGCTGCCTACCATCCTCATCGACGCGGGAAACGGCACCTACGGGACCGCCTTCCATAAGGCGCTGACAGATCAGGCAGAGCTTGGCTGGCTTTTGAGCTATGCGGGTTTTCTGGATATGGCCATCGTCACCGGCACGGCCCTGAGCCATGGTGTGGCCCGGTATGCCTTCCTCCAGCACGGTGAGCAAACAGATGCCACAGAACAGGCATTTCTCCGGACCTTGGCGGACAGCATTCTGAAGGACTTCTGCTACAAGAACATCGTGCGCAACGACATTCTGAGCTTTGTCCGGAACGACCTGTCGGGCAATGCCGACAACTTCTGGATGCCGGACATCGACCGGGTGTCCATCCTGGAGCGGCTGGAGGCCGGCATGGCAGCGGCCGTGGCCCCGGTGATCGAAAACCTGGAGCGGAGCAACTTCATCTCTTCCCTTTCCGCCACCCGGGAGTATGCCGAGCGGGGCTGGGGCGGCGTGGAGCTGACGGGATACGGCTTCCCCTGGGACCGGGCCTTCGAGATCAGCATGGAGATCCGGCTGGGGGCATTCACAGAGCCTCATAAGGCGCTATTGGGAATTTATTATAAGTAAGGTGCATGGATTCCCGGCGGAGCGCGGCAGGAAGCACGCGCAAAGCCGTGGAGCTTCCGGTCGAAACGGACATTGAGAACCTCATGGGCCCCGGTGCAGATTCCGCACCGGGGCCCTCTTTCGCTCGAAGGAAGCCACACGGTCTTCCGTCTCCTCTTTGCGTTTTGAATTTCTCTGCTCCAGCCGCTCACAGGGGCATCCTCCCTCCGAGAGGCCCTCTGGCAGTATGCAGGCCGCACATGGTCGGGGTTCTCGTTCACCAGCCCCGGCCTGCCGCCAGTGCGCGCAGATGCCTTAGGCAGCACAGGTTCTGCGCTCATCAATAACAACGATCCGGGCCGCCTCCAGCCGGAGATGCACAAGCTAAATGACAGTTGCTACCACATTACCACCGTTATACAACATTTCCAGAAAAAGAGAAGCCCCAAGGCCGTTGGACCTCAGGGCTTCTTTTGGAGCTAATGATGTGACTCGAACACACGACCTGCTGATTACGAATCAGCTGCTCTACCGACTGAGCTACATTAGCTTATCAATTCATGACATGGTGTTTTTGGAAAGGCACATCCAGAACAGGATATATTTTATCATATTTTTTGACCGACGTCAACAGATTCTTTTGATTTCCTGCCACACTCTCTGCATGGCAATTCCTGTATATTACATTTTGTATTTTGAAGGAATTCCTTCAAAATATTTTCAGGCGATTAGCCTATTTCCTACGCTTTTCCCCCGAATTCCGCCCATTACAACAGGAAATTCTGTTGTGATTTTCCCAAGAAACTTCGACAAATTCTGTCATTATTTTCTGTTGACTCCCTTCTTTTTGCAGTCTTCCGTTCTTTTCAGCATTTACATAATTTATTTGATAATTTCTTTTTACAAAGAGTTATTCACATTTTCCACATGATTTTCCACACGCGAATTTTCTATTTATTTTCAATATTTTTTTGTAAATTGTATAAATTTACCATCTTCTCTTTTTGCGCTTTTCCACCGCCCAAAAAAGCGTCTAAACTTTACATAATGTTTTGCCTTCAAAAACTTCTCCGTCTCTCCTGCCTGTTTTTCCAAAAGTGAACGGCAAATGAAGACCACCCGAGCTGCGCCTTCACAAAAAGCAAGGTATCTGGCTTTACAGATGCAGCCTGCATAAGCTCGTTATGCATTTTCCAATAAATCAGGCGGCCGCTGACGCGGCCGCCTGATTCAGTCTGCAATGTCCCGTGTAGCATAGGCGTTCAGCTCCATGCCAGCCGTATGCCCTGCCAGATATTCATAATACCCCTGGGCGCCGATCATGGCACCGTTGTCGCCGCAGAGTTTCAGCGGCGGCAGGTATAACCGGATGTCTGCCGCCTCGCAGGCCCGACGAAGATCCTCCCGGATGACGGAGTTGGCCGCTACGCCGCCGGCGGCGCAAAGCACAGTGCGGCCAGTCTGCTTTGCCGCCTCCATGGCCCGGGGCACCAGTGTATCGCTGACAGCCTGGGCGAAGTCCCGAGCCAGCGCTGCCCGGTCCAGAGACTCCCCCACCTGCTGAGCATGGTGGGCCAGGTTCACCACCGCCGTCTTGAGGCCGGAGAAGCTCATGTCCAGCTCTGCCCCGTCCACATGGGCGTGAGGCAGGGTGTACACCCCGCCCGGGGACTGCCGGGCCAGGGCGTCCATGGGGGCGCCGCCGGGATAGGGCAGGCCCAGCACCCGGGCCGCCTTGTCGAAGCACTCCCCTGCTGCGTCATCCCGGGTGGCGCCCAGAATCTCCATATCCGTGTAGTCCCGGACGTCCACGATCATTGTGTTGCCTCCGGAGATGGCCAGGGCCAGGAAGGGCGGCTCCAGTTCCGGAAAGGCCAGGTAATTGGCGGCGATGTGGCCCCGGATGTGGTGCACCGGGATCAGGGGCACCCCCAGGGCAAAGGCCACCGACTTGGCGAAGCTGAGGCCCACCAGCACCGCGCCGATGAGCCCCGGGGCATAGGTCACTGCCACCGCGTCGATGTCGGACTTCTCACAGCCCGCCTGCCGCAGAGCCTGGTCCGTCAGGGCGGCAATGGCCTCCACATGCTTGCGGGAGGCGATCTCCGGCACCACGCCGCCGTACAGGGCGTGGAGGTCCGCCTGGGAGGCGATGGCATCGGACAGGACCGTGCGCCCGTCCTCCACCACGGCCACCGCTGTCTCGTCGCAGGAGGACTCAAAGGCCAAAATTTTCATGATCTGTCCCTCTCTTTTCCGTCACTGCTGCCAGGATACTCTCTCGCCCGGCGTCCCATTTGGATCAAAGGGGATGCGGACATATCTGCGGAATTTATCCGGCGCAAAGGTACTGGCATAGATAAAGCGGTGCTCCTCCATCAGGGCGGACTCGTCCACTTTCCCCTCCGCCCAGTACAGGGTCTTGTAGGGTACGCCGAACATCTCCGTGTCATACCCGGCGGTCCGGGCGCCGTTGCGGGCATAGAAGCCCAGCCGCCGCTCTGCCATGGCCGGGTCCGGGGCGTAGCAAGGGATCTCACTCTCTCCGAAGATCACATTGCCCCGCTCCGCCTCCCGGAGCTTCTCCAGGATCACGGAGCCCAGGCCGCCGTTCCGGCGGTCTGCGGCCACGCACAGATAGTCCAGCAGGGCCCAGCCGGGGTGGCCCAGCCATAAAAATGCCTCGCCGGCGATGTCGTCCCCGTCAAAGAGGCACCAGGGGCGGTACCGCCCCTCGGCCCACATCTCCTCCATATTCTTCAGGGGCTTCAGCTCCGCTGCGGGAAATGCTGTCCGCAGGTCCCGGTCATAGACCGTCCGCAGCTGCTCCAGTGTCGGGATCCTCAGTTCCATCGGTAAACTCCTTTGTCATGATGATGGCATCCTCCTTCGGATGCTCGTAATAGTTTTTCCGCCTGCCCACGCTGCGGAAGCCCCGGCTGCCGTACAGGGCGATGGCCCCGTAGTTGGAGGCCCGGACCTCCAGCGTCAGAAACGCCAGCTTGTGGGCCTGGGCAAAGTCCAGGAACACTTGCAGCAGCTTCTGGGCGATGCCGTTGCGGCGGCACTCCGGCCGCACGGCCACATTGGTGATGTACCCCTCGTCCAGCACCACCAGCAGGCCGGCGTAGCCCGCCACGTGGTCCTCGTCATCCAGGGCCACCAGGAAGGCGGCGCAGTCGTTCTGCAGCTCCTCCACCAGCATGTTCCGGGACCAGGGGGTGGTGAAGCAGATCCGTTCCAGCTCCGCCACCTCGTCCAGATGGTCCCCGGTCATGGGGACGATGCGCACGTGCATCTGTTCTCTCATGGTTCTCTCTCCTCTCGTTTTCCGGCATCCCCGCCGATGGTACGGGCATACAGCCCCACGCCCAGAAGGACCGCCGCGCCTCCGGCAACCGTCAGCCAGCCCGGCCGCTCGCCAAAGAGCAGGAGTCCCCAGACAGAGGCGAACACCGGCTCCATCAGCTTGACCGTGGCGATGAAGGCCGGCGGCAGATATTTCAGCCCCCAGCTGAACACATTGTGTCCCAGCAGGGTGCAGCATACCGCCATGCCCAGGGCCGTCAGCCCGTTCACCGGACCGTAGCCGGCCAGCGGCGTTCCGCTCAGCAGGGCCGCAGCCAGCAGCGTGGCCGCGGCGGACGTATACACCAGAAAGGTGTACACTGACGTGGAGAGCCGCTGCCGGCAGACCGTTCCGATCATGGTATAGACCGCCATGGCGGCGGCGCCGGCCAGGGCAATCAAATCTCCCAGCAGCGCATTCGTCCCGGCGGCGCTGTCTGCCAGCGCCACCACCGCGCTGCCTGCAAAGGCAAGCAGGACCGCGGGCCAGGTCCGGCGGGGCAGCCGCTGCCCCAGAAACAACGCCGAGGCCGCTGCCACAAAGAATACCTCCGTATCCACCAGCACCACCGCCGAGGCGATGGAGGTGGCCCGCAGGGCCCCAAAATACGCCGCGAAGTGGATGCCCAGAAACAAGCCGCTGGCAAGGCACAGCAGCACGTCCCGCCGGGTCAGGGATTTCAGCTCCCGCCTTCGTCCCGCCAGTACCGGGACCGCCATCAGCGCCGCCGAAAAGGCCATCCGGTACAGCGCCAGGATCAGGGACGGCGCCGTGGACCACCGGACAAACACCGCCGACAGGGACACCCCAGCCACGCCCAGCAGGACGATCAGCCGCTTCATGCGCCGCCCTCCCTTCGGATGCACTCCGCCGTCTCCCGGGGCGTCAAAGCCGTCACATCCAGGTGCCGGATGTCCAGGGCATCATACAGCGGCAGGTAGGCCAGGCTCCGGTCCAACACATCCGGTATTCGCTTTCCGGCGAGGATATCTCCCTCCAGCCGGGACCGCAGGGTCTCCGGTGTGCAGACCAGGGAGACGGCCCGCAGGACATACGGCTCCGTCAGGCGGCGGAGCAGGTCTTCCCAGATTTCCCGCCGGTGCAGGACCCAGCAGAAAATCACATGGTCATAGGCGGAGCAGCGGAGGAAGCTGTTCAGGAGAAAAGAGATGTTCTCCAACACCATCTCCCGGGTCTCCTCCGTCACCTGAAAGGGGTGGGCATCCCAGCACCAGTCCCCGTCCAGGAACACGCTCCGGTCCAGCAGCTGCTGCAGCTGGCGGCAGGCGGCGGTCTTTCCCACGCCCATAGGACCGCCGATCATATACAGGCGCTTCATGCGCCCATCTCCGGCGCACTGTCCGCCCAGGCCTGGAGGCGGTTGAAGAACCGCCCCACGTGAAAGCCGTCCGTGACGCCGTGGTGGACCTGCATGGCCAGAGGCAGCAGGGTGCGGCCGTTCTCCTTCCGGTAGCGGCCCAGGGTGAAGATGGGCAGCAGGTAGTCGTTGGCCTCCGGCAGCTCCAGGTGCAGACTTCGGAAGGAGGCCCAGGGCACGGCGGAGATGTTGAAGAGTCCCTGTCCCGCCTCCGGCGGGCGGGCTTCAAAGGTGTGGATGTCCCCATAGCGGGTCCGGTCCGCCTCCCAGTCCTGGCAGAAGGCCCGCAGATCCGGCTGGTAGGCGGTCCAGAGGACGGAGAAGGTCTCATCGTCCTTGTGAAAAATCGTATAAGTGGGGTCCACCCGGTCGTAGACGCCGATGGCCCCCGTCTCGTCCATAGCCATGCGGAGGGCCGGGTCCGCGTTGACCATCCGGGAGATGCCGTGGATCACCGACGGATAGAACCGGAGTCCCGACCCCCGCAGGCGGGGCAGTAGGGCGGAGATGTCCACGTCCACCGTCATGCTGTACCAACAGGGCACGTCCCGGTGGTAATGCTCAAAATACGGACGGCGGGGCCACGCGGCGTAGTCGATCTTCTGAAATCCCATCAGCCCTTGGCCTCCAGCCAGTTTCTGCCCCAGTGGGCGTCCGCCGTTAGGGGGACGGAGAGGGACACCACGTTCTCCATCTCCTCCTTCAGCAGCGCCGCGGCGGTCTCCGCCTGGGCCTCCGGGCACTCCACGATCAGCTCGTCGTGGACTTGCAGCACCAGACGGGCCTCCGGCAGTTCCTGCCGCAGGCGTTTCCGCACCGCCACCATAGCCAGCTTCATGATGTCCGCCGCGGTGCCCTGGATGGGCATGTTCAGGGCCACTCGCTCCCCGAAGGAGCGGAGGTTGAAGTTGGAGGACTTCAGCTCCGGCAGGTCCCGCCGCCGGTGGAACAGCGTCTCCACATAGCCCTGCTCCCTGGCCCGCTCCACAATGGCGTCCATATACGTCCGGACGCCTGGGAAGGTGGCGAAGTAGGCCTCCATATACGCCTTGGCCTCCGCCACGCTCACGCCGATGTCCTGGCTCAGAGAGAAGGCGGAGATGCCGTAGACGATGCCGAAGTTCACTGCCTTGGCCTGGCGGCGCATCTCATGAGTTACCTGGTCCGGCGCCACGTGGAACACCTTGGCCGCCGTCTCCGCGTGGAAGTCCCCGCCGGAGCGGAAGGCGGCGATCATGGCCTCGTCCCCAGCCATGTGGGCCAGCAGCCGCAGCTCGATCTGGGAGTAGTCGGCGTCCACTAGGACGCAGCCCTCCGCCGGGATGAACATCCGCCGGATCTCGCTGCCCAGGTCCGTGCGGGTGGGGATGTTCTGGAGATTAGGCTCTGTGGAGGAGAGGCGGCCCGTGGCCGTCACCGTCATCTGGAAGCTGGTCCGCACCCGGCCGTCCGGGTCCATGGCCTTCAAAAGGCCGTCGGCATAGGTGGATTTCAGCTTGGCGTACTGGCGATACTCCAGCACCGCCCCCACGATGGGGGCCTCGTACCGGAGCTTTTCCAGCACATCGGCGTTGGTGGACCAGCCGGTCTTGGTCTTTTTGCCATGGGGCAGGCCCAGCTTGCCGAAGAGGATCTCCCCCAGCTGCTTGGGGGAGTTGATGTTGAATTCCTCCCCCGCCATGGCGTAGATCTGCTGTTCCAGCTCGGCGCTCCGCCGGGCCAGCAGATCCCCGAAAGCACCGAGGGCCTTGGCGTCTACCCTGCATCCGGCGGTCTCCATCTCCGCCAGCACGGCGCAGAGGGGCATCTCGATCTCATGCAGCAGGTCCATCTGGCCCCGCTCCGCCAGTCTTTCCGCCAGGGCGCCGTACAGGGAGTCCACGGCGGCGGCGTAGCTGTCGAAGCTGGCCTCCGCCGCGGCGGCGTCCCCCAGCAGGGAGAAGGCGTCCGGTTCCAGGTAGAGGGCCTTTGGCAGCTCCTCGTTGAAATAGGCGACGAACAGGCGGGCAAGGTCATAGCTCCCCGCCGTGGCGTCCAGCAGGTAGGCAGCCAGGGCGGTGTCGAAGACGAAGCCCTCCGCCCGCAGGCCGTTTTCCAGCAGCGTCCGCGTCAGGTCCTTGACATTGTGGGAGACCTTGCGGACGTCCGCCGCGAACAGGGCGTTCAAAAGGGCGTTCCAGTCCCCCTGATACTTGTCGAAGAACAGCTCCGCCGTGACGCCGGTGTCCGCCCCGGTCCGGCAGACCACAGAGAGGCCCGTCAGGTCCGGCAGGGCCAGCACCGATACATGGTCCGCCGCTCGCCAGAGGGCCAGCAGCCGCTCCGTCTGAGCAGGCTCTGTGACCTGCTCCACGGTCATGGTGAAGTCCGCCCTTTCCGCCGCTGGCTGCTCCGCCGGGGACAGGCCGAACTTCTCGATCAGCTTGGTGAACTCCAGCTTCAAAAACAGCGGGTAGGCGTCCGGGCCGGGCTTCCGGCACAGGTTCTCCTCGGGATGGAAGTCCAGAGGCGCGTCGGTAACGATGGTGGCCAGCCAGTAAGACTCCCGGGCGCTCTCCTCCCCCTCCGCCAGCTTGCGGATGGCGGCAGGCTTGGCCTCGATGTCCGGCATTTTGGCGTACAGGTTGTCGATGCTCTCGTACTGCTGGATCAGGGCCATGGCGGTCTTCTCCCCGATGCCGGGGACGCCGGGGATGTTGTCGGAGCTGTCCCCCATCAGGGCCTTCAGGTCGATCATGTGGATGGGGGCGAAGCCGTACTGCTCTTGGAAGGCGGTCTCCGTCATATCCTTGGTGGTGGTCTGCCCCATGCGGGTGGACACCAGCTTCACCATGGTGTGGTCGGTAATGAGCTGCAGGCTGTCCTTGTCGCCGGTGACCACCACGCAGTCCCAGCCGTCCGCCTCGCACTTGCGGGAGATGGTGCCGATCAGGTCGTCGGCCTCCCAGCCCTCCTGCTCATAACGGGGAATGTTCAGGGCGTCCAGCACCTCTTTCAGCACCGGCACCTGGACCCGGAGCTCCTCCGGCATGGGCTTGCGGGTGGCCTTGTAGGCCTCCGACGCCTGATGGCGGAAGGTTGGAGCGTGGACGTCGAAGGTGACGCACAACGCGTCCGGTGCCTCCTCCCCCTCCAGTCGAAGGAGCGTGGTGAGAAATCCGAAGATGGCGTGGGTGTAAAGCCCGTCCCGTGTGGTGAGAGGACGGATGCCGTAATAGGCCCGATTCAGGATGCTGTTGCCGTCGATGACCATGAGCTTCATGGGGAGTTCCTCCTGCCCGCAGGCTGATTTTTCCATAGAGATATAGTATATCCCAAATCCGGCGTTTACGCAAGGCGGGTTTGCCTTGCAATGGGCCGCCGTCTGTGATAGATTGATGGAGAGGCGGTCCTGTTTTCGGATCATGGAAAGGAGGGCTACATCATGATGAAGTGCCGTCTGTTTTCCGCCCTGCTCCTGCTCTTTACTCTCATGGCGACGGGCTGTTCCGGCCAGCCGGCAGCGGTAACCGCCGGCGACCTCGCCGACCAGGTCTACATCTACGAAAAAGAGGGGTTTGGGAGCGATTTCTATATCGCCCTCAACAGTGACGGAAGTATGCGCTGTTCCGAAGGAGCCCTGAGCAGCTATTTTGGGCTCGGCACCTGGAAACTGGACGGAGACACCGTGATCCTCACCACAGATGATGAAAAATTCGTCAACCGCTTTGCCGTCAAGGACGGTACGCTGGTGTACCAATCAGCGGATTCCACAGGCTTTATGTACCTGACAGTGTCCGACGGCGAAAAATTTCTGCCCTCCGGGGCTCCCGTCGGCAGCCTCGACATCGACGAGGGGTAACACGACGCCCCCACACCATTCCCGCCGGGCGGCAGATTGCCGCCCCTACATTTTTACGGGCTCTTCGTTTTTGCAAGTCCAAGGCCCAGATAAAAGAATAAGAGATCCTTCCCGGAGAGGGGCATCTCTTATCCCCTATCTTTTATTTCTTATCTTCACTCTGCCGCCCCGCGGCGCAAGGAGGCACCATGAACCGTCATCCCGCCCACATCCTGTTGTTGAAGGCCGCCCGTGCTTTGGAGCTGCTCATCGCCGCCGTGACCCTGCTGGTGATCGTCTGCGGGGCGGTATTTTTGTTCCGGGAGACTGGCCGGACCCTGCTCCTCTCCCCAGAGGCCTTCGCCCTGGGGGATTTCCTCTCCGCCACACTGCTGCTGGTGATGGGAATTGAGTTCGTGAAGATGCTGGCCCTGCACACCGCCGACGCGGTGGTGGACGTGCTGCTGTTCACCATCGTCCGGCAGATGATCGTCAGCCACACCGACGCGGCGGAGACGCTACTGGGCGTGGCAGCGGTGGCGGGCATCTTCGCTGTGAAGAAATATCTTCAGGCCAGGGAGAACGCCGCGTGAAGCCGCACGGACCGGACGGCAAGCCGTCCGGTCCGTTTTTTCCGCTATGCCCTGCGGCCCAGCCGCTCCCGCCTGCGGCGGAGGACGTCTGCCAGCCGCGCGCCTGCCCAGCCAGCCGCGGCGCCCACCAGAATGCCCCCCAGCACGTCGGTGGGCCAGTGGACGTACAGGTACAGCCGAGAAAAGGCGATCACGGACGCCAGGACCGCCGCCGGCTTCCACAGGGGGCTGCCGGAGGCCCGCAGGGCAAACACCGCCGCAAAGGACGCCGCCGTGTGCCCCGAGGGAAAGGATGCGTCCGCCGGGGGTGCTGTCAGCAGTTCCACCGCGGTATTCACCAAGAAGGGCCGGATCCGGCCGACCAGGGGTTTCAGAACGATATTGCAGCAGATCAGATCCAGAATCAGCGCAAAGGACAGGGACATCCCTGTCCAGCGGTGCTTCCGCAGAAGCAGCAGCACCGCCGCCAGCAGGATCCAAATCTCTCCGTGGTCGCAGATCCGGCTGATCCACGGCATCACCGCGTCCAGAAAATCGCAGCGCAGATGGGCCTGGAGCCAGTCCAGCACCGCCAGTTCCGCCGCCTGCATCATACTTCCACACTCCTCTCCCGGCGCTTGCGCCGTGTGTGCAGGGAGCATCATACCACATTTTCCCCACAGTGCGCAACGGTTTTGGCATTTTCTTCTATGATCTGCACAAATCTGCGGGATTTTTGGCATTTTTCTGGGAAGGGGCGTTGACATCTCCCCGAGAACGTGATAGGATACCTTCAAAATTGGATCGCTCAGATAGAGGCGCGGCGTTCATCAGTACCGCTCCGGCAAGGCCAGGCAGCCGCCGGACGGGGAAGGGTCCGCCGCCGAAGTGCCGGGACGATGCCTGTCCTTCTGGTGCTGGGCCGTCAGGGAATACCTGCCGGACTGTCACAAACCTTTGTGAAGCGCTATCAATGGCTGTTCGGGATCGTCCCTGCCGGGGGCTTCTTTCCGTATTTTCCATGGACCGCTTGACAAAGCGGTCCATTTTTTCTCCTCTCCGCCGGCGGCAGGCGCGGAGGAGGTCTGTGACCGCCGCGGAATCTTTTTTGAGATGAGAAAGGTGAAGAAACATGAAGAGATTGTTGACCTTGCTGATGGCTCTGGCCATGACAGCGTCCCTGGCCGCCTGCGGCGGCACCGGCAGCTCCGGCGACACTGCCGACTCCGGCAATTCCGGCACCACCGCTGAAGGCGGGGAGACCGCCGGCTCCTCCGGCGTGGAGGACGGCGTGCTGACCATCGCCATGGAGTGCGCCTACGCCCCTTACAACTGGAGTCAGAGCGACGACTCCAACGGCGCTGTGCCCATCTCCAACGTGCCCGGCACCTATGCCAACGGCTACGACGTGATGATCGCCAAGCAGATCTGCGAGGCCAACGGCTGGAAGCTGGAAGTGGTTCAGTCCGACTGGGACTCTCTGGTTCCCGGCGTGCAGACCGGTACCTTTGACGCCGTCATTGCCGGCCAGTCCATGACTGCCGAGCGCAGCGAGCAGGTGGATTTCGCCGGCCCCTACTACTACGCCTCCATCGTCTGTGTGACCAAGACGGACAGCCCCTATGCCAACGCCGCCGGCATCAGCGACCTTTCCGGCGGCACCTGCACCGCGCAGATCGCCACCATCTGGTATGACTCCTGCCTGCCTCAGATCGAGGGCGCCCAGGTCCAGACTGCCGCGGAGACCGCCCCCGCCATGCTGATGGCCCTGGAGACCGACGCCGTGGACTTCATCTGCACCGATATGCCCACCGCTATGGGTGCCGTGGCCGCCTATCCCGACATGAAGATTCTGGACTTCACAGACTCCGACGACAACTTTGAGGTTGACGAGGGCGAGATCAACATCGGCATC